>NZ_JACHYV010000035.1:0-47838 GCF_014193135.1 Rhizobium sp. BK049
GAGAACCATGAAAACGATATCTTCTTCCTTGCCCTGGAAGGTGTGAACCGTGCCTACCCGTTCCTGAAGCCATTTCTGTAGTTTCGCTGGAGATCCGCGCGCATATCCGTCTTGGTCGATCCAGACCGCATGAGAAAGAGCCTGTCTCAAACCGGTCTTGATCTCCTTGAACGGCGAGATGATGTAGATGTCCGGCAATGCACCGTCCCGGTGATAAGTCGCGGCGAGGAGGTCGACGATGAAGTCTATCTGCTCGGCAACGACCTGTTTGCCCGAGACCTTGCCCTTTACGTCGATCCAGGCGCTGTCGCCATAAAAGGGCGATGCGTCGCCGGCCGGCCGGCGCTCTTCCACCCCGAAGATCATCTTGTTCCGATAGGCGATCTGATTAGCAAGGCTAAACATCGGATCGATGCAGCGTCGATGCACTCTGAGCGGGCTGCCGATCCAGAGCCCATCTGCCTCCTCGCCCTGAAGCGTCGTTCCGTAGCGATTGGCGGCATCGGCCAGCATCTGCACAGACGCCCTGTTCGGCGAATATTGGCCTGCCGCCGTGTGGGGTGAAAGAGCCGAAGCGCCTGAAATCAGCGCGCTGGGGAGCGTGAAAACCGGTTCGATCTGCAAGGGATCGCCGATCACCATGACGCGGCGTGCCCGCATCAACGCCCCGACCGCCGCCTGCGGTACCGCCTGGCCGGCTTCATCGATGAAGACCCAGCCGATCGAGCCGGGCCCAAGCCCGCGGAACTGCTTGGCAAAAGACGCGAATGTCGTGGAGACGATCGGAACGATCATGAAAAGGCTCTGCCAGATCGATGCAATGTGCTTGTCATCGACGGGATTGTTGTTGGAAAGCACTTTGGTGACGGCAACGATATTTCCGCCAAAACCTCCGCCCTTCCTGCCGACGTCGGCCAACCAAGCTTCATGCAGCGTCAACGCTGCTTCCAGCAATGCCGAACGCAGAGCCGCCAGTTCGTCCTGATGCCAGAGACCGTCGATCTGCACCTGATCCTCATCGAGATCGGTGAGACGCTCCGGTGCGGCGGGATGATCGAGAATTTCCCCCAGCCGCTCGAGTTCCTCTTTTTTCGCAGACCAGATTTTCCGTCGTGACCGCAGTGCCCGTTCGGCCCGGTCATGCTCTCGCAAAGCCCGTTCCAATGTGGGTTTATCGGTTTTCGCAAGCTGATCTTCGCATTCGGCCAGCGCCTTGCGCAGTTCCAGCTGCTTCCGCGCATTGGTGATGACATCCTGGCGATGCTGCCGGGCCGGGTTGGTCGAGAGCACTCTCCTCCATCGCGCAGGGGCGCTGCGGTCGAGCAGCTGTTCCTCCTCCTTCAGATAAGACAAACCGTCGGCGATGCGGCGCATTTCGGTCGCCAGCATGTCGCATCGATTCTGCGCATGCAAAACTTCGTCCGCGGCGACAGCCACCCTCTCGAGCGCTTCGCGGCAGAATGCATCCTGCGAAACGGGCGCTATCTCATCACGCAGATCGGCATAGCGCGCATATTGGCTGATCTTTTCGCGAACCATCTCGTCGGCGGCATGAAAAGCCGATGCCGCTTCGGCGAAGCTTGGCCCCTCATAGCTCTTCAACCATTCCCAGATGGTCTGCGGCTTTGCGGCGCCCGACCAGCCGGGCTTCGGTCTTTCGGCGATCTCCATGAAGGCGAAACGTTCTTTGAAGGCCCGGCGGTTCCTGGAATTGCCGAGCGCGCAGGCGATCAACCCCCATGGGCGGTCGCCGTCAGGGAGCTTGACGACCGCTCCGTTGTCTTTCTGGCAGGCGATCTTGTGTGCAACCGTCTGCAAATATTGAAAGGAAGACGTGCTCGCGATCGAGCTCCGCTAGGGAAGGTCGCGCGAAATATTCTCCACGGCGGCATTGTTAGAGGAGGCGACGACCATTTCGAACCCGGCAAGGGCTGGGATCAGCGCCGATATGGAGGCGGTGCTCCGATCCGTAAAACCGACACGGCGTGGCGAGCCGTCAAGGGCGTCGCGCGCCGTCGTCAGGGAGGAGAGCACCCGGGCGCGCCGAACGATGTTGTCCGCGAACATGTCACGCAGCAGCGTGGTCTTTCCGGTGCCCGGCGGGCCGTTGACCGAGAATAATCCCGTTTCCGACAGACCGGCGATCGCCGCATTGATCGCGAACTGTTGCATGAGGCTCATTGCGAGATGAGGCTCGCTCAGCCAGCGTCCACGGTTGAGATTGCCGGGATGCAGCGCCCGAATGATCGCCCGGCGTCCTTCTTCCGAATAAAGGTCGACCCGATTTTCATCTGCCGGCGGGTTGAGGTACCGCCGGAGCGGCTCCGGGACATTGCCCTGCTTGACGCAGATCATCGCCCGTTCGATATCCTCGATAAAGAAGCTGTTCAGAATGCCAATGTCTTCATCAAGGCTGGCACTTTCGTCTTCCTCATCGGCGTTAGGTGCATGATCCTCCTGTTGAGGCGGCAACGAGATGAGCTCGGGTCTTTCCGACCTGTCGCGGTAGCGTATTTCAACGGCGGCGATGGGCTTTTCCTGGCGTGAGGCAAAACCTGCCCAATCGCAGAGCAATTCATGCAGCGCCACGATTTCGCCGGCATCGATCGGCTGATCGGTGGCAGCCTCGAAGGATGAAGACCCCAGCTGTCGCTGCGCCTGAAAGTTTTGAAGCAATTCCAACAGCGGCCGCTTGCCGTTGGCAAATGCCTCATGGCTGAGCGAGGAGAGACCGGTTTTCCGTACCCGTCCGAGGGCCCACGGAAGCGTCGAGACGGAAAATGTTTCGAACATCGGCTGTCCGAGCGGAGTAAGCTGCAGGCTGGCAAAGCAGGTATCGCCATCGAGATCGCTGCGTTCGGCATCCTCATACTCGGCAATGTCGACCGCAGCGCTGTCGAAGTGCCTGCGGATGTCGGAGATCTCGGATTTGGTGAAAACGCCGAGGAACAAGGTAAAGCCGGTGATCTGCTTCTCCTCGGGTATGACAGGACGGCTGAGTGCAGCGCTGTCCTGCAAGAGCGTCTCTGCATGCAGCCAGAAGACGGTCCGTCCTTCGCCCGAGACGAGGCGAGTGGAGAGATCATAAGGTATGAAAAACTCGATCTTATGCCAGAAATCGAGAATGGCCAGAAGCCGTTCCCGTTCTGCCCTGTCCGCATCGATCTGCATGACGTCTCGCTGAGGAGTGCAAAATAGGCTCACGCCTCTTTAGCAGCGATTGCAGCTCAAAATCAAAGAGCATGGTGATGATGCGCCCGGTCGAGTGCATTTCAACAGCCGCGCAGGTGCGCCAGTGCAGACGCCGCGCCTTCTTCATCTTGCTGGTGCCCCCTGTTCCAGCGCACGGAGGGCCTCTGGACGATATCAGCCTCTGCGATGCGCTGCCTCGGCGACCGACCGGACACGTTCGAGCGCAGCGCTGGCCTTGCAGAGATCACGGCCCGGCATAAGCAGCCGGGAACGCGAGGCTTTTGCCAGGAGTGACCGGGTTGGGTGACAACTTGCGAGCCTCGTAATCATCAGGGGCGGACGAAAAAATATTACAATTTGTACTGAAATATTACATTCACTGAATTATCTATAGTAGGGGCAAATATAACCTCGGAGTATAAGGGTGAGCAAAAATACAACCGTTACGTAGTATCTTATTGTTTCTCGCTCCCTAAAACTAATCACTTTGGGCCATTTCCTTCCTTCTCAATCCGTATTAACATAATTAAGAAATGTCTAAAGAAAAAGGCGATGACACAATAGGACCGGCATTTCATACTATCTTATACCTGCCATCGCTGCATGTTTGAGTAAAGTGTACCGCTAGGGGAGGCGTATATGTTCATGACAGGTTCAGGAATGGAGAATGCGGACCAGGCGAGAAAGTCTAGCCCGTCCGGAGATACTATCCTTGTTGTAGCCAAGGCTGATCTGTTTTCAGAATGCATGGTGGAGGCGCTGGCAAAGAAATTTCCAAATTGCGATGTGCCAAGCATAACGAACGCAACTCCGATGCTGGCAAAGGATAGCAGCGATATAAAACTGGTTTTATTTTACCATATACCTACGCCCGAGTTGCAAGAAGCGCTGCAGGCGGTCAGGGAAAATCATCCGGAAACCTCGATCGGACTTGTCGTCGAGGCCATCGACATGATGGAGCCGTATGTCAGCCGTTTGGTCGAGGCACGGATCATCGACGGCGTCCTGCCGCTTAATCTTCGGCTTGATGTCTTCATGGCCGCGGTGGATCTGCTGATGAAGGGCGGGGAGCATTTTCCCTCGGCGCTTCTCAACCGCCTCACCAATAAGGGGACCCAACTGGAGCCCTCACTTTATCAGACCAAGTCGGTTGATGCCGCCCGCAACAATGCGCTCAAGCTGAGACGCGACAGCATCTCCGCCTTGACGACCCGGGAGGTTCAGATCCTGGATCTCATCTGCAAGGGGACGCAGAACAAGATTATTGCCGACAAGCTGCATCTTTCCGAAAACACAGTGAAGGTTCACGTCCGCAACATCTATAAGAAGATGAACGTGCGAAACCGTACGGAAGCAGCGTCTCGCTTCTTCAACGACCATCCGGTCGGCGATGACGACATGTCCAGCCGGTGGCGCAACTGATCGATAGCGCCGCGCTTTTTCAGGCGCGCAAAGAACGCTATCATACTTTGAGTTGCGCTTGGGTTGCGCTTTTGCTTCAGGTCGAGCGACGGGCAAAGCAGCGCGACTTCTGTCCGAAGCCGCTTGGAGAGCAGATATAGGGCGCGGACCCGTGATAGGCGACGATGCGGGCTCGTGCCGCAACAGGCCGAGCGGTTCGATTTTCCGGGTAGGCGTAAGCCTTCGAAACGGGTCGCGTCTCGACGACGACAACATTCTTTTTCGCGATAGCGGCCATGTCGTCGTCAACGACCGCACAAGCCGTCGCTCCGATCGCAAGAAGCGTCACTCCCCCCGCAAGCATCGCAAAATGAAATGGACGCCAGCCTTTCGGCTGGGCTGTGGCGCGATTTTTGAACATGCCAAATCCCTCTCATAGGACGCTTCCGGATGCAAGACCGGTGGCGCAGCCCTGCGAAGCCGACCTCTCCTTCTTCTATCCCATCTTTATTGAGCAAAGTTTGAGCAACGGCGTGTTTCCCGTTTTACGTGAAAAAATAAGTAAAATGATTAATCATTTGTTACTCTGAAGAACAACTGCGTAATTATTTGGGATATTTTATGTTTTTTAAAGTTGACCTTGATAACAATCGCCTTATCATTTCAATAGTAAATGAGTTACTGAAGAATAACCTCGAACTTATTCATGTATTGGTACGCAATTGCATGAATATACATCCGAGTATGGTAAGATGTAAGCCGTGTAAATAATACAAAAGACTAAAGCGTGGGGAGGAGTTTGTAATGCGTAGTTTCGTTCCCGGCGAAGGCTATTCGGAAGTAAAGAACATAGCGGTGCTCAAGAATCTGGGCACCGCTCTTGTAAATGGCGGAGCCGGCTTTCTTGGCTCGCATCTCTGCGAAAGGCTTCTGCTAAGCGGCCACAGCGTCATATGCCTCGACAACTTTTCCACCGGCCGCCGTGCAAATGTCGAGCATCTCGCATCGAACCCCCGCTTTCGCATCATCGAGCACGATGTGCGTCAGCCCTTCGATATCGAAGCGTCGCTGATCTTCAACTTCGCCTCTCCTGCCTCTCCGCCCGACTATCAACGGGATCCGGTGGGCACCTTGCTTACCAGCGTACTCGGCGCCGTCAACACCTTGGATTGTGCGCGCAAGACCGGCGCGATCGTCGTTCAGTCGTCGACGTCGGAAGTCTATGGCGACCCGACCCAGAGCCCGCAACGCGAATCCTATTGCGGCAATGTCAACTCCATCGGTCCGCGAGCCTGCTACGATGAGGGAAAACGCAGTGCCGAAACCCTGTTTTTCGACTACCACAGGACCTACGGCGTCGACATAAAGGTCGGCCGCATCTTCAACACCTACGGGCCCCGCATGCGCGCCGATGACGGGCGGGTAGTCTCCAACTTCATCGTGCAGGCCCTGCGCAACGCCGACCTGACCATCTACGGCGACGGCCAGCAGACTCGCTCTTTCTGCTATGTCGATGATCTCATCGAAGGTTTTCTGCGCTTCTCGGCAGCCGGCAGCGCATGCCACGGTCCGATCAATCTCGGCAACCCGGGCGAGTTCACCGTTCGACGCCTGGCGGAAATCGTCCGGGACCTCACAAATTCGCGTTCCCGCATCGTTCACCTTCCGGCTGTCGTCGACGATCCACGCCAGCGGCGGCCGGATATCTCACGGGCGATGACGGAACTGGCATGGCAGCCTCATATCGAGCTCGAAGCCGGCCTGGCGCGCACCGTCGAATATTTCGACGGCCTGCTTGCCGGGACGGAACAGGCGGAGGCCGTATGAGATGCCCCGCTATATACTCGTCACCGGCGGCGCCGGTTTCATAGGCAGTCATATCTGCAAAACGCTGTCGCGCGCCGGGATGATCCCCGTTACCTACGACAATCTCTCGACCGGACATGCCGACAGCGTCCGCTGGGGCCCGCTCGTCCGCGGGGAACTCGGCGACGCCGCTGCGCTGCGCCGGACGATGGCCGAATTTTCGCCCGATTGCGTCATCCATTGCAGCGCCAATGCCTATGTCGGCGAATCCGTCGACATGCCGCGGAAATATTACCGCAACAATGTCGTCGGCAGTCTCACGCTGCTCGAGGCCTGTCTCGACCAGGAAATCGACAAGATCGTTTTTTCCAGCAGTTGCGCCACCTATGGCGTTCCCGCCTCGTTGCCGATACGGGAGGAAAGTCTGCAGCAGCCGGTCAATCCTTATGGCCGCACCAAGCTGATCTTCGAGATGGCGCTCGAGGATTTTGCCGCTGCCTATGGCATCCGCTTCGCTGCCTTGCGTTATTTCAACGCGGCCGGCGCCGATCCGGAGGGTGAGCTTGCCGAGCGTCACGAGCCCGAGACACATCTTATCCCCCGCGCCCTTCTTGCTGCCGCCGGCAGACTGGACCGGCTCGATGTCTTCGGAACCGATTATGCGACCGAGGACGGAACCTGCGTTCGCGACTATATCCATGTCAGCGATCTCGCACAGGCACATTTGGCCGCCGTCAACCACCTGATCGCAGACGGCGCCTCGCTCAGCGTCAATCTTGGTTCCGGCCGTGGCACGTCAGTGCGCGAGATCATTGACGCGGTCTATCGCGCCAGCGGCCGCGAAGTCCCCGTCCGTTATCGCGCCCGCCGCCCCGGCGACCCGCCGATCCTCTTTGCCAATACGGCACGGGCGAAGGCAGAGCTCGGCTTCGTGCCGGCTCTTTCCGATCTCGACACGATCATCCGCACGGCCGGCCCGACCTTCGGGCTGGAGGTGACGGCATGAGCCTGGTTTCGGAGATCGATCACCGGGTCAGGACGGCGAAAGCTGCTGCGGACCCATTTAACCCCGTGTTCACAGGGTGGAATCGTGTCGCCTATGGTTTCGGCATCCTCTGCTGGCTGGCGGCGCTCGGCTATTTCTGGAGCTGGTGGTGTCAGTCCGCCCACATCATTTCCTGGTCAGCCTTCGTGCTCGTCACCGTCGTGCTTGCCTGGATTACGCTTGTCCCCGCCTATTTCATCCTGATCTTCCTCGATGCGAGAACGATCGGTTCGCGCGCCCGGCTGCCAGAAGGACGCGTGGCGATGGTCGTCACCAAGGCGCCGTCCGAACCTTTTGCCGTCGTCCGAGCCACGCTTCAGGCGATGCTCGATCAAACTGGTGTCGAGTTCGATGTCTGGCTGGCCGACGAGGATCCGTCCGCGGAAACCAGACGCTGGTGCGCCGAGCACGGCGTGCTGATCTCGACGCGGAAGGGCGTGGCGGAGTATCACCGCACGACCTGGCCGCGCCGGACGCGGTGCAAGGAAGGCAATCTTGCTTATTTCTACGACCATTTCGGCTATGCGCGTTACGATTTCGTCGCCCAGTTCGATGCCGATCATGTGCCGACACCGACCTATCTCCGTGAAGTCCTGCGCCCTTTCGCCGATCCTGCCGTCGGCTATGTTTCCGCACCCAGCATCTGTGATGCGAATGCCGCGACGAGTTGGGTCGCGCGCGGCAGGCTCTATGCGGAGGCAAGTCTGCACGGCTCGCTGCAGACCGGTTACAACCATGGTTGGGCGCCCCTTTGCATCGGCTCCCACTATGCGGTCCGCACGTCAGCCCTTCGCCAGATAGGGGGCCTTGGCCCCGAGCTTGCCGAAGATCATTCGACGACGCTGATGATGAACGCCGGCGGCTGGCGCGGCGTCCACGCGATCGATGCGATCGCTCATGGCGACGGCCCGGCGAATTTCGTCGATCTCGCCGTGCAGGAATTCCAGTGGTCGCGCAGCCTCGTCACCATCCTGCTGCAATATTCCCGCCGCTACGTCATCAATCTGCCCTGGCGGCTGAAATTCCAGTTCGTCTTTTCGCAGCTGTGGTATCCGCTCTTTTCCGCCGTCATGGCAGTGATGTTCCTGCTGCCGGTTGCCGCCTTGCTGACGGGCCAGGTCTTCGTCAACGTGACCTATCCGGATTTTCTGCTCCATTTCGCGCCGCTGTCGATCGTGCTGATGCTCTTTGCCTTCTTCTGGCGGGCCACGGGAACCTTCCGGCCGCACGACGCGAAACTGTTTGGCTGGGAAGGGCTGGCCTTCATTTTTCTGCGCTGGCCATGGTCGCTGGCCGGCAGCCTGGCGGCCATTCGCGACCATTTCTCCGGTTCTTTCGTCGACTTTCGCATCACCCCGAAGGGAAGGCAGCAGCAGTCTTTGCCGCTGCGCGTCGTTGCGCCCTATATTGCTCTCGCGGGGCTTTGCGCCGCGGCCATGGTGTTCGCCGGCGAGGCCGCTGCCGCTCAGGGCTTTTATCTTTTCGCTGCGATGAACCTCGCGCTCTATCTGTCGCTAACCGTGCTAATCGTCGTTCGCCATGCGTTCGAGAACGGCCTGCCGCTGCTGCCGCAATCGCGCGGCCTCTGGCTTGCGACGGCTACGGGTTTGGCGATCTGTGTCACCGGCGGCATGCAGGCCGGCAGCCATGGGCTGCGCAGTCTCGAGGCGCTTTCCCATGGCCAGACGCTCATCAGTTTCAGCCAATCGCAATTTGCGGTGGCCGGGGCCGGTCACGGCAAGACCAGGACCGTGAAGTTTCGTCTCAGGTGGAATGGATTCGGAAACACCGGGCGGGACCAACAGGGTGTATGAACCGGCCAACCCGGACGTGTCGAGGAGGAGCATATAATGAGCATCGAATCGAGACTGTATGGCGCAGCCCTGGCTCTCAGCCTGTGTCTGCCGTTGGCGGCGCACGCTGCCGAGGCCGCTGAGAAGAATCCGCCGACGCCGCTCAGCGCCTATGAACTCTACCGCATCTACGGTGACAAGACCTGGACCTGGGCCACCGGCGGCGGTCGTTTCTTCGATGAAGGACGGCGGTTCGTGGCCTGGACCAACGACAAGGGCAAGCAGTCCTTCGCCGAAGGCAGATGGGTGGTCGACGATCTCGGCCAGCTCTGCATGCGCGCGACCTGG
Source organism: Rhizobium sp. BK049 (assembly GCF_014193135.1). Taxonomy (NCBI): domain Bacteria; kingdom Pseudomonadati; phylum Pseudomonadota; class Alphaproteobacteria; order Hyphomicrobiales; family Rhizobiaceae; genus Rhizobium; species Rhizobium sp. BK049. Next base: position 9,586 of record NZ_JACHYV010000035.1, read on the forward strand.
ACGAATGCCGAGGGGGCTGCGCGTGCCAGCACCTGTTTCGGTCATCGCAAGATCGGCAACACGATCTACCAGCGCCGCCAGCCGGACGGCAATTGGTACATCTTCCGCCATTCTTCTGTGCGCCAGGATGACGAATTCCGCAAGCTCGTCTCCGCAGATACCGTCAGCGCCAAGGCGTATGAACTGAAGCAGTTTCTGCTGAATCAGGAGATAGCCCGAAAGGAGGGTGAGCCATGAAGAAGCTGACGAAAAATCACCTCTCGACCGCCGCGATCGCGCTGCTGCTGTTGTGCGTCGCGGAGTTGCCGGGCCGAAGCGAGGTGCAATATGCGGGCATTGCGCCGAACCCGGCGGCGAGCGCGCGGACGATCATCGACAAACGCCCGGTCGTTCACGCCGACGGCATCAAGTTCGGTGCCTACGACCCACATGGGGATTTCGGCGCCCAGGCCAATGTCTCGACCGAAGCCCTGTTCCTGCCTTGGGAAGACGTTGACCTGGAGACGCTGCGCGTTGCGGATGCCTATGCGTTGGCCAGGGGCCGCAACCTGCTGATAACGGTGGAGCCTTGGTCCTGGGACGTTGAACGGCGGCTGACTTCTGGCGAGCTTCGCGCAAAGGTTCTGCGCGGCGACTACGATGTCAACATGCGGTCGATCGCGCAGATGATATCCCAGCTGAAAAGCCCCGTGATCATCCGCTGGGGACAGGAAATGGAAGACAAATCCGGGCGGTTTTCGTGGGCCGGCTGGAACCCGCAAGACTTCATCGCCGCCTACAGACGCATGATGGACATAGTTCGCGACGAGGCGCCCGGCACCGAGACAATGTGGTCGCCGAAGGGTGTACCCGGCCTGCAGGACTATTATCCCGGCGACGATTATGTCGATCTTATCGGGCTCTCGGTTTTCGGGCTGGAGCGCTACGACGAGCTTGCCTACAACAAGCACCGGACCTTCTCAGAAGCGCTGAAGCAGGGCTATGATCTTGTCGCCGGCTATGGAAAGCCCATCTGGGTCGCAGAGCTCGGTTACGAAGGCGGCGACGCCTATATGAGGCCGTGGATCGAAACCGCGACGTTGAAACAGAGCGCCTTCCCGAACCTTCAGGAAGTGGTCTATTTCAATGATCAGGAGGTGCATGCCTGGCCGTTCAATCTCGGCCGGCCTGACTGGCGCGTGGTGAAAAGCCTGGCCGGCAACTAAGCGCCATGTCGCGCATGCCGCGGTTTGCGAGGGCGAGGTTGGAAGAAGCAAGCTGAAGCACGCAATCAAGGTCTACACGCGCTTCAGCCGGGCGTCAGAAAAGCCCGCCGGCGTCTGCGGGCCTCTCCTTTCATATCGCGCAAGCGATCATCCCTTAAGCGTTGCCTTACCCTCTTCGACGAGCCGGGTCGCTGCGTCGGCGGGCGAAGTCCGCTCGAAGGCGAGTTCGTCGCAGATCGGGCGCAGCACGCGTTGGTCGAATTGGGTCGCACCCATCGGCACCGGCGGCGGATATTCACCGACCTGATCCTTGAGCATGTTGACGTATTTGACCGTTTCCTGCTCTGTCGGGTTCAGCTGCGGCAGAATGGCTTCACGCACGGCTGGCGACATCGGCACGCCGCGCTCAACGCCGAGAATCTTGCCGGCTTCGATGTCGTTGACGAAGAAGTCGATGAATTTCGCGGCCGCTTCGCCATGCTTTGTGGTCGCGCCGATACTCCAGATCAGCGCCGGGCGATAATAATGTCCGGAAGGGCCGCCCTTCTTTTCGCGCGGCAGCATGGTGATGCCGAGTTTGTTCTTGATGATCAGCTGATAGCCGATCATCTGGTTGGAATAGGCCATGCCGATCACCGATTTGCCGAGACCGAGGCAATTGGTGTCAATGGTGTTCTGATCGAGCGTCTGGACGTCGGCGGCAACGGTGCCCCCCGCCTTGCGCAGCTTCTCCCAATAGTCGAACCACTCCCTGGCATCATCGGCCGCGAAGCCGAGCCCGACGCTTTCCTTGGCAAAGACGCTTTTGCCGCGCTGGCGCAGCCACGCGTCGAACACATAGTTGTAACGCGCCCCATAGGGGCCACCGCCCTTGCCCGAGGACTTGGCGAGTTCTACGGCAAGCTTGGCATATTCATCCCAGGTAAGATCTGTCGTCGGCAGCGGAATGCCCGCCTTTTCGAATTCGACCGTGTCGAAGAACATCGAAAACGAGTTGAGGCCGAGGCCGACGCCATAGAGTTTGCCGTCGACGGTGGTCAGTTTCAGCATGTCGGGGCCGAAGCTGTTGACCTTCAGCGTCGAAGGGACGAATTCGTCGAGCGGCAGGCAGGCGCCGCGCTTGGAATAATCGGAGATTGTTCCTGGCTCGAGCTGCAAAACGTCCGGAATGGCCCGGCCGGCCATCTGCGTGGCGAGCTTCGTCCAGTAGCCTTCGCCGGAAAGCGATTCGCCGACGATCGTGACGCCGGGTGTCTTCGACTGATAGAGCTTGGCGACATCGAGCGTGCGTTTGGCACGGTCGTTGGATCCCCACCACATGGCGCGCAGCTGCGCCTCCTCGGCAAAGGCCGGGATAGCGCTTCCTGCGCCAAAGGCAAAGCCGGCGGCGGCGCCGGCCGAACTCACTAGGAATGAACGGCGATTGAGATGCATCATATTCCTCCTTGTTCCCAATATGTCCTCTGCCATCCTCCAACGGCGTGCCGGGACACTCGCCGGATAGAGTACGCAAAAATATTTCTATTGCAAGAATTAATCAAATTCTTGCAAATTTGCAATGTTTGCATAATGTTTGCTGTATGAACGAGCATAAAACCAAGCGGCCGCGCCAGGCCGACATAGCCACTCTGGCCGGCGTCTCCGTCTCGACGGTGTCGCGCGTGCTTGCCAATGAGCCGGGCATCAGCGAAAGCGTCCGCCGTCATATCTTGAAGGTTGCGGCTGACCACGGTTATCCCGTCAGGCCTACCGCCGAGGCCGTTGCCGGCGGGCTGGCGCTGATCGCCAGCGACGGCATCACGGGCGGGCTCAGCGTCTTCTACGAAGCGATCGTCGACGGCTTGCGCACTGGAGCCGCCGAGGCGGGAATGCCATTTGAAATTCGCCTAGCCCGCGAGGATCGTATCACGCCGGATGCCGTACGTGATTATATGCGGGCTGCGGAGGCCGAGGGCCTCTTTCTCGTCGGCATCGATCCCAACGAAGCCTTGCGCGACTGGCTGCAGGCCAGCACAACACCGACCGTGCTTGTCAACGGCACTGATCCCAGGATGCAGTTCGACGGTGTTTCTCCGGCTAACTTCTTTGGTGCCTACGAAGCCACCAGTCGGCTGACAAGCGCTGGCCACCGCCGCATCCTGCATCTGAGCGGTTCTCACCGCCATACGATTCGGGAACGCATTCGCGGCTTCGAGGCGGCAGTCGCCGCCGTCCCCGGCGCCGAAGGGCGATTCGTTTCGCTCGCGCTCCAGGGCAGCGCAAGCCGCGAGGCTCATGAAAGCACGGCGGCGGTCCTTGCCGAGAATGCCGGCTTCACAGCGGCTTTCTGCATGAATGATTTCATTGCCGTTGGCGTTCTCGAAGCTGTCACTGAGGCCGGCCTGCGGGTGCCGGAGGATTTCGCGATCATCGGCTTTGATGATCTGCCCTGCGCATTGATGACCAATCCGCGGCTTTCCACCATGCGCGTCGATCGTGCCGCTCTCGGGCGGGAAGCCGTATCCCTGATGCTGTCCCGATTCCGCAACAGGACAGCGGCTGCGCGCCAGATCTGCCAGGCGGTCGTTCCCGTTCCGGGGGGGACCGTTGCCAATGCCGAGAACCAGTAAGAGGTGTCGATGACTTACGATCCCGCCAGCGCCAATCCGCTTGCCGGCAATCCGCTTGAAACCCGCGCCGATATGAGCCGCGCGCTGCTTGCTCTCTTCGATCCGCTGCTTCCCTGTTTTTCCAAGGGCAATGCCCGCGTCAGGCTTAGTGGCGCCGCCGCCCATTTCGACCGGGCGGCCGCCGATCTCGAGGGCTTTGCCCGGCCGCTCTGGGGCTTGGCGCCTTTTGGCGCCGGCGGCGGCGACTTCGCCCATTGGCATCGTTTTGCCGAAGGTCTGGCAAACGGCACCGACCCTGCCCATCCCGAATATTGGGGAACGGTCAATGGCCGGGATCAGCGGATGGTCGAGCTTGCTGCCCTCGGCTTTGCCCTGGCGCTGGTGCCGGAAGAGATCTGGGGGCCGCTCGATGCGCGCGCCCGCAGCAATGTCGTCGCCTATCTCAAACATGCCAGGCAGTTCGACTATGCCGACAATAATTGGAAATTTTTCCGCATCTTCGTCGATATCGCCCTCGATCGTCTCGGCACCGAATTCGACCGCAGCCTGACGCGACAATATCTGCACGAACTCGAAGGCTTCTATATCGGCGACGGCTGGTATCGCGACGGCAACGTGCGCCGCATCGACCATTACATCCCCTTCGCCATGCATTTTTATGGCCTGATCTATTCGAAGCTCGTCGATGACGATTACGCCAAGCGCTACCGCGAGCGCGCCGTCCTTTTCGCCCGGGATTTCCGCCACTGGTTTGCCGCCGACGGGGCGACGATTCCGTTCGGCCGCAGCCTGACTTATCGTTTTGCCTGCGCCGGCTTCTGGTCAGCGCTCGCCTTTGCCGATGTCGAGGCTTTGCCCTGGGGTGAGGTCAAGCATCTCTGCCTGCAGCATCTGCGCTGGTGGAGGGACAAGCCGATTGCCGACCGCGACGGCGTGCTGTCGATCGGTTTCGGCTATCCAAACCTCTTGATGTCGGAGAGCTATAATTCCGCCGGCTCGCCCTATTGGGCCTTGAAGGCTTTTCTGCCGCTCGCGATCTCGGAGGACCACCCGTTCTGGACCGCTGAAGAAAAGGCGCCGGAGCAGACGTCGGCAGTCGTTCCCCAGCGCCATCCAGGCATGGTGATCATGCGGACGGGCAGCGATGTCGTCGCATTGTCTTCCGGCCAGGAAAACCTGCAGATGCGTTTCGGCACGGAGAAATACGCCAAATTCGCCTATTCCACCCGCTATGGCTTCAGCGTCGAATCCGATGAGCGCGGCTTTGCCCTCGCCGCCTTCGATTCGATGCTGGCTTTCAGCGAAGACGGCCTGCACTACCGCGTGCGAGAGACGAATGAAGAGGCAAAACTCGCGGGCGACGTGCTTTATGCGAAATGGTCACCTTCCCCCGATGTCAGCGTCGAGAGCTGGCTCGCGCCCGCGGCCCCCTGGCATATCCGCCTCCACCGGATCAGGGCGGCCCGGCCGCTGAGGGTCGCCGAAGGCGGCTTCGCCATCGCCCGCCGGGATTTCGAGCTGGACACGCTGTCGGCTTCGGATGGCGCTGCCTATGCGATCGGCGAAGCCGATTTCACCGGCATTCTCGACTTGGGATCGTCGATCAAACGCGCCGGACTCGCGCAGAAGGCCCAGCCCAATACCAATGTAATCGTCGCCAAGACCATCGTGCCGCAACTGCGCGGTCAGATCCCGGCAGGTGAGACCATCCTGGTGACGGCGGTGCTGGCGCTCGAAGATCCCGCTGCCGTTTCCTCGGCCTGGGCGCGGCCGCCGAAAGCGCCTGATATTACGGCACTGGAGGCGCTGGTGCGGGAAAAGGGCGTAACCGTCAGCGCCATCGAAGCGCCGGGTCAGATGCCATGAGCCGCCCGGCCATCGTCCTTGCCATGGAACCGTCGCGCACGGAACATGTCCTGCCCGACGAGATCCTGCGGCGGCTCGATACGATCGGCCGTCTGCGCGATCCCGAGCCGCTGCAGCGGCTGGACGACGCGCGGGCAAGACGCCTGCTTTCAGAAGCGGAGATCCTGATCACCGGCTGGGGAGCGCCCTATATCGGCTCTGAAATTCTCGCCATTGCGCCGCGGCTTCGTCTCGTCGTCCATGCGGCGGGCACGGTGAAGGGCATCATCGATGATGCCATTTTCGAAGCCGGTATAGCGGTGAGCCACGCGGCCGAGGCCAATGCGGTGCCCGTTGCCGAATTCACGCTCGCCGCGATCCTCTTTGCCGGCAAACGCGCCTTCCGCTTCCACGATCTTTACGTCGCCGACCGCAATCGCGATCGGACATATCCGATGCAGCGCGAAGCGATCGGCAACTATGGCCGCACCCTCGGGATCGTCGGCGCCTCGCGCATCGGCAGGCGGGTGATCGAACTCCTGAAACCCTTCGACTACAGGGTGCTGCTGTTCGATCCAATGATCGGAGCGGCCGAAGCAGCCGGACTGGGAGCGGAAAAGGTCGATCTCGACGAGTTGATGCGGCGCGCGGATATCGTTTCCCTGCACGCGCCATCACTGCCGTCGACGCGGCATATGATCGATGCGCGAAGACTGTCGCTGATGAAGGATGGGGCAACGCTCATCAACACCGCGCGCGGCATTCTCATCGATGAGGCCGCGTTGCTGTCGGAGCTGAAGACCGGCCGCATCGACGCGGTCATCGACGTCACCGATCCGGAAATTCCGGAGGCGGGTTCGATCTTCTACGATCTGCCGAATGTTTTCCTGACACCGCATATTGCCGGCGCCATCGGCCTGGAACGGGCGCGTCTCGGCGCGATGGCGGCGGACGAGGTCGAGCGTTTTACAACAGGCCGGCCGTTGCTCTACCAGATCCGCCGGCAGGATCTCGAAAACATCGCCTGACGCGCGCCATTGCGCTGGCCATGCGGTCAGCGCGGTGTTCTCAACGAATTAGGCGAACCGTCATTGGCGAGCTCGGGCATCAGTTCGGCGATATCGACCACCTTGCCGGTGCGCGAGCTCGTCAGCGCGGCAATGCCACAGAGCACGGACATGGCGCCCGCCCGTGTGCCGGCGCGCTGGCTGAGCCGATCTTCCATGTCAGGCTTGAAGATCATGTTGCGCATCCGGTCGTCGCCGCCGTAATGGCCGCCTGTGAAATGCGGCACGACGATGCGCTCCACCGCCTCCTTCCCATTCGGGAAATTGCGAATGAGAAGGATCGTGTCTTCCTTCGGCACTTCCCAGGGCTGAGCCTCATACTGGCGAAGCTCGATGCGTCCCTTGGTACCGTTGAAGGCGAGGTGATGGCCCTCGATCGGCTGGAAGGTATTCAGCGAATAGGAGACATGGACGTTGTTGCGGTAGCGGATGGACACGACCATCGTGTCGGGGATGTCGATATCCTCGCGGAAGACGCAGCCGTCCCGGAAATAGCCGTCGATCTTCGAAGGATCCTCGTAAAGCTGATCGAGGAACGGATCCTTTTCGAGATCGAGATAGTAGTCGCATTCCTGCGCATGCGGACAGAGCTTGCAGCGGGGCCCGCGGAAAGGACCCTTGCGGCCGTAGTTCTGCAGATCGGCGAAGGAGGTGACGGACTCGGGATCGCTGTCGAGATACCAGTTCAGCAGATCGAAATGATGGGTAGCCTTGTGAACGAACAGGCTGCCGGAATTTTCCGTATAGGCATGCCAGCGGCGGAAGTAGTCGGCGCCGTGCTTGGTGTTGAGATACCAGTGAAAATCGACCGAGGTCACCCGGCCGATCTCGCCTGCATTCAGAAGCTCCTTGATCTTCGCAGCTGTCGGCGCATAGCGATAGTTGAAGGAGACGTCGACCCGCCGGCCGGTGCGCTTCTCGGCGTCGAGAATCCGGCGAATTTTCTCGATCGAGGTGGTCATCGGCTTCTCGGTGATGACGTCGATGCCGGATTCCAGCGCCCGCACGATGATATCGTCATGTGTATGGTCGGGCGTGCAGACGATGGCGAGATCCGGCCTCTGCTCGGCAAGCATGGAATCGATGTTGTCATAGAGCGGCGCATTGCTGCCGATCATGGTGCGGGCGCGCTCGCCGCGAAGCGCGTTCTTTTCGACGATGGCTGTGAGATCGACATGCTCGCGCCAGCCGGCAAGCAGGTCCTTGCCCCACATGGTGGTGCCGCGGTTACCGGTGCCGATCAGGGCAAAACGGCGTTTCTCCATCGAATGACTCCTCTTTCATACGTGATGAAACAATGGGATTTCAGAGCAATTCCAGCAAAAGTGTGCAGCGGTTTTTGCGTCCGGAATTGCGTAAAAACAAAGAGATAGAGCATTTCGTGTTTCGAAGAGAAACGGAAATGCTCAAGAATCAGATCTGGCAGCAGCTCCGGAAGCGCTCGACGCAAGTGGCGATCACCTCGTCGGCCGGACGCTTCCACCAGTTTTCGGCCGAAAAGATCTCCACTTCCTGCGCGCCGAAGAAACCGGCGGCTTCGATCATCCGTCTTATGCCCTTCAGGTCGATGACGCCATCGCCCATCATGCCGCGGTCGAGTAGCATGTCCTTCGTCGGCGCCATCCAGTCGCAGATGTGATGGGCGAAGATACGGTTCATGCGTCCGGCGCGGGCAATCTGATTGGCAAGATCGGGATCCCACCAGACATGGTAGACGTCGATCGCAACGCCGACATCCTCGCCGAGCGGCTCGCACATGTCGAGCGCCTGGCCGAGCGTGTTCACGCAGGCCCGGTCGGCGGCATACATCGGATGCAGCGGCTCGATCGCAAGTTTCACGCCAGCGGCCCGCGCATACGGCAGCACGGCCGCAATGCCATCGAAGACCATTTGACGAGCCGCGACGATATCTTTCGAAGCGCCCGGCAGGCCGCCGACGACGAGCACGAGGCAGTCGGCGGAAAAGGCCGCCGCCTCGTCGATGGCCCGTCTGTTGTCATCGAGGTTCTTCTGCCAGTCGGCCTCGGTTGCCGCCGGAAAGAAGCCGCCGCGGCAAAGGCCGGTCAGTTTGATGCCGTTCGACCTGACGATCCGCACTGCTTCGTCGAGACCCGCCTTGGCGACCTGGTCGCGCCAGGGTGCGATCGATGTGATGCCGTGCTTCAGGCAGATATCGACGGCTTCGGCAAAGCCGCATTGCTCGCGGATCGTCGCCAGATTGATCGAAAGTCCTTCGACCTGCATGTCATTTCTCTCCCATTGCCGCACCGGCACTTAGTGAACGCCGTGGACGGCAAGCACCTGTTTCATGCGATCAGTCGCGAGTTCCGGATCGGCAAGAACGCGGGCCTTGTCGGCCAGGCGGAAAAGTTCAGCCAGATGCGTCAGCGAACGCGTGCTCTGCTGGCCGCCAACCATCGTGAAATGATCCTGCAACCCATTGAGATAGGCGAGGAAGACGACACCGGTCTTGTAGAAGCGGGTCGGCGCCTTGAAGATGTGGCGCGATAGCGGCACGGTCGGCTCGAGCAGATGGAAGAATTCGTGATTGCTCTTGCGGCCAAGCGCGTCGAGCGCGGCGGACGCTGCCGGTGCGATAGCGTCGAAAATGCCGAGCAGCGCATCCGAATGACCCTGTTCGTCGCCAGCGATCAACTCGGCATAGTTGAAGTCGTCGCCGGTATACATGCGCACGTCTTTGGGCAACTGCCGGCGCATCGTCACTTCCTTCTCCTTGGAAAGCAGCGAGATCTTGATGCCGTCGACCTTGGCGGCATGGGCTTCGATCACCTCAAGGCAGGTTGCCATCGCCTTCAGGTGGTCGCCATTGCCCCAGTATCCCTCAAGCGCCGGGTCGAACATTTCTCCCAGCCAGTGGATGATGACGGGTTCCCTGACCTGGCGCAGGATGCGGTCATAGACCCTGATATAGTCGTCCGGCCCTCTTGCCGCGACGGCGAGCGCCCGGCTGGCCATCAGGATGATGCGGCCGCCGGCCGCCTCTACCGTTTCGATCTGCTCCTCATAGGCCCTGATGATCGTGTCGACGGTCACGTCGGGACCCGGCGACAGGTGGTCGGTGCCGGCGCCGCAGGCGATCAATGCGTCCTTACGGCCGGCCGCTTCGGCAAGCGCCCGGCGGATGAGGTCGCGCGCCTCCGGCCAGCCGAGGCCCATGCCGCGTTGCGCCGTATCCATCGCTTCGGCAACGCCGAGGCCGAGATCCCAGAGCCGGTGGCGGAAGGCCAGCGTCCGCTCCCAGTCGATCGCCGGCGTCAGCCAGGGATCGTTGTCGGCGAGCGGATCGGCGACCACGTGAGCGGCGGCAAAGGCGATGCGCGGGAAGCTCTTGGCGTCGCGTCTCTTCAGCTCGATCGGTGTGCCGGTCAGCGTATAGGGAACGATCTTGCCGTCGAGGGGGAGATTGATCGTCGTCACGGCTCAGAACTCCAGTGCGGGAACGTCGAGCCAGCGGCGTTCGGCCCAGGATTTCAGACCGAGCTCGGCGAGCTGTACACCCTTGGCGCCGGCTTCCAGGCCATAGGGCCACGGCGCATCTTCGACGACATGGCGAATGAACATTTCCCACTGCGCCTTGAAGCCGTTGTCGAAGGCCTGCGTATCGGGAACCTCGTCCCAGGTCTTGTAGAAGTCGATTGTCTGCGGCTGATCGGGGTTCCACACCGGCTTCGGCGTGTTGACGCGATGCTGGCTCCAGCATTTCGTCAGGCCGGCGACGGCAGAACCATGGGTGCCGTCGACCTGGAAGGTGACGAGATCGTCGCGGCGCACGCGCACCGCCCAGGAAGAGTTGATCTGCGCGATCGCTCCGCCCTCCAGTTCGAAAGTCGCATAGGCGGCATCGTCCGTGTCGCAATCATAGGGCCTGCCCTGCTCGTCGATGCGCCGGGGAATATGGGTGGCGCCGAGGCAGGAGACAGCCTTTACTTCGCCGAACAGGTTGTCGAGCACGTAGCGCCAGTGGCAGAGCATATCGAGGATGATGCCGCCGCCGTCGCCCTTGCGGTAGTTCCAGGAGGGGCGCTGGGCGGGTACGCCCCAATCGCCTTCGAAAACCCAGTAGCCGAATTCGCCGCGCACCGAAAGGATCTTGCCGAAAAAGCCGGAATCCTTCAGCAGCGCCAGCTTGCGCAGGCCCGGCAGGAAAAGCTTGTCCTGCACGACGCCGTGCTTGAGGCCGGAGCGCCGTGCCTTGCGGGCGAGATCGATCGCCACCTGCAGATCGTCGGAAATCGGCTTTTCGCAATAGACGTGCTTGCCGGCGTCGAGAGCCTTGGACAGAAGCTCGGCGCGCATCAGAGTCGTGCCGGCATCGAAGAAGATCGTGTCGTCGGAATTGGCGAGCGCAGCATCGAGATCGATCGACCAGCGTTTGATGTTATGCTTCTTCGCCAGATCTTCCATCTTGGCGCTGTTGCGGCCGACGATGATCGGGTCGATCTCGAGTTTCTCGCCCGATTTCAGCGTGATGCCGCCCTGGTCGCGGAAGGCCAGGATTGAGCGCACCAAGTGCTGGTTGTAACCCATGCGGCCTGTGACGCCGTGCAAGATGATCCCCAAGCGTGCCATGTTTTCCTCCCTGCAATCTTTTGCGGTGGGAGCGGGCGTCCTGGCCCGGCCCTCCCAAGCCGGTAACTAAACGGTTACTTGATGGCAGAAGAGCGGCGAGCCTGTCAATAGTCAAATCCTGCTTTCGGTATCAGCGCCGGATCGAGGCAAGGGTGACGTGGACGATATGCCTCTCCCAGGCACTGAGATTGGCTGGCTCGATCAGGTCGCGGCCGAAGATCGTCGAAAGCGTGTACTGGTTGGAAAGGTAGAAATAACCCAGCGAGGCAATCGTCAGATAGACATGCAGGGGATCGGCGGTCTCGATGAAGACGCCTTGTTTCTTTCCCTTCTCGAGCACTTGGGAAAGCTCGCCGATCAGATGCGAATGCAGCTCCTTGAGCCGGACGGATTGGCGCAGCCATCGGGCGCGGTGCAGGTTTTCGGTGCCGAGCAGGCTCAGGAATTCCGGGTGCTGGAGGAAATAACGCCAAGTGAAGAGCGCGAGTTCGCCGATGCCTTCTTCGGGGCTGCGGTCGCCGATATGCAGCGCGCGCTCGGCCGTGCGGATGCCGACATAGGCCTCTTCGAGCACCTTGAGGTAGAGCTGCTCCTTGTCGCCGAAATAATGGTAGAGCATGCGTTTGTTGGTGCCGGCGCGTTCGGCGATGGCGTCGACACGGGCTCCGCCCATGCCGTTTTCGGCAAATTCCCGGGTTGCCGCTTCAAGGATCGCGGCGCGCGTCCGCTCCGGATCGCGTTGCGCCGTCCGCTCCGTGGACGGTCGCCGCGTCTGCTTCTTGTCCCTGTTTCCCCCGCTGTCTTTCATCGCTCCACCCCTGTCTTCACGTGTTGTGCTCATAAGCCTTCGGTTCGAAATTGTAAAAACCGAATTTGGAAGGGCGGCCCGCTGGAGCGGAATGCTGAAAGCATGATGTCGCCGTGACCTCCAGCGCTTTCGGCATCATGCTCTGACCGACACCGCTTGACAGGCTTGCCGCTTTGCTCGTAGCTTGTAACCAATTAGTTATTTGCGCAAGCAAAACTAAATTGGAAGCGTGTGGAGGCGCTTCCCTTTGGAGGAGGAAAACATGACTCTACGTGTTAGCAGACGTAATTTCGTTGCAGGAAGCGCAGCGCTTCTGTCGCTCTCGGCGCTCGGAACCAGCGCCTTGGCACAGGAAACGCGCTTGCGTCTCCTATGGTGGGGCTCGCAGCCTCGCGCCGACCGCACCAACAAGGTGTCGCAGCTCTATCAATCGAAGAATCCGGGCACCTCGATTACCGGCGAATTCCTTGGCTGGGGCGATTACTGGCCGCGTCTGGCGACCCAGGTTGCCGGCCGCAATGCGCCCGACGTCATTCAGATGGACTATCGCTACATCGTTCAATACGCCCGGCGCGGCGCGCTCGCGCCGCTCGAATCCTACATGCCGACCAAGCTCAATCTCGACGATTTCGACAAGGCGCAGATCGAAGGCGGCAGCGTCGACGGCCATCTCTATGGCGTCAGCCTGGGCGCCAATTCGGCTGCAACGGTGCTGAACACAACGGCCTTCAAAGAAGCCGGCGTCGATCTGCCGACGCAGGCGACCACCTGGGATGAATTCGCCCGCATGGGTGCGGAAATTACGAAGGCGGGCAAACGCAAGGGCATGTTCGGCCTCGCCGACGGCAGCGGCGGTGAACCGCTGTTCGAAAACTGGCTGCGCCAGCGCGGCAAGGCGCTCTATACCGCCGACGGCAAGATCGCCTTCGACGTGGACGACGCATCGGAATGGTACGACATGTGGGCCAAGTTCCGTGCGGCCGGCGCCTGCGTACCTGCCGATATCCAGGCTCTCGACAAGAATGATATCGAAACCAACACGGTGTCGCTCGGCAAGGCTGCCGCCGGTTTTGCCCATTCCAACCAGTTTGTCGCCTATCAGGCCATGAACAAGGACAAGCTGGCGCTCACCAACTACATGCGCATCAAGCCGGATTCGAAGGGCGGCCATTATCGCAAGCCTTCGATGTTCTTCTCGGTCTCGGCGCAGTCGAAGTCGATCGATCAGGCGGTTGATTACATCAACTTCTTCGTCAAGAACCCCGAGGCTGTTCTGCTACTGGATGTCGAGCGCGGCATTCCGGAATCGGCCGCCATGCGCGAGGTCGTCGCGGCGAAGCTCGATGACAACGGCAAGGTTGCCTTGGCCTATGTCAGCGGCCTTGGCGATCTCGCCGGCAAATTGCCGCCGCCGCCCCCGGCCGGTGCCGGCGAAGGCGAGTTGATGCTGCGCAACATTGCCGAACAGGTCGGTTTCGGACAGCTCTCTCCCTCCGACGGCGGCAAGCAGCTTGTCACTGAAATTACGCAGATTCTCGCACGAGGCTGATCCCGTATGAGCAATGCGATGCGCACGCCCGCAGGGGCCATAACAGTGGAAAGATACCAGGGGGCCGTGGCCGAAGGACGCTTCAGGCGTCTTTGGAATGCCAATGCTCCCGGCTATCTCTTCCTCCTTCCGTGGCTCATCGGCTTTTTCGGGCTGACGCTCGGGCCGGCCCTGATTTCGCTCTACCTCTCCTTCACTGACTTCGACATGCTGCAGTCGCCGCGGTGGGTGGGAATGGCGAATTACGTGCGCATCGCCACGGCGGATCCGAAATTCTCGGCCGCCATGCACGTCACCCTGACCTATGTCGTCTTTTCGGTGCCGTTCAAGCTCACCTTTGCCTTGCTGGTCGCCATGGCGCTGAACCGCGGCCTGCGCGGTCTCCCTATCTACCGTGCCATCTTCTATCTGCCGTCGCTGCTCGGCGGCAGCGTCGCGATCGCCGTGCTCTGGCGCCAGCTTTTCGCCAGCGACGGCCTCGTCAACGCCGCCCTCGCCCAGATTGGCATCGAAGGGCCGAGCTGGATCTCGCATCCGAACTATTCGATCTATACGCTGGTCGCGTTGTCCGTCTGGCAGTTCGGTTCGCCGATGATCATCTTTCTCGCCGGCCTGCGCCAGATCCCGCAAGACATGTATGAGGCGGCCAGCCTCGACGGCGCCTCGAAATTCCGGCAGTTCTACAAGATCACTCTGCCGCTTCTGACGCCGGTGATCTTCTTCAACGCTGTCGTGCAGACGATCGAAGCCTTCAAGGCCTTCACGCCCGCCTTCATCATATCGGGCGGCACCGGCGGCCCGATCAACTCGACACTGTTCTACACGCTCTACCTCTATCAGGAGGCCTTCGGCAATTTCCGCATGGGCTATGCCTCGGCCCTTGCCTGGATCCTGGTGGTTATCATCGCGATCTTCACCGCCTTCTCCTTCCTGAGCTCGCGTTATTGGGTGCACTACGATGACTGAGATGACCGCTTCCGTGACTGCGGCCAGGCCGCCATCCGATATCACCAAACGCAGCCTGCCCGGGTCGCTCATTGTCCACGCCCTGCTGATCGCCGCTTCGCTGCTCATGGTCTATCCGTTGCTGTGGATGGTTTCGGCTTCGGTCAGGCCGGAAACCGAGATCTTCTCGTCGACTTCGCTCATTCCGTCGTCGATCGATTTTTCGTCCTATGCGCGCGGGTGGGTCGGCCTCGACGTCAGCTTCGGACGATTCTTCTGGAATTCGCTCGTCATCTCGCTGCTGGTCGTGACAGGCAATGTCATCGCCTGCTCGCTGACGGCCTTCGCCTTTGCCAGATTACGTTTTGCCGGCCGGAACTTCTGGTTCGCGATCATGCTCGGCACGCTGATGATCCCCTATCACGTGACGCTGATTCCGCAATATGTGCTGTTCCTCAACCTTGGCTGGGTCAACACCATCCTGCCGCTCGTCGTGCCGAAGTTTCTGGCAAGTGACGCCTTCTTCATCTTCCTGATGGTGCAGTTCTTCCGCGGCATCCCGCGCGAACTCGACGAGGCAGCGATGATGGACGGCTGCAGCGCCTGGCGGATCTATTGGAAGATCATGCTGCCGCTGTCGCTGCCGGTGCTGGCAACGGCCGCCATCTTCTCCTTCATCTGGACCTGGGACGATTTCTTCGGACCTCTGATCTATCTGAACGACATGAACACCTACACGATCCAGCTCGGTCTGCGCACCTTCGTGGATTCCACCAGCGCTTCGGATTGGGGTGGTCTCTTCGCCATGTCGACCCTGACGCTGGTGCCGGTGTTCTTCTTCTTCCTGTTCTTCCAGCGCCTGCTGATCGAAGGCATCGCCACGACCGGCATGAAACGCTGATGGCGGCAATGGAAAAGAGTGACATGAGCATCAAGACCGTCGCGATCGTCGGCTGCGGCATTGGCCGTTCGCATATCGTCGAAGGCTATCTGCCGCATTCCGATAAGTTCAAGGTGGCGGCGATCTGCGATCTGAGCGAAGAACGCATGGCCGCCGTCGGCGACGAGTTCGGCATCGAACGCCGCACCACCTCTTTCGAGACGCTGCTGGCCGACGAAACGATCGACATCATCGATATCTGCACCCCTCCCGGCATTCATCTGGAGCAGGTGGTCGCCGCTCTCGGTGCCGGCAAGCATGTCGTCTGCGAAAAGCCGCTGACGGGCTCGCTCGCCGGCGTCGATACGATCATGGAAGCGGAAAAGACCGCCAAAGGCGTGCTGATGCCGATCTTCCAGTACCGCTACGGCGACGGCATCCAGAAGGCCAAACGGATCATCGATGCCGGCATTGCCGGCAAGCCCTATACGGCTTCCGTGGAAACCTTCTGGCTGCGCAAGCCCGAATATTACGCCGTGCCTTGGCGCGGCAAATGGGCGACCGAACTCGGCGGCGTGCTCGTCACCCACGCCCTGCACCTGCACGACATGCTGATGCATCTGATGGGTCCAGCGGCAAGGGTCTTCGGCCGCGTCGCCACCCGCGTCAATGATATCGAGGTGGAGGATTGTGCCTCCGCCAGCCTGCTGATGGAAAACGGCGCCTTCGTCTCACTGTCCTGCACGCTCGGCTCGCAGGAACAGATCAGCCGGCTGAGACTGCATTTCGAGAATGTCACCTTCGAAAGCACGCACGAACCCTATACGCCGGGCAAGGATCCCTGGAAGATCATCGCCGCCAATGACGACGTTCAGAAAAAGATCGATCGCGTGGTCGGCGACTGGCAGCCCGTTGCGCCGCGCTTCACCACCCAGATGGGTCAGTTCCACGCCTTCCTCAGCGGCACTGGACCCCTGCCGGTGACTACGAAGGATGCGCGCCGTGCGCTTGAACTCGTCACCGCCATCTACCAGTCTTCCGACAGCGGCACCGAAGTGCCGCTGCCGGTCGGTCCCGACAGTCCGAAATACGCCGATTGGCGCGCAAGAACGAAGTAACCTGCAAAAGAGAGGGGTTTTGAGAAGATGGCAACCAGTGTCGTTCTTCAGAAGGTCGAGAAGCGCTACGGCGCAATGGATGTGATCCATGGCATCGACCTGACGATCGATCCCGGCGAATTCGTCGTTTTCGTCGGCCCCTCGGGCTGCGGCAAATCCACCCTTCTGCGGATGATCGCCGGCCTCGAGGAGATCTCGGGCGGCGCGCTGCTGCTCGACAGCGAGCGCATGAACGAGGTGGCGCCGGCCAAGCGCGGCATCGCCATGGTCTTCCAGTCCTACGCGCTCTATCCCCATATGTCCGTTTACAAGAATCTCGCCTTCGGCCTGGAGACGGCGGGTTACAAGAAGGCCGAGATCCAGCCGAAAGTAAAACGCGCCGCCGAGATCCTGCAGATCGAGAAGCTCCTTGAGCGGAAGCCGAAAGCGCTCTCCGGCGGCCAGCGCCAGCGCGTGGCGATCGGCCGCGCCATCGTGCGCGAGCCACGCATCTTCCTGTTCGACGAACCGCTGTCCAACCTCGATGCCGAACTGCGCGTGCAGATGCGTGTCGAGATCTCCCGCCTGCATCGGCAGCTCGGCAACACGATGATCTACGTCACGCATGATCAGGTCGAGGCCATGACGATGGCAGACAAGATCGTCGTGTTGAATTCAGGCCGCATCGAGCAGGTCGGCGCGCCTCTCGATCTCTACAACGACCCGGCCAACCGCTTCGTCGCAGGATTCATCGGCAGCCCGAAGATGAATTTCCTCAAGGCCCGCATCGAAAAGGTCGGCGAGGCCGAAACCAGCATTCACGTCTGCGGCAACTCCGTCCGCCTGCCGCGCCGGCTGAAAGGCGAGGCCGGCCAGGAGGTCACCTTCGGCATTCGTCCCGAACATCTTTCGCTTACAGAGGGCGCCATCACGCTCTCGACCGTCAATGTCGATCTCGTCGAAAATCTTGGCGGCGCCACCATGCTCTACACCACGACGCCGGATGGGCAGCTCTTGACGATCGCCCTTGACGGCCAGCAGAAGGTCGAGCGGGGCGCCAATGTGAAGACTTTCTTCGATCCCGCCCGCTGCCACGTATTCGACGCCGCCGGTAAAACGATCTGACTCTCGGGAGCGCTCCCGCGAGTCCGGAAGGAATGCGTAGCGCCGCCGCCGCTGCTTGACAGCCGATCCTGCTCTGTCCCATCATTTCGGAAGGGGCCGCAAGGAGGGGTGAGCATGACGCCTGAGGATAGGATTCATGCGCTTGGCATCTGGCAGGGCTCGATCGAAATATCGCCGATAGCAGGCGGCATCACCAACAGGAACTATCTGGTCAGCGATGCCGTCACGCGTTGCGTGGTGAGATTGGGCACCGACATTCCGATCCATCACATCAGCCGCCAGAACGAGCTTGCCGCCAGCCACGCCGCACATGCCGCCGGCCTGTCGCCTGCCGTCATTCACCATTCGCCTGGCGTGCTGGTGCTCGAATATATCGAGGCGAGGGCGCTCTTGCCGGAGGATATCAGGGCGCCTGGCATGCTTGCCCGGGTGGTCCCGCTGGTGCGTGCCTGTCACCACGATATCGCCCGGCATTTCCGCGGCCCGGCGATGATCTTCTGGGTCTTCCACGTCATCCGCGATTATGCCGCAAACCTGAAAGCGGCAGGCAGCGCCTACCTTCCCTTGCTTGCGAAACTCGTCACCAACGCAGAGACACTGGAAGCAGCGGCAGGGCCTTTCGATATCGCCTTCGGCCACAATGATCTGCTGGCAGCCAATTTTCTCGATGACGGCAAGCGGCTTTGGCTGATCGACTGGGACTATGCCGGCTTCAACACGCCGCTTTTCGATCTTGGTGGATTGGCCTCCAACAACGAACTGCCGGAATCGGCCGAGCGGCTGATGCTGGAAATCTATTTCGACCGGCCGCCAGCCGATGAGCTGATCAGACGATACGCCGCGATGAAATGCGCCTCGCTCCTGCGCGAGACGTTCTGGAGCATGATTTCGGAAATCCATTCCACGATCGATTTCGACTATGCCGCCTATACGGCCGAGAATCTCGCTCGTTTCGAGCGCGCCTACCAAGCCTTTGAACGGGATCAATAAATGACGAGACAATTACCGAAGACGGCAAAGGCCGTGGTCATCGGCGGCGGCATCATCGGCTGCTCGACAGCTTATCATCTCGGCAAGCTCGGCTGGACCGATACCGTCCTGCTCGAACGCAAGAAGCTCACCTCCGGCACCACCTTTCATGCTGCCGGTCTCGTCGGCCAGCTGCGCACGAGCGCCAACATCACCCAGTTGCTCGGTTACTCCGTCGATCTCTACAAGCGGCTGGAGGCGGAAACCGGCCTCGGCACCGGCTGGAAGATGAATGGCGGCCTGCGGCTTGCCTGCAATGAGGAGCGCTGGACGGAGGTTAGGCGCCAGGCGACCACTGCGCAGTCCTTCGGCCTCGACATGCAGTTGCTGACGCCGCAAGAAGCATTCGATCTCTGGCCGCTGATGACGATTGACGATCTCGTCGGCGCCGCCTTTCTACCAACCGACGGTCAGGCCAACCCCTCCGACATCACCCAGGCGTTGGCCAAAGGCGCCCGTATATCAGGCGTCTCGATTTTCGAGGATACCGAGGTTCTCGATCTCGACATCGACAAGGGAAAGATCCGTGCCGTCATCACCGCTGAGGGGCGCATCGAATGCGAGCGGGTCGTCGTCTGCGCCGGTCAATGGACACGCGCCTTCGCCGCCCGCTTCGGCGTCAACGTGCCGCTGGTCTCCGTCGAGCACCAATATATCATCACCGAATCCTTCGGTGTGCCTTCTAACCTGCCGACGCTGCGTGATCCCGATCGCCTGACCTATTACAAGGAGGAGGTCGGTGGTATCGTTATGGGCGGCTATGAGCCGAACCCGATTGCCTGGGCGAAAGATGGGATCCCCGAGGGTTTCCACTACACGCTGCTGGACAGCAATTTTGAGCATTTCGAGCAGATCATGGAGCAGGCGCTCGGCCGTGTTCCGGCGCTGGAGAATGTCGGCGTCAAGCAGCTCTTGAATGGCCCGGAAAGCTTCACGCCCGACGGCAACTTCATTCTCGGCGAGGCGCCGGAACTGAAGAATTTCTTCGTCGGCGCCGGCTTCAACGCCTTCGGCATCGCGTCTGCCGGCGGCGCCGGCATGGCGCTGGCCGAATGGGTGACGAAGGGCGAACCGCCCTATGATCTCTGGCCGGTCGACATCCGCCGTTTTGGACGCCCGCATTTCAATACCGACTGGGTGCGCACCCGCACGCTCGAAGCCTATGGCAAACACTACACCATGGCCTGGCCGTTCGAGGAGCATTCGAGCGGCCGCCCCTGCCGCAAATCGCCGCTCTATGACCGGCTGAAGGCACAGGGCGCCTGTTTCGGCGAGAAGCTCGGCTGGGAGCGGCCGAACTGGTTTGCCGATCTCTTCGCCAATGAAGAGCCACGGGATATGTACAGCTATGGCCGTCAGAACTGGTTCGAGGCCGTCGGCCGCGAGCATAAGGCGGTGCGCGAAGCGGCGGTCATCTTCGACCAGACCTCCTTTGCCAAATTCGTGCTGAAGGGCAGGGATGCCGAGGCAGCACTCTCCTGGATCGCTTCCAACGATGTCGCAAAGCCTGTGGGATCGCTCGTCTACACCCAGATGCTGAACGACAGGGGTGGCATCGAATGCGATCTGACCGTCGCCCGTATCGCCGAGAACGAATATTACATCGTCACCGGCACGGGTTTTGCCACCCACGACTTCGATTGGATCGCACGCAATATTCCGGACGAGATGCATGCCGAACTTGTCGACGTCACGTCAGCTTATTCCGTTCTGTCGCTGATGGGGCCGAATGCGCGAGCGGTGCTCGAAAACGTGACCGGCGCCGATGTCTGCAATGCGGCCTTCCCCTTCGGCCAGGTCAGGACCATCGGCATATCGGGCTGCCCGGTGCGCGCGCTGCGCATTACCTATGTCGGCGAACTCGGCTACGAGCTGCATGTCCCAGTCGAATTTGCCACCACAGTCTATGACGTGCTGATGGCATCAGGCGGCGAATTCGGCCTTGTCAATGCCGGCTATCGCGCCATCGAGAGCTGCCGTCTGGAAAAGGGGTATCGCGCCTGGGGATCCGATATCGGCCCCGATCACACGCCTGTCGAAGCCGGCCTCGGCTGGGCGGTGAAGATCCGCAAGAACATCCCCTTCCGCGGCCGCGGGGCGATCGAGCGGCAGCTGAAGGACGGCGTGAAAAAGCGCCTTGGCTGCTTCGTTCCCGACCATCCCAATACAGTGCTGCTCGGCCGCGAAACCATCTATCGCGACGGCAAGCGTGTCGGCTGGCTCTCGAGCGGCGGCTTCGGTTATACGCTTGGGAAGGCGATCGGCTACGGCTACGTCCGCAATCCCGAGGGGGTGACCGAGGATTTCGTCCTCTCCGGCACCTATGAGCTCGATATCGCGAGGGAACGCGTCCCCTGCAAGGTGTCGCTGTCGCCGCTCTATGATCCTGAGATGGTGCGGGTGAAGGGCTGAGTGACTCAAGGAGAGGGTGTATCGTGTGGCACCCCCCTCTGGCCTGCCGGCCATCTCCCCCACAAGGGTGGAGATCGGCAAGAGGCTTGACCATCGCTCCCTCTCAAACGGGCACCGACAACCACAATGCTTGAGTTGTTTGGGCCTGAGGTGGTTGGGGAAGCCATCGCGCCCAGCCGATCTCCCTCCTTGTGGGGGAGATGCCCGGCAGGGCAGAGGGGGGTGTCACACGGCACACCCTCTCTTTCCCGAAAGGCTCCAAGCCTTAAAACAGCGGCAGCCGATCATCCTGGATCAGAATCTCCAGCTTATCCGACACATCCTGCGTCCACGCCCGGTGGCCCGTCAAAGCCGCCGGGAAAAGGCCGGGGAGGGTGAAGAGCGCCGCCGAAATCGCCGGTCCGGTGCGGGGGACATCAGCAATGAGCGCGGCGATTTCGCCGGCACGGGGATCGCGCAGCTCGTAACGCTCGCCATTGCCGCGCTCGCCGATCGCATAGCGCATCCATGCCGCGACGGCGATCGCATAGGTCTCCGCACGGTCGCCATGGGCCAGCGCCTCGCAGGCCGGCTCCAGCAGCCGCTGCGGCAGTTTCTGCGTGCCGTCCATGGCGATCTGATAGGTGCGATGCGCAATCGCCTTATTTGCAAAGCGCGCTATCAATTCATTCGCGTAGTCATCGAGATTAATGCCGGGCACCGCATCGAGGGTACGCGCCGCCGCATGCATATGGCGATAGGCAAGGGCGGCGAGACCGGCATCGTCCATCACGTCGCGGATGAATTCATAGCCGCCGATATAACCGAGGTAGGCAAGCAGTGAATGGGCGCCGTTCAGCATCCTGAGCTTCATTTTTTCGTAGGCCGAGACTTCCTCGACCATCAGGGCGCCGCGCACTTTTTCCCAAGCCGGCCGACCATTGGCGAAATGATCTTCGATGACCCATTGGGTGAAGGGCTCGGTCTCGATCGCTGCCAAGTCGGTGCGGCCCGTCAGCCGCTCGGCATCGGCATAGGTCGCCTCGGTGCTTGCCGGCGTGATACGGTCGACCATCGTCGAGGGGAAGGGGACATTAGTCTCGATCCAGCGATGGAGATCGGCATCGATGCGCGAGGTGAATTCCAGCACGAGGCGTTTCAGTACCGCGCCGTTGCTCGGCAGGTTGTCACAGCTGAGCGGGGTGAAGGGGGCTATGCCCTTCTGCCTGCGGCGCGCCAGCCCTTCGACGAGATAGCCGATGACGCCGCGCGGCGCATGCCGATTGGCAAGATCGGCGACAATATCGGGATGTTTGAGGTCGAGGCCGCCCGTTGCGGGATCGAAACCATAGGCCTTTTCCGTCACCGTCATGCTGACGATGCGGATGGCAGGATCCTCGAGCCGCGCCAGCAGCCCGGCCGGATCGCGCGGCGCAACATGCGCCTTCAGGATCGAACCGATCACCTCGGCCGTCGTGCCCGATGTATCGCGGATCAGCATCGTATAGAGGCCGTTCTGGGCGGAGAGATTGTCCGCGACATCGGGCGTGCGCAGGCTCGCCACCTCGATACCCCAGTCGCCGCCTGCGGCTGCGAGTGCCGCATCCGTGAAGGGTGCGAAATGGGCGCGGAAGAAGGCGCCCGGGCCGAGATGCAGGATGCCGGCCTTCAGTGCATTCCTGTTATAGGCGGGAAGCTTCGCCGTCGGCGCAAGGCCGGTCACGTTCTGCAGTCTGTCGCTCACAGTTTGTAGGCCTTCTTCGCATTGTCATAGGAGAGTTCGCGCGCCACGATTTCGGCGTCCTTCCCGGAAATCCGGTGCTCGGCGACGAGTCCGGCGAGGAAGCGGCAGACCTCGCGGCGCCAGACGTCATGGCGGGCAGGGATCGACAGCAGCGCGCGCGTATCGTCGTTGAACCCGGCCATATTGGCAAAACCTGCTGTCTCTACCACCTGGTCGAGATAGCGGCGGATGCCGAGCGGGCTGTCATGGAACCACCAGGGCGGGCCAATCATCAGGCAGGGCCAGTGGCCGGCCATCGGCGCGAGCTCCCGGGCATAGGTCGTCTCGTCGAGCGTGAAAAGCAGGATACGCAGGCCCGGCGCGTGGCCATACTTGGAAAGCAGCGCATTCAGGCCGCCGATCCAGTCGGTGCGTGTCGGAATGTCGGCGCCCATGTTGGGGCCACGGGTGGTAAAGAGCCCGCTGTCGGTATTGCGTCTCGAACCGGCATGGATCTGCATTACCATGCCGTCCTCGGCCGAAAGACCGGCCATCTCCGTCATCATCTGGCCGCGGAAAAGCTCGGCATCAACAGCCGAAAGCGGGCCCTTCAATGCCTTGTCGAGCAGCGCCTGCTTTTCTACAAGCGGCAGATCAGCCGTGAAGGCCGTGGGTACGCCGTGATCGGTCGCGGTCGCGCCGAACTGGCGGAAAAAGGCGCGCCGGCGCCGATGCGCCTCGATCAGGCCGTCCCAGCGCGTCACATCGGCGCCGCTGATCTCTCCGAATTTGACGAGATTGTCGCGGAAGCCGACGGCATCGGGATCGGTGACGCTGTCCGGCCGGTAGGTGGTCCGGACCTTGCCGATCCAGCCCTCCGCCGCCATTTTCTGGTGATGGACAAGCGGGTCGAGCGCGCCTTCCGTCGTCGCGATCGTTTCGATGCCGAATCGCTGATGCAGCGCCCGCGGGCGGAATTCGGGAAGGGCGAGCTGGGCATTGATGTGATCGTAGAGCGCGTCGGCATTATCAGCCGTCAGCGGCTCGGTGCAGCCGAGAACGGCTGACATCGCGTGGTCCACCCAGAGGCTCGAGGGCGTTCCGCGGAAGAGATGGTAATGCTTGGCAAAGGTCCGCCAGATGGCACGGCCCTCGGCCACCGGCTTGCCGTCGAGCCTGGGAACGCCGAGTTGGTCCAGGGCGACGCCGACGCTGTGCAGCATGCGGAAGAGATAATGATCGGGAATGACCAGCAGCGAGGCCGCATCTTCGAAGGGCTTGTCGTCGGCGAACCAGGATGGCTCGGTGTGCCCGTGCGGGCTGACGATCGGAAGATTGCGCACCGTCTCGTAGAGGTTTCGCGCGATCGTCCGTGTCGCCGGGTCGGCCGGAAAGAGCCGGTCCGGATGAAGAAAGCCGTCGCCTGCATCCATCAGTATTCCTCCCTGATGGATTAGGGCCTACCCCACAACATCAGGCACGGCAAGGCCTTTTAGTAACCAAACGGTTCGGTTTTGCGCGTGGGCGCGCCCGCCCTCGAAAGCATTGACGCGGTGGCCTATTTCCGCTTTGGGAAAATCATCTGTTCTGCCGGTGCCGGCAAAGGAGGATCAATGTCCGACGAGACCAACCGCATCACCCGGCTGGAGGAAATGCTGGCCTATCAGGCAAAGACGATCGAAGAGCTTTCCGATCAACTCGCCGAACAATGGAAGATCGTCGAGCAGATGCGCACCAAGCTGGACCGGCTGACGGAACGCTTCCTGTCGCTGGAGGAGCAGTCGCTGGACGCGCCCCCGATCACCCGCCCGCCGCATTATTAACGAGGCGCGGAGGAAGACCGCTTGCCTGCTACGTTCATCAAGAAGCTCAAGTCTTCCAAGGTATTCCGAAGCCATAATCTCCGGACACTTAGAGCAGTCACGAAAGCGCTGCGCCGAGCCTCGCAGTGGCAGGGTTGCAGCTACGCCTGAAGCCTACTTTTAGGAAAATCAGGTTACGCGCTCTTGGGCGCATTGGCGAGAAAAACACCGACGAGCTCGCGTTTTCGCACGTCAAATGCGTCGATTTTCTCTTTGACCGAAACGATATCAATTTGCGAATTCGCAATCTGCTCCGCCACTAGATCCAGTAACTTATATTGGTCGGCAATGAGCGGGTTAATGATGTCATCCTTCAGACCCGCCAACTCAAACGCCCCTTCGTCATCATAACCGACCATTTGATGGACCATCGTATTCGTTTTTAGATCGAGTCCCAGGATTTCCCTGTAATATTCACTGTGCAGTCGTAGCTCTAGTTTTTTGGCACTGTTGAAAGCATGGATTTTCGCTGCTAGCTCTTCCAAACACGCTACGCTGAGCAACGCGATTATGTACCGTTGCGACAAAAGCCCATTCCAATGTTCTTTTGGAATGGCGGCGAAAGGTTCCACCTCGGAAACTAGGTGTCCCCATACCGGCGCTTCAACGTCTTTGGCGGACGCCCAAATATCGCACCATCCTTGTTCAGCTAAGAACAGCTCTAAGAGCCTTGCCCGTTGACCTTGCCACGTCTTCTGGGCAGCGATTTCGTCCAATTGCATCGAAAAAGTTTTGCGCCAGTAATCCCACAGTGAGAGGCCTGACTTTCCTACAAGGCCCGCAGCGGCTTCATACATTCCTTTTGGTAAAGGCGGCTTCATCATGTTTTGCCTGGTCAGCCGGTGCAGGTCCGCCGATGTGAGCGGACGCTTAAGTAAACGCTTTAAAATCGTCATGGCGCATCCACGGGTAGAGCTACTTCCGATAGCCTTGGATCACGCGCGAAAAAATGTCCATGTCGGCTAGCTGTTTTCCCATAATAAACTGAGAAGGGAGATCACGCTTGGAGCAACTGTCGTCAGCCCGTGGCAACCGCAGGCGGCACTTTGAGAACGTGAAACACTGCCGGATACGCACTATTGGCACCGGCGCCTTCGGCCAGGTCAATCCCGGTCCGCTTAGAGACGCGCCAGCAACAGAGCCTCTTCGACACAGAGAGGCTCAAGTACGCGGTCCGGGATACCCGGCCGGAGATCGACCGGCTTCCACACGAAAACCAGCATGCCGGCCGTGTTCCTCGCTACCGGCACCTACCCTGGTCAAGGATCGAGGCTGGCCGATCAGACGCCGCCAATGCAGAGATATTTCATCTCCAGATAATCGTCGGCGCCGTGGCGGGAGCCCTCGCGGCCGAGGCCGGATTGCTTGATGCCGCCGAAAGGCGCTGTCTCGGACGACATCAGGCCGGTATTGATGCCGATCATGCCATATTCCAGCGCCTCCGCCACGCGCCAGACCTTCTTAAGGTCGCCGGCATAGAAATAGGCGGCCAGGCCGAATTCCGTGTCGTTGGCCTGAGCAATGACGTCCTCGGCCGTCTCGAAGCGGAAGAGCGGCGCTACCGGCCCGAAGGTTTCCTCGCGCGCCACCGTCATACCGCGGGTCACGCCGGTCAGCACTGTCGGCGCAAAGAAGGTGCCGGTGCCGTCGAGGCGCTTGCCGCCGGTCAGAACATTGGCGCCCTTAGCAAGCGCGTCGCCGACATGGTCCTCCACCTTGGCGAGCCCCTGCTCGTCGATCAGCGGCCCGATCTCGACACCCGGCTTGAACCCGTCGCCAACCGACATTGCGGCGACTTTGGCGGCGAGCTTGGCGGCAAAGGCGTCATAGACGTTTGATTGGATATAGAGGCGGTTGGCGCAAACGCAGGTCTGCCCTGCATTGCGATATTTGGAGGCGATCGCGCCCTCCACTGCGGCGTCGAGATCAGCATCATCAAAGACGATGAACGGCGCATTGCCGCCGAGCTCCAGGCTCACCTTCTTGATCTGGTCGGCGCATTGCCGCATCAGGATACGGCCGACCTCGGTCGAGCCGGTGAAGCTGATCTTGCGCACTTTTTCATTGCCGCAGAGCTCGCGGCCGATCGCCGGGCCATCGAGCCCGACAATGAGATTGAAGACGCCGGCGGGAATGCCGGCCTGTTCGGCGAGCACGGCAAGGGCAATCGCCGTCAGCGGCGTCTGCTCGGCCGGCTTCGAGACGACAGTGCAGCCGACGGCAAGCGCCGGCGCGATCTTGCGGGCAATCATCGCCGCCGGGAAATTCCACGGCGTGATCGTGCCGACGACGCCGACCGGCTGCTTAATGACGATCATGCGTTTATCGTTGGAAGGCGCCGGGATCGTCTCCCCGTAAATGCGCTTGGCCTCTTCCGCATACCATTCGATATAGGCGGCGGCATAAAGGATCTCGCCGCGTGCTTCCGGGAAGGGCTTGCCCATTTCGGCCGTCAGGATCGCCGCGAGTTCGTCGGCATTGGCGACGATCCGGTCGAACCATTTGCGCAGGATGACGCTGCGCTCCTTGGCCGGGCGGGCAGCCCAGGCCGGCTGGGCGGCATGGGCCGCATCGATCGCCGTTCGCGTTTCCGCTGCGCCCATATCGGGCAGGGAGGCGAGCAGCTCGCCGGTTGCCGGGTTGAGCACGTCGAAAGTTCCAGCAGCATTGCCTGATGTCCAGACGCCGTTGATGTAGCCGGCGTCGCGAAGCAAGGGAGAAGAGAAAGGAACGTGCTTTGTCAGTGCGGTGGTGAAAGCCATGTCATATCCTCATTGGGAATTGAATGCGGTTCCGATGCGGTCACTTGCCCGTGCTTGCTTCCAGCATTGACGTCTCGAGAATGTCGAGCGCCTCGCCAAATACCTCGTCCTGAATGGTGATCGGCGCGAGGAAGCGGATGACGTTGCCATGGACGCCGCAGGTGAGCAGGATCAGCCCCTTGTCGAGCGCTGTCAGCCGCACCTTGTTGGCGAAGTCAGCACTCGGCAATCCCGTCGTCCGGTCATTGAATTCGACGGCGTTCATGAAGCCGGGTCCGCGAATATCGGCAATCTCCGGCACCTTCTCGCGCAAGGATTCAAGCCGCTGCTTCAGCCGTCCGCCGAGCTGGTTGGCGCGACTGCAGAGGTCTTCGTCCGCGATGACGTCGAGGACGGCATGGGCAGCTGCGATGCCGAGCGGGTTGCCGCCGTATGTGCCGCCGAGCCCGCCCGGTCCCGGCGCGTCCATGACTTCGGCGCGGCCGGTGACGGCAGCAAGCGGGAAGCCGCCGGCAAGGCTTTTCGCCATCGTCGTCAGGTCGGCGGCCACCTCGTGATGATCCATCGCGAACATTCTGCCGGTGCGGGCAAAACCGGTCTGCACCTCGTCAGCGATCAAGAGGATCCCGTGCTGGTCGCAGAGTTCGCGCAGTGCTTTCATGAAGGCCACGGGCGCCGGATAGAAGCCGCCTTCGCCCTGCACCGGCTCGAGGATAATGGCGGCGACGCGCTGCGGATCGACATCGGCGGCGAAGAGTTTCTTCAGCGCTGCGAGCGATTGGTCGACGGAGACGCCGTGAAGTTCTACCGGGAAAGGAACATGGAACACGTCGCCGGACATCGCGCCGAAGCCGACCTTGTAGGGCACGACCTTGCCGGTCAGCGCCATGCCCATGAAGGTGCGGCCATGGAAACCGCCGCTGAAGGCGATGACGGCCGAGCGGCCGGTTGCCGCGCGTGCAATCTTGACGGCATTCTCGACCGCCTCGGCGCCAGTGGTGACGAAGATCGTCTTCTTCTGGAAATTGCCGGGCAACAGCGCGTTCAACCGTTCGGCAAGGCTGACGTAGTTCTCGTAGGGCACGACCTGATGGCAGGTGTGGGTAAAGTGGTCGAGTTGCTCCTTGACGGCTGCGATAACCCTGGGATGCCGGTGACCGGTGTTGAGCACGGCGATGCCGGCGGCGAAATCGATATAGCGGCGGCCCTCCTTGTCCCAGATTTCGGCATTCTCTGCGCGGTCCGCATAGATCTGGGTGGTCATGCCGACACCGCGCGAAATCGCGGCATTCTTCCGGTCGGTAAGGTGTGTCGCGGTCATCGATCTGCTCCCGTTTGAAGTTTTTGGATTTATCTTACATAAGTTCTGTAAGATACTCTGGAAATTCCTACATTTTTTCTGCAAGAAAACAAGCGGCATTTTTTGCTTCAAACATCACGCGATTTGATGAATGCTCGCGCAACGAGAATCGGGGTATTGGCTGATGAGTGACAACGGGCCTGTGCGCTACAAGGTGGCGGAGGCCGCGCGGCTGGCGGGCGTCTCCGCCTCGACGTTGCGCCTCTGGGAAAGCCAGGGTCTGGTCGTTCCCGGCCGCTCCGAAACCGGCCATCGCCAATACAGCGCCGACGACGTGGCGCGACTGAAGCGCATCTCCTGGTATCGGGCCGAGCGCGGTCTCAATCCCGCGGCCATTCGCGAGGCGCTGGAGAGCGAGGAACCTTCCGCCGACGGTGCCGAACCCGGCCAAGATTCCGGCCTCGGCCGTAAATTGCGGAGCCTCCGCCACGCCGCGGGCAAAACGCTTGATCAGGTCGCCGGTGATATCGGCATCACCGCTTCCACGCTCTCGACGCTGGAGCGCACCTCGCAAGGCGTCGGATTCAAGACGCTGCACGACCTCGCCGAATACTACGCCACCACCGTCTCCCGCCTCTCCGGCGAGGAAAGCGAGGAGGTGCCGGCAGTGATACGCGCCGGCGAGTGGCGCACCTGGCCGGAAACGACCCCCGGAGTTACGGTGCAGCTGCTTGCCGAAGGCCGCAGGATGATGGATTGCCATCGTTTCGTGCTGGCGCCGGGCGCTGCCAGCGAAGGCGCCTATCGCCACGAAGGCGAGGAATTCATGCATGTCCTGTCCGGCCGGCTGGAACTGGTGCTCGACAGCGACCAGTTCTTCGATCTCGGCCCGGGCGATTCACTATATTTCGAAAGCCGCCGCTACCATTCCTGGCGCAACCGCCACGATGGCGAAACCGTGCTCCTCTGGATCAACACGCCGCCGACATTCTGAACCAGCCGCAGCAGGAAGCAGTTTCGCAATGTGTGCCTTTGCGCTATAGCGCGAGTGGAGAATATCCGAACGAAAGACAGTCTCATGGCCGCCACCATCCGTTATCACGAAGGCGATATTTCCGCGACCGATGCGGCCCGCTATACCGGCGCGATCGCGATCGATACCGAGACCCTAGGCCTGGTGCCGCGGCGGGATCGTCTCTGCGTCGTCCAGCTTTCTCCGGGCGACGGCACCGCCGACATCATCCGCATCGCTGCCGGCCAGAAAGAGGCCCCCAATCTCGTCGCTCTGCTCGAAGATCCCACGCACCAGAAGATCTTTCATTACGGCCGCTTCGATATCGCCGTGCTCTTCCATACTTTCGGCGTCACGACGAACCCGGTGTTCTGCACCAAGATCGCCTCGCGCCTCTGCCGCACCTACACCGATCGCCACGGCCTCAAGGACAATCTCAAGGAGATGCTCGATGTCGACGTCTCCAAGGCGCAGCAATCTTCCGATTGGGCGGCCGAGACACTGTCGCCGGCCCAGCTCGAATATGCCGCATCCGACGTGCTTTATCTGCACGCGCTTCGCGACAAGCTGACGGCCCGCCTGATCCGCGACGGCCGCTTCGACCACGCTACGGCCTGCTTCGCATTCCTGCCGACCCGCGCCAAGCTCGACCTTCTCGGCTGGGAAGAGGCCGATATCTTCGCTCACAGCTAAGCGAATTGCCGTCATTCTCCACTGTCTGCAGCCGCGGATGAACTTATCCGCGGGCGTTAGCGATTGGTTAATCTCTGTTTCTTAATATTCGATTTAATTTTTAGGCATTCGATGGCGCCGCTTGCGTCATGCGGACAGGAGGATCTGCTCGGGATGCAAGGGACCGGATGAGCGCGGTCCTTTCATAGAGCCTGCTTTCATCGTCACTTTACGAAAGGGCATGCCATGTTGACCCCCGTTCGTGCAGCGTCCAATGCAAGCTTTTCATCTCAGGGCCAGACTGCGGCGATCGTTGCCGGCGGTCTTGACCGTTCGGTGATTGCCCCCGCGCCCGTCAACGCGGTCGAAGCCGCCGACCTGAATTCCGCCATTGCAGGCAAGCTCAATATCCTGCTCCTTGCGGCACGCGAGCGCATGGTCGAAGCCCTTTTCGATGTCATCGATGCGGCCGGCCGTTCCATTTCCCTCGATCGCCGTGAAGACGAGACCAATCTGGCCTTCGCCTCTCGGCTTGCCGACGCCATTCAGCGGCTGCCGGCCGCCAGAATCGATGAGGTCGAACGCCAGCTGAATGAGCAAGGTCACAACCTGCCGCTCCGGATGATCGCCGAAGCCCTGAAGAACCCGGCGGGGCCTGAGGCGGCGCGCATCATCGCCTATCTGGAAATGGTGCGTTACAAGGATCGCGATCTTGCCGCCCGTGCCGTTGTCCGCTCCTATGGCCAGAACGACGCGTCGCCGATGCGTGCCGAAGCCCGGCCCGAGATCCAGCTGCATGAAGACAGCCTGCCCGCCACGATGCGCCAGCCGGCGGAAAAGCGAACCGAACCAGCCGGCAAATTGTTCGAGACCGCCCTGCTTGCGGCAACCGAGGAAGCGGTGACCGTCGCAACCGTGGAAGCCGCTGATCCTGAAATTTCGCAGTCTGAAAACCGGATTCGCTCCGCTTCGGCGACAAAAGCAGAGGTTGCCCCGAAGGTCGAAGCTCGGCAATCGGCCCAGGCGGAGCCAGGTGACGACACGGCCGAGGTGACGGAACTGCCGGTCATTCAGCCTCGCGCAACGTCGGAAAAAGCCGATCCTGTCATTCCCCGGAACTGGACGGGAATCGTCGCCTCGATGACCGAAGAGGTTTCCGAGATGATCGTCACCATCATCCGCGAGCAGGACTCGGAAAACGTGATGGAGGATGGTGCTGTCGAGGCGGCGGTGGAGATCGATGTCATTCTCGACGAAGCCGTCATCAGCGAAGCGAATGAGACCTTGACGAGACAGCCGGCAGATCTGGCCGCCGCCGACGCTCGACGGTCCGCAGCGCTCCACCCGTCGCAGATGGAAACCGGAGCCACGGCTGCCGCCGCCCGACAGTCGAAAGAAATCGCCGCACAGCCGCAACCGATGCCGCTTCCCGAAATGGCCGAGGCCTCTTATGTGCCGCTCGCGGCCAGGGTGCCGGAGGGCTTTGCCTATGCCCAGCTGCCCTATCAGTTCGCCAAGGATACGCCGTCGAACGAAAAGGCCGGTGAAACCAGTCACCAGCATCACCATCACCAGGACGGTGCGCCGCAGGACGAGCAGCGGGCGAAATCCGGCGGTGAGGATGCCGAGCCCGATGCTGACGGGGCGGAAGCGGCACCAGAGCGCAGGACGCCAAGGATGATCGACACCGAGCCGTCGGCGTATCGGCCCGACACGGCAGCTGATCCGGTCTACGCGCTCTATCAGCGCATGGTCGGCTGGGAATAGCGGTTTTCATTACTTGAAAATAAAAAACCCGCCGGATCGCTCCGGCGGGTTCCATATTTCAGACGTGACTGCGGGGCTTATTCGCCGCTGCGGTTCTTCAGGGCTGCGCCCAGGATGTCGCCGAGCGAAGCGCCCGAGTCGGACGAACCGAACTGAGCGACGGCTTCCTTCTCTTCCGCAATCTCCAGAGCCTTGATGGACAGCATGATCTTGCGGTCCTTCTTGGAGAAGTTGGTGACGCGGGCGTCGACGATCTGGCCGACCGAGAAGCGCTCAGGGCGCTGCTCGTCGCGGTCGCGGGCGAGATCGGCGCGACGGATGAAGGAAGTGATATCCTCGTGATTGACGAGCTTCACTTCGATGCCGCCGTCGTTGATGGCGATGACTTCGCAGGAAACAACGGCGTTCTTGCGTAGGTCGCCCGAAGCGGCTGCTTCACCAACCGAGTCCTTGCCGAGCTGCTTGATGCCGAGCGAGATGCGTTCCTTCTCGACATCGACGTCGAGAACGACAGCCTTGACGACGTCACCCTTGTTGTACTCCTCGATGACCTGCTCGCCCGGACGATTCCAGTCGAGGTCGGAGAGGTGCACCATGCCGTCGACATCGCCGTCGAGGCCGATGAACAGGCCGAATTCGGTCTTGTTCTTGACTTCGCCTTCGACTTCAGTGCCGGCCGGATGGCTGCGGGCGAATGCTGCCCACGGGTTTTCCAGCGTCTGCTTGAGGCCGAGCGAGATACGGCGCTTGGACGGATCGACTTCGAGAACGACGACTTCGACTTCCTGGCTCGTGGACAGGATCTTGCCGGGGTGAACGTTCTTCTTGGTCCAGGACATTTCCGAGATGTGGATCAGGCCTTCGATGCCCGGCTCCAGCTCGACGAACGCACCGTAATCGGTAATGTTCGTGACGGTACCGGAAATCTTCTTGCCTTCCGGATACTTCGCCTGGATGCCATCCCACGGATCGCTCTCGAGCTGCTTCATGCCGAGCGAGATGCGGTGGGTTTCCTGGTTGATACGGATGATCTGAACCTTGACCTGCTGGCCGATGTTCAGGATTTCCGACGGATGGTTCACACGGCGCCATGCCATGTCGGTGACGTGCAGCAGGCCGTCGATGCCGCCGAGGTCGACGAACGCACCGTAATCGGTGATGTTCTTGACGACGCCGTCAACAACTTGGCCTTCTTCGAGGTTCTGAACGATTTCAGAACGCTGCTCGGCACGGGACTCTTCCAGAACCGTACGGCGCGAAACCACGATGTTCCCGCGGCGCTTGTCCATCTTGAGGATTTCGAAGGGCTGCGGGTTGTGCATCAGCGGCGTGACGTCGCGGATCGGGCGGATGTCGACCTGCGAACGCGGCAGGAAGGCAATTGCACCGTCGAGGTCGACGGTGAAGCCGCCCTTGACCTGGTTGAAGATGACGCCTTCGACGCGCTCGCCGGCTTCGAACTTGGCTTCGAGCTTGATCCAGCTTTCTTCGCGGCGAGCCTTCTCGCGCGACAGGACGGCTTCACCAAGCGCGTTTTCGATGCGCTCGACATAGACTTCGACTTCGTCGCCGACCTTCAGCGAACCGTCCTTGGCGCGTGCGCCGAATTCCTTGAGCGCGATGCGGCCTTCGACCTTGAGGCCGACGTCGACAACGGCGACATCCTTTTCGATGCCCGTGACGATACCCTTGGTGACATAGCCTTCAGCCAGATCGTTCTTGGCAAAGGACTCTTCGAGAAGGGCCGCGAAATCCTCGCGAGAGGGAGTTGCTACTGACATAAAATCTCCTGCGTGGCCTTCGATAGCTTCAAGGCCCACGTATGCGCCGGTTGGTTCGAGTTGAATGGGCCTGAACCCAGTCCGCCCTCTTTCACGAAGGCAATCCGGCGCTTGGACGGAATTTCAGGCTGCATTAAAGCGATCCATGCGTCTGAGCATGCAATATCGCTTGAATTTAGGCATTTCGGCTCAAGACCGCATCGATGATCGATTGAGCGGCTTGAAACGCGGCCTCTATACTCATTTCCGACGTATCAAGCAAGTGCGCATCATCGGCTGGTTTCAAAGGGCTGTCGGCCCGTCCCATGTCGCGTTCGTCGCGCCGCTTGACGTCCTCGAAAATCGCATCAAAATCCGCCGTCGCCCCCTTGCCGAGGATCTCATCGTAACGCCGTCTGGCGCGTACCTCCGGCGACGCCGTCACATAGAGCTTGACCGGCGCATCCGGACATACGACCGTGCCGATATCGCGTCCGTCGAGCACAGTGCCCGGCGTCTTTGCCGCAAACCGACGCTGCGCCTCGACCAGGGCCCGGCGCACCGCTGGCATGACGGCGATTTTCGAGGCGGCTTCGCCGATCTCGTGTCGGGAAAGTATATCGCGATCCAGCCCGGCAAGTTCAACCTCCCGCGCGGTCTTTTCCGCCACCGCCTCGTCGTCGAGCGGCAGGCCGGCATCGAGCAGCGCCTTGGCGGTCGCGCGGTAGGTCAGGCCCGTGTCGAGATGGTGAAAGCCGTATCGCTCAGCGATAAGACGCGAAAGCGTCCCCTTGCCGGCCGCCGCCGGACCGTCGATGGCGATGGTGAAACTCTTTGTTGCCATGGGGATCAATCCTGCAATGATGCGCCGCGAGGCGCCGAAGGGGTCATCCTGCGCGGATGCGGCTGGAACAGCTGGAAGCTGGCGGCGGGCTGCGGCGCAGAGCCATGCATCGCGTAATCCTCTGTAACTGCAGCGCATTTCTTCCGAAGCGTCGGCCTGGCCGGCTGCTGCCTTCGTCCGCTTCTTCTACCGCCGTGGCTCGTTACCACAAACGCCGTCAGCGGTCATCCGCCAGCCGGCGAAAACGGCCGCACGGAGATGATAAAGTTTGGCTTTGACATGGGAAGCCACAGCGATTAAGGGGACCGGCTTATAAATTCCGATGGAACGCCGGCTTGCACGGCATTTTGCCGAATCGCGGATTCGGCCATTCTCACGAGGCTTATAGTGGCGAAAGCGGAACTTGGAACCAAGCGCACCGATCCGGAAACCGGCAAGAAGTTTTATGATCTGAACCGGGATCCGATCGTTTCCCCTTATACCGGCAAGTCCTATCCCCTGTCCTTCTTCGAGGAAACCTCGGCAATCGCCGACGTTGCCGAGGAAGACGAGGTCGCGGAAGTCGATACCGAAAACACCGAAGTCGAACTGGTTTCGCTCGAGGATGCCGATGACGCCGCCGGCGGCGACGACATCCCTGATATCGGCGATGACGATGTCGAAATCGAAGGCGACGACGATGACGACACCTTCCTCACGCCTGACGAAGACGACGATGACGACGACATGAGCGACATCATCGGCGTGACCGGCGACGAAGACGAAGTCTGATCAGACAAATGCCGGCCCGGATGACAAAAAATTTCCGGGTCGGATTTTTTAGGCTTGCTATCTGCGAAAACCGCAAGTAAGAAGCCGCCACTCCAGAGGAAACGCCCTCCGGAGCATCCCAGGACCGGCCACGCCGGACTGCCTTGATGGGGCTATAGCTCAGCTGGGAGAGCGCTTGCATGGCATGCAAGAGGTCAGCGGTTCGATCCCGCTTAGCTCCACCAATCCCATCCATGGTGTATTTTTTCCTTTGAGATCAACGCCTTACAGCGGCTGCTCTTTTTCATTCTGACCAATCATTCTGACCAATCTAAAAAGGCCTTCCCAAGCCACTCCATCATGCCCCGCAAGCTTCGTGCGATACGTTTGTCGCTCACTGGGGCTGGATAAGATAGGCAAATCGTTTAAGCCTTTCAGTTAGGCTATGCTCTTTAACAGCGGAAGACACATGCGCCCTTTAACCTCGCAGAACGTGGAAGCCGAGCTAAGCTACGCATACATTCATGCGGTGGCAGCGAAGGCGCATATGGGTTGCGAGGTCGCGAGCCGTCACGACGATAGCGCGGGTATCGATGCGAAGATCACCGCATGGGGTCCTTTCGCCGGTGGTATCTTGCAAGAGGTGGACCTGAAGGTTCAACTGAAAGCAACCGTCAAACCTCCGGCCCTCGTGGGCGATTCATATTCCTACAGTCTCTCAGGCCTGAACCGGTACGATGACCTGCGATCAACTGAAGTGGCTACTCCTCGCATACTTGTTGTCTTATTCCTGCCTCAGACGAGCGAAGATTGGTTACACCATTCCGAGGAAGCGCTCCTCATGCGAAAGTGTGCGTACTGGGTCAGCTTACGGGGAGCCGGTGCTTCCGAGAACGAGAAGACACAAACAGTATATTTGCCCCGAACGCAGCTATTCGACCCCCATAGCCTGAGCCGGTTAATGGCATCATTGTCTCGATTTGAACTGCCGACTTATCAAGGAAGCAGCCTGTGAGCGACCCGCACCTCGTTACGCCCGTAGACCTTCGCGACTTCTTAAAGGCTCGCGGATGGCGTCTGAATCGTGATGCTATGCCACATCGCCTCTATGCCATGTCTAACGACATGTATCCCAAGCGCCAGCTCGTCTTCCCCATGGACATCACGCCCGACTACGACGAGGCTGTGCGTGGCGCACTGGAGAAATTCGCGGATATTGCCTCTCTTAAGTGGCAAGCCCTTCTCGCGGCGCTTGCTACAGTCCGCGACGACGTCCTGCGGTTTAGGGTATTTTTCGACGGTGACGACAGATCGCTACCGCTCTCTTTCGCTTCTTCGCTGGTCAACAGTACAGAGAAGCTTCTTAAAGCGTCCGCCTGCACAGTCGTTCTTCCTCGGACGAGCCACCCCAGACTGAACTTAGCCGAGGCCAGCCAGTTCGTGGACAAGGCGAGGTTTAATCAGACCGAGGAAGGCAGCTTCATTCTCAGCGTGTCCTGCCCAGTAAATTCAATGGATGCTCAAAGCAGGATCGAGTTCGACGCTGAGGATGCGCCGTTCGTGCGTAAGGTGACCGTTTCGCTACAGAGGGCATTGAACGATCTGATCCTCGCCATCGAAGAGGACGAACTGGACACACTGGTCGACGAGCTAAAGTCATCAAGAGCGCCTATCATTTCCTCGAACTTATGTGAGGCGCTGGTGGCAATGCACGACGAACAGGTCGATAACGCTCTGGACATCACATTCAATTGGTCGTCACTCCGCGAGGTTCCGAAAGCTTCCAACCTCTCCCGCCTACGATTTCAGCGGGACTACTTTCCCAGGGTTGAAGAAGTTGGCAGAGAGCTGATCATCAAGGACAGGGATGAAGCTGACACATTTGTCGGCACGGTGGAGCGTCTTGAAGGCGAGATGGGTTCCGATGGGAGACGATCAGGGCCAGTGGTGCTGGCACTTCTACTGCCAGAAGGGGAGACCGTGCGGGCCCGAACGGTGCTTGATGCGGACAGCTACCTTAAGGCGGACAAGGCCCATATGTCGGCGGGGGCTTACGTGCGTGTGACTGGGGTCCTGAAGCAGGGGCGTCAGCCCCGCCTGCTGACTGAAACAACAAACTTCGAGATGCTTTAAAGCAGATTAAAACTTGTCCGTGGGGGCGGTCACTCGTCTTCTTCTCCGAGCTGGGCCAGATACGGTACAATCCTGTTCCGCACGATGGCCCACTGCATGGCGAACATGGTGATGTAGTCACCGTGACGGTCATCACAGAGCGACTCTACGAACCCTAACCGCTCATCATCATGCAGGTTGTCGAAGCGCTTGACAATGTCAGCGATACGCTCGACCACTTGAGGCCTGATGACGGTCTGATAGTGCTGACGAGCATGCTCAGGGTGTGCCGCTTGCCAGCGCTCTTCCGCAGCTCTGACGACAGCATAGCCCGCTTCGGTCTGACGGTAGGCCCGCTGATACTCAGCCTTCCTGTCCAGTCGCTCACGGTAGGCTTCAGGGTTCTCTCGCAGACGTGCCATCTTGCGGTGATAAGCGGCACGCTTGGCTGCATTCTTAGGGCAGTTGGGGTCTTTCGGTACGCGGCCCTTGCGCTTGGTTTGAGGGGCAGTGGTGGTGTCCATGAGGTTTCCTTTGAGGGGTGTGGGA
>NZ_JACHYV010000036.1:0-44758 GCF_014193135.1 Rhizobium sp. BK049
AGGCTGGTGAAATGCTCGACTGCTTCTCGCCAGCAGAATGCGCAAACTACCTCACAAATTCAGGATATGCTTCCGTATGAAAGCAGCAGGCTCTAACGAGCCTGGCCGTCGTAAGGCGTCACCTTCAGCGCGCCGAGATCGATCGCGGGAATGCAGCGCAGATTAATCGAAGCCATCGCGGCACCGTTCGGCGCCACGCCCTCGCCGAAGGGGGCGATGCCGCAATTGGCGCAGAAATGACGTGCCGGTTGAAAGTATAGGTCGAAAGATCGTCTTCCGGTGTCCTCAGCACCAGTTTCTCGCGCGGCACGAAAGCGAGAAGTCCTCCCCGCCTGCGACAGAGCGAACAGTTGCAGTCCAGCGCCTCGGTGAATTCGCCTTCGACCTCGAAAGCAACGTTGCCGCAATGACAGCTTCCCTCGTAGAGCATGTCGTCTTCCCTCACATCCAGTCCATCACGACCTTGCCTGAATTGCCCGACCGCATCGCCTCGAAACCATCGCGGAAATCGTCGATCTTGATGCGATGCGTGATGATGGGCGAAAGGTCGAGGCCGCCTTGCACGAAGGCGATCATCTTGTACCAGGTCTCGAACATCTCGCGGCCATAGATGCCCTTGAGATTGAGCATCTTGAAGATCACCTTGTTCCAGTCGATCTCGAAACCAGCCGGCGCAATGCCGAGAATGGCGATTTTGCCGCCATTGTTCATCTTGTCGATCATGTCGCGGAAGGCGGGTGCTGCGCCCGACATTTCGAGCCCGACGTCGAACCCTTCCGTCATGCCGATCGCCTTCATGACGTCGGCGAGGTTTTCCGTCGATGCATCGACGACATGGTCGATGCCGAGCTTGCGCGCCAGATCCAGGCGGTGCGGATTGATGTCGGTGATAACAACCTTGCGGGCGCCGGAACGCTTGGCGACCAGTGCTCCCATGATGCCGATCGGCCCGGCGCCGGTGACGAGCACGTCCTCGCCGACAAGATCGAAGGAAAGTGCGGTATGCACGGCATTGCCGAACGGATCGAAGATCGCGGCGATCTCGTCTGAAATATCGTCCGGGATCGGCACGACATTGCTTTCGGGAATGCAGACGAACTCTCCGAACGAGCCCGGCCGGTTGACGCCGACGCCGAGCGTGTTGCGGCAGAGATGCCCCCTGCCCGCCCGGCAGTTGCGGCACTTGCCGCAGACGATATGCCCCTCGCCGGAAACGCGCTCGCCGACATGATAGCGGGTGACGGCCGAACCGATCTCGGCGATCTCGCCGGAAAATTCATGGCCAACCACCATCGGCACCGGAATGGTCTTCTGCGCCCACTGGTCCCAGTTCCAGATATGCACGTCGGTGCCGCAGATTGCCGATTTCTTCACCCGGATCAGCACATCGTTCGGCCCGACCTCCGGCACCGGCACATTCTCCATCCAAAGCCCGACCTCGGGCTTCGACTTGACCAGCGCCTTCATCATGTTCGACATTCAACTATCCCACCTTTGCTTGGCGCAGACTTCGCTATTCCCTCTTCTCCCCAGCGGGGGAGAAGGTGCCCGTAGGGCGGATGAGGGGGCCACACGGCACACCGCTCAAATCCAATATTGTTTCTCGCTTACCGCTCGTAACCTCGCTTCGCTCACCCCCCTCGTCTGTCCTGACGGACAACCTCTCCCCACTGGGGAGAAGAGGAAGCAAGCCCCGCTCAAATCACCCCCAACTCCCGCCCGGTCTCGGCAAAGGCTGCAATCGCCCGCTCCACATCCGCCCTCGAATGCGCCGCCGACATCTGCGTGCGGATGCGGGCCTGGCCTTTCGGCACCACAGGGAAAGAGAAGCCGATCACATAGATCCCCTTCTTCAGCATCAGACTTGCCATGTCCTGCGCGAGCTTGGCATCGCCAAGCATGACCGGGATGATCGGATGGCCTTCGCCGGCAAGCTTGAAGCCGAGCTTGGTCATTTCAATACGAAAGAGATCGGCATTGTCGGAAAGGCGCTTGCGAAGGGCATCACCGTTTTCGATCAGGTCGAACACTCTCAGCGAGGCAGCGGCGATGACGGGGGCCAGCGTATTCGAGAACAGATAGGGCCGCGAGCGCTGCCGCAGCCATTCGACGATCTCGGCCTTTGCCGAGGTATAACCGCCGGAGGCCCCGCCGAGCGCCTTGCCGAGCGTGCCGGTGATAATGTCGATGCGGCCCTCGACGCCGCAATGTTCCGGCGAGCCGCGGCCGTTCTTGCCGACGAAGCCGACGGCGTGGCTGTCGTCGACCATAACCATCGCGCCATATTTCTCGGCGAGATCGCACACCCCCTGCAGATTGGCGATGATGCCGTCCATGGAGAAGACGCCGTCGGTCGCAATCATCTTGAAGCGGCTGCCTTCGGCTTTTTTCAGCTCTTCTTCCAGCGCTGCCATGTCGTTGTTGGTGTAGCGGAAGCGCCTGGCCTTGGAGAGACGCACGCCATCGATGATCGAGGCATGGTTCAGCGCGTCGGAGATGATCGCATCCTCTTCGCCAAGCAGCGTTTCGAACAGGCCGCCATTGGCGTCGAAGCAGGAGGAATAGAGGATCGTGTCTTCCATGCCGAGGAAGGAGGAAATGCGGGCTTCAAGTTGCTTGTGCTCCTCCTGCGTGCCGCAGATAAAGCGCACCGAGGCCATGCCGTAGCCATAGCGGTCGAGCGCCTTCTTGCCGGCCTCGGCCAGCTCTTCGTTGTCAGCAAGGCCGAGATAGTTGTTGGCGCAGAAATTCAGCACCCGCTCGCCGGTGGAAATCGCAATCTCGCCCGCCTGCTTGGAACTGATGACCCGCTCAGATTTATAAAGGCCTGCATCCTTGAGAGAGGTAAGCTCCGATTGCAGGTGGGAGAAAAATGCTTTTGTCATTGTACAGCCCTTGCCCCGAAACGTCCTCCGATGGACGCTGCAATTAGCACAAAGCCAGCGCGGATGTCGCCGATTTGATACGAAATATTTTCGCAGGGAAAGACCCGCCGTGGCAGAAATTGAAATGAATATCCAAAAATGATATCTGTATATGCAGAAGGAATATCACGATGGCGCTTTTTATCAGAGATCCTGAAGTAGACGAGCTTGCGAGTGAATTGCAGCGCCTGACCAAGGCCGCGACAAAAACCGACGCCGTGCGAACGGCCCTCCATCATGAGCTTACGCGCGCGCGGCAAAGCCGGCCGCTGCATGAACGCCTCATGCGCGCAAAATCGCTGGCGGATGCGATGGGAGCAAACGACCCGTCATTCGACATGAAGAAATTCAGCGACGAGATGTGGGGTCGCTGATGTTTATCGACGCATCGGCGATCGTCGCCATTCTCGCGCGAGAGCCCGGTCATGAAGAACTCGAGAAAGCCTTGGCGGCATCGGACGATTCCATCATGCACATCTCGCCCCTTGTCCGCTTCGAAGCCATCCAGGCGCTCGCACGGCAGAAGACGCCGACAGGCCGGAAGACAACACCCGAACTCCTGCGGGCATCAGCCGAAGCGGTTGATGCATTCGCCGAAGATCTGCTTCTCGAAGAGATTTCGATCTCGCATGAGGTCGGCGAAGATGCACTGTCTGCAAGCATGCGCTATGGAAAAGTCATCGGTCATCGGGCAGACCTGAATTTCGGCGATTGCTTTGCCTATGCTTGCGCCAAGGCGCTGAAAACGCGCCTTCTCTACAAAGGCAACGATTTTCTCTACACAGACCTTGCCTGAACCAATTTCTCAAAGATCGGAACCATCGCCGATCTCCACGAGACCATACTGCTCCGGACAACCGGGCTATTCATCGTGCGAGAGAATGATCTCCAGGAACGCGTCGCCATAGCGCTCAAGCTTCGATTGCCCGACGCCCGATATCCCGAGCAATTCCTTGCGGCTGCGCGGCCGTTCCGTCGCAAAAGCGATCAGCGTCGTATCGGGGAAGACGACGTAAGGCGGCACGCCGAGCGATTTGGCGATCGCCATGCGCTCGGCTTTCAACGCTTCGAAAAGCGTGCCGTCGGCGCCCGACAGGCCCGACTTGCGCTCGCTGCGCTCGGCCTTCTTCGTACGCCGTTCCGATGCCGGCCGGTCCTTGCGGAAGAAGACCTGCCGTTCATGCTTGAAGACGGCGCGCGCCTCCGGCTCCAGCTTCAGCGCCCCATAGGCCTCATGATCGATACGGATCAGCCCCATGGCGAGCAGCTGGCGATAGACGGATTGCCAAGTCCGCGCCGGAATGTCCTTGCCGGCGCCGAAGACCGGCATATCGACATGACCGAAACGCTCGGTCTTTTCGTTGATGTTACCGACCAGCACATCGATGACATGACCGGCGCCGAACCGCTCGCCGGTGCGGTAGACCGCGG
This sequence comes from Rhizobium sp. BK049, assembly GCF_014193135.1. Classification (NCBI taxonomy): domain Bacteria; kingdom Pseudomonadati; phylum Pseudomonadota; class Alphaproteobacteria; order Hyphomicrobiales; family Rhizobiaceae; genus Rhizobium; species Rhizobium sp. BK049. The sequence continues at coordinate 4,356 of NZ_JACHYV010000036.1, forward strand.
CCAGCGCCTTGATCGCCGCTTCCGTGCCATCCCAGGTCTCGACCGGCTTCAGGCAGGTGTCGCAATTGCCGCATTGGCCGGCATGCGCCTCGCCGAAATGGGCAAGGATCGCCTGCCGACGGCAGGAGGCGGTTTCGCAGATCGCCAGCAAGGCATTGAGCTTGGCGCGCTCGACCCGCTTGATTTCGTCTGCGGCGTTGCCCTCGTCGATCATGCGGCGGCGCTGGATAACGTCGGCCATGCCATAGGCCATCCAGACCTCGGACGGCAACCCGTCTCGGCCGGCGCGCCCGGTTTCCTGATAATAGGCCTCCACCGAACCCGGCAGGTCGAGATGGGCGACATAGCGCACATTCGGCTTGTCGATGCCCATGCCGAAGGCGACGGTCGCGACCAGGCAGCGGTTTTCCTCCTTGAGGAAAGCGTCCTGATTGGCGTCGCGAACCGCCCGGTCCATGCCGGCGTGATAGGGCAGCGCGCGGATGCCCTGCCCGTTCAGCCACTCGGCCGTATCCTCGACCTTGGCGCGCGACAGACAATAGACGATGCCGCTGTTGCCCTTATGGCCGGAGAGGAAGCGCAGCAGCTGCTGGCGCGGCTGGTCGCGCTCGACGATTTCATAGGCAATATTCGGCCGGTCGAAGCTGGTGGTGAAGATTTCGGCATTGCCCAGCCCCAGCCGCTCGATGATATCGTCACGCGTGTGCGGGTCGGCCGTTGCCGTCAATGCCACGCGGGGCACGCCGGGATACTGTTCGCCGAGCCGGCCGAGCTCGCGATATTCCGGGCGGAAATCATGGCCCCATTGCGAGACGCAATGGGCCTCGTCGATCGCAAACAGCGCAATCTTCTCACTGGCGATCAGCTCGCGAAAACCGTCCGTCAGGATGCGCTCGGGCGTGACGTAGAGAAGGTCGAGCTTTCCAGCCGAAAGCGCACGGCGAACCTCGACGAACTCCTCGCGCGACAGCGACGAATTGAGTGCCGCAGCCCTGATGCCGAGCTGCTTCATCGCCTCCACCTGATCGCGCATCAGCGCAATCAGCGGCGAAACGACGATGCCGACGCCGTCACGGCAAAGCGCCGGGATCTGGAAGCAGAGCGATTTGCCTGCACCTGTCGGAAAGAGCACCACGGCATCGCCGCCTGAAACCACGTGCTCGACCACCTCCTGCTGCTTGCCGCGGAAGGAGGAATAACCATAGACCTGTTTCAGGATGTCGAGCGGCGAGCGGCCGGCGGAAAACAGCGTATCGGAAGCGGAAAAACCGGGCTCATTGCGTTTGCTGAGCGGCATCAGTGGTTCGCCGCCCCTTTGACACGGCCGGAAAGCACGCCGAAGCCGTCGATAATCGCCTCCTGGTTCTCGAGGCGTACGCCTTCGAGATGCACTTCCTGCTGCGCCCGTATCAGCTGAATGATTGCCTCGCCGTCGCCGGCTTCGGTCGCCAGCGCAATCTCGCGTTCGAGTTCCATCTTCTGCCGGCGCAGCGCCTTCGCCCGTTTGTGGAAGGCGAGCGCCTGACGATAGCCTTCACGAGCATCCTCCATCGCCGCCTCCTCGGTTGCCGTCCAGAGCCTCGCATTGCGCACCTGCTGGTCGAGACTCTTGATGAGCGGACCGAAACCTTCGAATTCCAGCCGCTCAGTCAGATATTCGCGCGTCAGATGCGGACCGGCGACGGCAGCGGCTGCGCCAAGCATCGCCGACCAGAGCCGCTGCAGCTCGCGGCTGTCATATTCAATCGCGGCGATTTCATCATAATCATCGATCATCAGGGCCGGATGATTGACGATGGTGAGCGCAAGCACGCTTTCGCGCAACGCCGTATTGTCCCGGTGTCCGCGCACGGGGCCCGAGCGGGCGAGCCGATCGGAAATCAGGCTGGGGCTTTTCGGTCCTGCCTTGGCCGCATTGTCGCGGGCGTTCCGGGGGCTGCTGCTGAAACCGCGCCGCCCGCCACCGTTGCGGTTCTGGAACTGCGGCTGGAAGAAGGCATTCAGCCGGTCGCGAATATCCTGCTGGTAATGACGGCGCACATTCTCGTCGGCGATGACGGCGACGAGCTGCTTCAGCCGCGCTTCGAGCTCGGCGCGCGCCTCGGGCGTATCGAACTTGCCGGTGTTGATCTCCCGGCTCCACAGCATCTCCGAAAGCGGCTTTGCCTGACTCATCACCTTGTCGAAAGGCGCGCGTCCCTCGTCGCGCACGAGGTCGTCCGGATCCTTGCCGTCAGGCAGAAGCGCGAAGCGGACGGAACGGCCGGGTTTCAGATGCGGCAGCGCCAGCTCGGCGGCGCGATTGGCGGCGCGAATGCCGGCGCCGTCGCCATCGAAGCAGAGCACCGGCTGCGGCACCATCTTCCAGAGCAGCTCGAGCTGGTTTTCGGTGAGCGCAGTGCCGAGCGGCGCAACGGCGTTTTCGATACCGGCCTGATAGAGCGCGATCACGTCCATATAGCCTTCGACGGCGATGATGGTGCCGCTCGCATTGTCATCCTGATCGCCGCGGCCAAGCCCTTGTATGGCGCGGCGCGCTCGGGCGAAATTGTAAAGGACATTGCCCTTGTGGAAGAGCTCAGTCTCGTTGGAGTTCAGATATTTCGCCGGCGCATCTGATGACATAGCGCGGCCGCCGAAGGCGATCACCTTTTCCCGGGACGAAAGAATCGGGAACATGATGCGGTCGCGGAAACGGTCGTAGGAGACCGGCACGTTTTCATGAACAACCAGGCCGCAGGCCTCGATCTGCTCCTTGGAAACGCCTTTGCCCGCGAGGAATTCCTTCAGCGCATTACGGCTGTCAGGCGCATAACCGAGTCGGAAGGTCTCGATGGTACGCCCCGTCAGCCCGCGATCGCGCAAATAGGCGCGCGCCTTTGCGCCATTGGCCGTCTGCAGCTGGTCCTGGAAGAAGCTGGTCGCCATTTCCATGACGTCGATCAGAGAGCCGCGCTCCTTTTCGCGCTTCTCCATCGCGGCATCGGCAAGCGGCATCGGCACGCCGGCCATGTCGGCGATCTGCTGCACCGCCTCGGGAAAACTCAAGCCCTCCAGCTCCGTCAGAAAACGGAAGTGATCGCCGGTGACCCCGCAGCCGAAGCAGTGATACCGACCCTTTCGGTCCTCACAGTGGAAGCTCGGCGATTTCTCGCCATGGAAGGGGCAGCAGGCCCAGTAGTCGCCCCGCGAGACATTGGTCTTACGCTTGTCCCAGCTGACGCGGCGCGCAATCACGTTCGAAATCGGAACGCGGTCGCGGATCTCATCGAGAAAGGTGTTCGAAAAGCGCATTTATCCCTCTTGGCCAAGCTCCATATAAGCTGCTTTGCCGCGCCATGCCACGAAACTCGTCAGGAAAACCCGCTATTCACAGGCAAGTGCACCCGACGTCGGCGGCGTCAGTTATCCAATCAACAACTCGTGACCGACCCCTGCGACAGGGTGCGACATTATTGTCGCCGAACGTCTATGGAGCGGGCACTGCAGGTGCTTCGGCATGAGCGAGATCGTTCGGCCGAGTTGAATTAAAGCTTTTCGAAACAGTCACTTATCGGAGCCGCCGCTTGGGCGCCCTCATCCTCGCGGCGCTTGTCGAACCTTCGCTTCGAAGTCCTCTCGAAGCGCCTTTTCCGGCAATCATTATTTTTTTGTAATTTGAACAGACGGCCGCACCGCAATAGGTTTGATCTCAACAAAGCGATCCCCAAGCGAAGCACCATCCCTACCCCCGGCGCCGCTTCGCAAGGGTGCCTTTGCAAATACCCTCCGGCTTGGGCCTCAGCCCTGCGTTGCCGGCGGAAGCAAAGAGCAAGAAGGCAGGAGCGCCCCCAGCTCCTGCCTTCTTAAATTTTAGGCTCTGTTGCCAACTCTCCCTTTGAAATTAACCGCTTATCGACGGAACCGTTGACAGACGGCGCGTGAATGAAAGATGTTGCGCCGAACTCCTGGACCCTTGCCAATGGCTTTCACCGCGGAAAATCTTGCAGCAGACGATCGCTTTCTCGCTGCGATCCTTCATTGCGCCAATCAACTGCTTGCGATCTATCGCGAGAGCCCGCGCATCGCATCGATTTTCGCCGCGCAGCAGCGCTGGTTGATGGCCCATGCCGGCTTCGCACTTCATTACGGTCATCCCGACGACGGCCAGAGCGGTGGCCTCTATTCCGGCCGCTTTGTCGATTTCGCAGTCAAGAATGACATCGCCAGCCGCAACACGGCCGCGGCCTTCATGCAGGAAATGCTGGCCTATCGTTTCCTGCGTGTGGTGCCTGGACCTGACAAGCGCACACGCTATCTGGAACCGACCGAAATCGCCGAACAGCATTTCATCCGATGGCTCGTCACCCATATGATGATCCTCGACAGCCTCGACGGCGGCGAACGCGCCGACCAGATTACCGCCGACCCCTCCGCGACAATGGCTGCGATTCAGCCGCGGATCGCAAGGGCGATCATCGGCAGTGAGTCCGTGCGCAATCCGGGCCCCACCTTCAACCTCTTCAACTGGGCGAATTCCGGCGGACTGGTGATGGATTACCTGATCTCCCGCCTTCCGCAATTTCCTCGGGCGGCCGAGTGCGTCGTTATCGGCCCACTGTCGCTCCGGGAGCTCCGCGAACAATTCATGATTTCCAATACCCACCTGAAGCGGCTTCTGACCCAGGCCACGACCATGGAAAGCGTCGGCTGGACAGAACCTTCGCGCAAGGGCGACTTCTGGCTGTCCCGCCGCTTTATCCTCGAATATTGGAACTACCAGGCGGCGAAGTTTGCGATCGTCGATGCCGCAGCCGAGGCCGTGCTCGGACCTGCGGTCCGTGAAGAGCCGCAGGCGAGACGGGCCATCTGAGGCTTATCCGTTCAAAAGCTCCTTGACGGTTGCCGATGCCTTGGCGAAATCCATCTGGCCGGCATAACGCTCCTTGAGCGCCGCCATCACCTTGCCCATGTCCTTGACGCCGGCGGCACCCGTCTCGGTGATGATCGCCGAGATATTGGCGCGCACTTCGCCGTCGGAAAGCTGCTTCGGCATGAAGTCCTGAATGACGGCGATTTCCGCACGCTCCTTGGCAGCGAGCTCCGGTCGGAAATTCTCCTCATAGATCTTTGCCGATTCGTCGCGCTGCTTCACCATCTTGGCGAGGATCTGCAGGATCTCGTCGTCGCTCGCCTGCTCCTTGCCGGTACCGCGATTGGCAATGTCGCGGTCCTTGATCGCCGCCTGAATCAGCCGAACGGTCGACAGCCGCTCCGAATCCTTGGCCTTCATCGCCTCTTTCAGCTGGGTGGCGAGTTGATCGCGCAGCATGTCTTCACTCCTTTTTTGATGCCGCTTCATAAACCACGCCGATGCGACGGATCAAATAAATTGCGCGATCGGCACGATAAAGCGCAAGAAAACGGCCGCAATCCCGGCTACAAAGATTGACGCTCAGCGATTGCGTGGCTATTTACCGCCACCTGCACCAAAATTCGTGATCAGGCCTGAAGCGCGCGGCATTGCCGTGCCCACACGTCTGCGAGATCAAATGGCGACGAGCGCGGCTAAGCGCATCGGCCGCCGGAAACGGGATGAAGATGACCGCAACAGCACCCTGGACAACCGAAAAGCCGACCGCCCTGCTCGTTCTTGCCGACGGCACAGTGATCGAAGGCAAGGGCATCGGCGCCACCGGCAAGGTCCAGGCTGAAGTCGTCTTCAACACGGCGCTGACCGGCTACGAAGAGATCATGACCGACCCCTCCTATCTCGGCCAGATCGTCACCTTCACCTTTCCCCACATCGGCAATATCGGCACCAACGACGAAGATATCGAGGACCTGACCCCTGCCGCCCGCCACGGCGCCGTCGGCGTCATCTTCAAGGCCGACATCACCGACCCCTCGAACTACCGCGCCGCCAAGCATCTCGACCAGTGGCTCAAGGCCCGCGGCATCATCGGCCTTTGCGGCGTCGACACGCGTGCGCTCACCGCCTGGATCCGCGAGAACGGCGCCCCGAACGCGGTGATCGCCCACGACGCCAACGGCGTCTTCGACATCGAGGCGCTGAAGGCCGAAGCCAAGGCCTGGAGCGGCCTGGAAGGTCTCGATCTTGCCAAGATCGCCTCGTCCGGCCAGTCCTCACAATGGGCGCAGACGCCGTGGGTCTGGAACGAGGGTTACGGCGAACTCGGTGCGGCGGATGCGAAATATCACGTCGTCTGCCTCGATTACGGCGTCAAGCGCAACATCCTGCGCCTGTTTGCCGGCCTCGACTGCAAGGTGACCGTCGTGCCGGCAACAACGAGCGCCGAAGACGTGCTCGCCTTGCAGCCGGACGGTATCTTCCTGTCGAACGGTCCCGGCGATCCAGCGGCAACCGGCGAATATGCCGTGCCTGTCATCAAGACGCTTGTTAAGACCGATATCCCGGTCTTCGGCATCTGCCTCGGCCATCAGATGCTCGGCCTCGCCTTGGGCGCCAAGACCGAAAAGATGCACCAGGGCCATCACGGCGCCAATCATCCGGTCAAGGATCACACGACGGGCAAGGTCGAGATCGTCTCGATGAACCACGGCTTCGCGGTCGACTCGAAGTCGCTGCCCGACGGCGTTGAAGAGACTCATATTTCGCTTTTCGACGGCACCAATTGCGGCCTGCGCGTGCTCGGCAAGCAGGTCTTCTCCGTCCAGCACCATCCGGAAGCCTCTCCCGGCCCGCAGGACAGCCATTATCTCTTCCGCCGCTTCGTCAACATGGTGCGCGAGAAGAAGGGCGAACCGGCGCTTGCAGAGCGCTAGTTTCAAGAAGTGCCGGTTTCGCAAACTCTGTTAAACCGGCAGCCACCAACGTAATGTGGCATCTCTTGAATCTTGAAAGACAGCTATCAGAGAAAGGACCGCTATCTGCCCATAGCGTCTTTTTTCTTTGTTGAAGGATAGGGCTGCTTTGCGCCGCAAGTAGAGGGCGACTTCGCAGCTTCCTGAAAGCAGACCTTGATGGCAGATTGCGCTGGAGGTGGTGGTTACGCTGGCACCGGCTGTTGTTGATCTTCCGCCGAAATGGCCAACAGGTTCAAGATCGGGCATTGATCACTCATCATTGTACGACACTGGCCTTGCGTAGCCCCTCCATGGCGAGGTCGAAATCGGCGGGGTTCTTGAAGGGCAAGACTTTGCGACGGTATTCCAAGGAGAAGTCGGGATTAACGCGCAGCACCTCTTGCCACGTCGCCCGAGCCTCTTCGAACCGGCCGAGGTGTCCGTAACAGGCGGCCAGAAGCGCGCGCGAGACGTCGGTGACGGGATTGCGGCTCACGCGCTGCACCAACAATTCAACGGCCTCTTCGTACCTTCGCAGTTGAAACCAAGCCCAGGCCTGAAAGTGGAGAACGACATCCGGAAAATACGGGTTCAAGATTCTCGCCCGATCGAAACAGGCGAGTGCCTCGTGAGATCTGCCTGAATAGAGAAGTGCCTCGCCGAGGCTGACCTGCCCTTCGGCGAAGTTCGGGTTGAGGCCTATCGCACGCTCGGCCTCGCCGATGGCTCTATCGTGCTGCCGTGAGTAAAGCCTGACGACACTCAATGCCCAGTGCGCCACGGGGTCGCTCTCATCCCGCGCCACCGCCAGCATCGCAGCCTCTTCGGCCTGCTGGAGCGAGCGTTGCGGCGACGCGCTCCACCGGTTCAGGTAGTCGAGCCCATGGGTAAGGGCGAGAAAGGCATGTGCCGAGGCGAAGTTGGGGTCCAGTTCGACGGCATGTTGCAAAAGATCGCGGGCGTCGCTGTTCGTTTGCTTCGTCAGCCGGTGCCACAGCTCCCGGCCACGCAGGAAGCAGTCATAGGCCTCGGGCTGACCGGTCTGGCCCGGCACCAGCCTTTTCCGATCACCTTCTGTCAGGTTGACCGCCAGTGCGTCGACGATCTGCTGCGTGACATCGTCCTGAACCGCGAAAATGTCGGTCAGGTCTCGATCGAACCGCTCCGCCCATAGATGCCCGCCGGTGGTCGCGTCGATGAGCTGCGCGGTGATGCGTACCCTGTTGCCTGATTTGCGCACACTGCCCTCAAGAACATGCCGCACGCCGAGCTTCGTGCCCACCTCCTGCACGTGGACGTTCCTGCCTTTGAAGGTAAATGACGAATTGCGGGCGATGACGAAGAGCTGCGACAACTTCGATAGCGCCGTGATGATATCTTCCGAGATGCCGTCGGCGAAGTAGTCCTGTTCGGCGTCACCGCTCATGTTGGCGAAGGGCAGGACGGCGATCGACAGCTTCGGCGACGTTGCCCTCGCAGGTGGACTCGTTGCGGTTTCCGAGGTGGCGGCTGCATTGGTCCCGGCGCTGCCGACTTGCAGCGAATAGACGCGGATCGGTTCGGCGATGTTCTTGAGTTGCGTGTTGCCGAGATCGCTGACCGAGAGGTCGAGCCTCGCCTTGACTTGGCGATAGGCATCCTCGGACAGGCAGATCGCGCCTGCCGCGGCGACGCCCTCCAATCGCGAGGCGATGTTGACGCCGTCGCCCATCAGATCGCCATCGCTTTCCTCCACGACGTCGCCCAGATGGATACCGATTCGAAACTCGATGCGACGGTCCTGCGGCACGCCGTCATTGCGCTCCAGCATACCGTTCTGCACCTCAATGGCACAGCGCACGGCGTCCACCACGCTGCGGAACTCGACCAGCGCACCATCGCCGGTGCGCTTCACCACCCGGCCATGGTGCACGGCGATCGTCGGATCGATGAGATCGCTGCGCAGTGCCCGTAACCTCGCCAGGGTGCGGTCCTCGTCGGCGCCGGCAAGCCGGCTGTACCCGACCACGTCTGCGGCCAGGATTGCAGCCAGCTTTCGGTTCTCGCTCATGGCGCGGTCTCCTCACTTCCAGGATAGCAGGGAGACAGAAGGCAAGAAAGAACTTCTAGCCGCGGCTTGGAGCGATCTTGGCTGAGATCGACTTGTCTAATGGCTCATCGACGCACCCAACGTTGAAGCTGCACGCAATGACTGCTCTGTCGTTCCTTGACGCCGAGCCAGCAACTGCTTCTGGCGCACCGTTGCATCAAGCTTCGACAATGTCCCCGAAACAGGAAAGCAATGGACATTCGCCCGGCCCCTGCCCTTTCACTATTGACCTCAACCATGCTTGAGGAATTACAGAACTACCCGCAGATCCGATGCAGGAGATATAGATGAGCGGAGCTTTCTATCGTGTCGACAAGTTCATCGTGCCGGCGGCGGCGCGTGAGGAATTTCTTGTCAAAGTGATGATGACCCACAAGCTGCTGGAGGCACAGGAGGGCTTCATCGATCACCGGGTGCTGGAGCAGGTCTCAGGTCCCGGCGAATTCAATTTCGTTACCATCGCCGAATGGAAAAATACCGAAGTCGTCGAGCGGGCGCGGGCAGCCGTGACGGCCGCCCACAAGGCCGCAAATTTCGATCCGCAGGAAATGTTCTCGCGTCTCGGCATTCGAGCCGATATCGGCAGTTACAAGCCTGTCGCGGCCTGAGGGCAAGGACGCCGGCTCAGACGCCGGCGATCGCGCCCTCCCGGCGAACGAGAAGATAGAAGCGTCCGCAGAGCATGGCGGCGGCCGCCGCCAGGCCAACGAGGAAGCCGAACCAGATGCCGATGCCGCCCAGACCCAACGGAAAGGCGAAGGCCCAGGCCAGGAAGAAGCCAATCGGCCAGTAAGCTATCAGCGCCATGATCATCGGCACGCGCGCGTCCTTCAGGCCGCGCAGCAGTCCATTAGCGATCACCTGCAGCCCGTCGACCAGTTGGAAAAGCCCGGCAACGACGATCAGCGGCCCGGCATAGGAGAGCACCTCGGGCGCCTCGGGCGAACTGACGTCGAGGAACCAGCTGCCGAGGAATTGGGGCATTGTGGCAAAGAGCACCGAGCCCACCGCCGAAATGGCGCAGCCGAGGATGAACACCATGATCGAAGCCCGCACCAGCCCGTCATAATCTCCCTGCCCGTGGGCGACGCCCACGCGCACCGTCGCCGCCTGGCTGAGGCCTAGCGGGATCATGAAGGCGATCGAAGCCCATTGCAGGGCGATGCCGTGGGCGGCGAGTTCGATCGTGCCGATATAGCCCATCAGCAGCGAGGCCACCGTGAACAGGCTGACCTCGGCAAGGATGGTGACGCTGATCGGGAAGCCGAGCCGGATGACTTCCAGCAGCGCATGCCAGTCGGGCTTCCAGAACCGCACGAAGATCTCGTAGCGGCGCGTCTCATCCCGCCTCTGCACGAAGGCAAGGATGAAGAGGAAACCAGCCGTCTGCACCACGACCGATACGATCGCCGCACCCTCGAGCCCCATCGCCGGAAAGCCGAAATGGCCGAGCACGAGGGCATAGGCGAAGAACGCGTTCATCACCAGCGTCACGATGGTGACGTTGAGGATGATGCCTGCCTTGCCGATGGCGCTGACCAGCGCGCGCATCACGTTGAAGAGCAGTGCCGGCAGCACGCCGAACTGACCGATCATGATATAGCCATGCGCGAGCTTGGCTACCTCCGGCTTCTGCTGCGCGAAGAGCAGGATTTGTTCGGAATAGAAGAAGGCGGGCTGCATGACGGCCCAATATCCAATCACCACCCACAGACCCATGCGCAGCGATCGGCGCACAGAGACGACGTCGCCGCGACCATAGGCCTGCGCCACCATCGGAATGACGGCGATGGCAAAACCCGAACCGAAGATCAGGATGGTGAAGAGGAATTGAGCTGACAGCACCATCGCCGCCAGATGCTCGGCGCCGAGGCGGCCGACGATCATCACGTCGGTGGTATTGATGCCGAGCTGAGCGAGCTGTGCGCCGATCAGCGGAATGCCGAGCGCCAGTGTTGCACGAAAATGCGCACCCCAACGATTATCGTTTGTCGGCGCAAGGCTGCGCGCGTCGATCGGCGTGTCCATGACACCAGTCCTGTGATTGAGATCTGCAACGCCGCGTAGTGGCGCAAAAATATCACTCGGGCTTAAATCAAAGCCCCGCAAAGAACTACCCCAAAACAGGCAGATGATGAAAAATTCATCATACCATCACCATTTCTGATCGGTTCAGCCCACACCTTCCAGCGCCTCGGCCGGCTCCCCGGCTCGAACCCTCGTGAGGAATATCCCGGCGGCCACAACAATGAGCACAGCAGCCGTGAGATACGGCGCACCGGCAAAGGTGACGGGCGCCTCAGGCCGCGTGAAATAGCCGAACATTTGTGTGAAGATCAATGGCCCGACAATGGTGGTGATGCTGCTGAGGCTGGTCAGCGCGCCCTGCAACTCGCCCTGCGCCGAAGGCGGCACCTTCCCGGCGGCAATGCTGCGCAGCGCCGGATCGGCGACGTTTTCGATGACGGTCGCCACGATGACGACATAGACCACCCAGCCCTCCCAGGCGAAGGCATAGCCGGTCAAGCCTGCAGCCGAGAAACAGAGGCCGAGAAGCGCGGTCTTCCACTCGCCAAGCACAGGCACGATCCGCGGCAGGACAAGGCCCATGACGAGCGCAGCACCGATGCCGTAAATGCCAAGCGACAGGCCGATCTGGCCCTCGCTCCAACCGTAGCGGTAGGTGGAGACGAAGGACCAGACCGAGGGATAAACGGCATGCGCCAGGAAAAACAGGAACATGACGAGGCTGACCCCGCCGATGCCAGGGTAATGGCGCATCTGGCGCAGCGCGCCGAGGGGGTTGGCGCGTTTCCACTCGAAGCGGCGGCGGTTCTTCGCCTCCAGCGTTTCCGGCAGCAGAAAGCAGGCGGCGATGAAATTGAGAAGCGACAAAGCGGCAGCGCCGAGGAAGGGTACGCGTGGGCCGAATTCCCCGAGGAATCCGCCAATGACAGGGCCGATGGTAAAGCCGACGCCGAAGGCGATGCCGATCAGTCCGAAGTTCTTCGCGCGGTTCTCCTCCGTGCTGATATCGGCGATATAGGCCGAGCAGGTGGCGAAGCTGCCGCCGCTGATGCCGGCAAGCACGCGGCCGACGAACAGCATCCAGAAGCTGGTGGCGATGCCGCAGATGAAGTTGTCGATGGCGAAGGTCAGCACCGAAAGCAGAAGGATCGGCCGGCGGCCGAAGCGGTCGGACAGGTTTCCGAGCAACGGCGCGAACAGGAACTGCATGCCGGCATAGACGAGCATCAGCCAGCCGCCGTCGATCGCCGCATCGCTGACGCTGCCGCCGGTCAGCTGCTCCAGATAGGCGGGCAGCACCGGCATGATGATGGCGATGCCGATAATGTCGAGGAAGAGGATGACGAAGACCAGGAAAAGGCCGCGGCGAACGAATCTCGGATCAAGCATGAGGCATCTCTACAGCAGCTGTTTCTGAAAAGACGATCTCCGTCGCCGGAAAGTGACATAGCTCAGAAAAGAAACTGAAACAATCGGTGAACATCCGGAAGCATCTCAGGAGTTCTACGGGAAAATCGTCAGGGCCTCAACCGGTAGACGCGCGCCGTCGTTCCGGCGAATCGTAGCTATAAAACTCCCTTGCAATCGCCGCGACGGCATCCAGATCAATCCAAGCAGAACATTGTTCCCCTCATCGGCGCCCGCCGCCGCGACCGGTTGACTGAGGCGCTCGGTTCACTTGCGGTGGATCTGTCGGCAGAAGATTTCGCTGCCATTGAACGCGTCGTGCCGAAGGATGCTGCGGCCGGCGGGCGCTATCCCGAGCATATGCTGCAGCACATGGATAGTGTGAAGTGAGGTTAGGTGTTAGGTCAAAGGGGCTCAAACGTCCGGCCGTGTAGCCCCCTCATCCGACCTACGGGCACCTTCTCCCGAGGGGAGAAGAGGGAATCGAGACGTCGCGGAAAGTCCCCTTCTCCCCTCGGGTAGATGGGACCCCAAGGGTCGGATGAGGGGCCACACGCAGGGACTCTGGAAACCTCAAACTGGCCCCGAAAACGTATCACACGCCGTCAGCTGTCCGCTGTCGAAACCGCGCTTGAACCATCTGACGCGCTGCGCCGAGGTGCCGTGGTTGAAACTCTCGGGCACGACGTAACCTTGCGAGCGCTTCTGCAGCGTATCGTCGCCGATCTGCTGTGCGGCATTCAGCGCCTCCTCGAGATCGCCCGCCTCCAGGATACCCTTCTGCTGGGTATACTTGCCCCAGATGCCGGCGAAGCAATCCGCCTGCAGCTCGACGCGGACCGACATCTTGTTGGCCTCCTCCTCGCTCATGCGCTGGCGGGCCTGGTTGAACTTCGGCAGGATGCCGAGCAGGTTCTGCACGTGATGGCCGACCTCATGCGCAACGACATAGGCTTCGGCAAAATCGCCGGATGCGCCGAAGCGATCGGACAGCTCTTGGAAGAAGGCCGTGTCGAGATAGACCTTATGATCTCCAGGGCAATAGAACGGACCGGTCGCGGCAGAGGCGAAGCCGCAGGCCGACTGCGTCTGGTCGGAGAAGAGTACGAGCCGAGGCTCCTCGTAATCCCGGCCCTGTGCCTGGAAAATGCCGTTCCAGGTATCCTCGGTCTCGGCAAGGACGGTCCGCACGAAAGCGGTCATTTCGTCATTGGCGGGGGTGCGGGCGCCGGATTCGCTCTGCTCGTAGCCGGGGCCGCTGGACAGGCCCCCGGTGTCCAGCACCTGCATCAAGTCGATGCCCATCGCCTTGAAGATCAGATAGATGACGACGAGGAAGATGATCGTGCCGATGCTCAAGCCACCGCCGGCGCGGCGAACACCGCCGCCTGAGGGAAAGCTGAAACCACCGCCGCGGCCAAAACCGCCGCCGGTGGGATCGCCGCGACGATCCTCGACATTGTCGGACTGACGCCGGCCTCTCCATTCCATCTTCGTTCTCCCCGCCAATCCCGATGCTTGTCATCAATGAATTTATATAACCGTCAGCAGGAGGAATTCCAGCGGCTTCAACCGCATGCAAAATAGGCGGCTGCACGGCTCCTCGGCTGCAAACTTGACGGACGGTATATTGTTCCCTCAGCCCATCGGCCCCAGCCATGCGTCCCCATCACGTAAAGAAGATGCGTCAACCGCTTGACGCGACTCCTGCTTTCGCCCTTCCTGTTAGAAGGGGAGAATGCGGGAGGAGATGGCGATGAAGGCGGTGCGTCTGCAAGCGACGGGACAGTTGCAGCTTTGCGAAGTCGGAAAGCCGGCACCAGGTCCGGGTGAATTGCTCGTTCGGATCGAGGCCTGCGGCATCTGCGGCACCGACCGCCATATCTTCCACGGCGAATTTCCGTCGAAGCCGCCGGTGACGCTCGGCCATGAATTCGCCGGCATCATCGAGACCGTCGGACCTGATGTGACCGATTTCCGCCCCGGCATGCGCGTGACCGGCGATCCGAACATTTCCTGCGGCGGCTGCGGGGAATGCCGGCGCGGCCGAGTCAATCTCTGCCGGAACCTGCAGGCGATCGGCATTCACCGCGACGGCGGCTTTGCCGATTATGTCTGCATGCCGCAAAGCCAGGCCTTCGCGCTGCCGACCGATCTTGATCCGCTCCACGGCGCCTTCTGCGAACCGCTCGCCTGCTGCATCCACGGCGTCGATCTCGCCGGGCTGCATACCGGCGCTTCAGTCATCGTACTCGGCGGCGGCGTGATCGGCCTGCTCACGGTTCAACTGGCAAGGCTCGCCGGCGCCACCCGCGTCATTCTGGTGACGCGCAGCGCCGAAAAACGACGCTTGGCCGAAATCCTCGGCGCCACGGCAACGGCCGATCCAGGCGACGGCGATATCGTTGCCCGCATCACCGCCGCAGACGGATTGCTGCCCGGCGGCGCCGATGTCGTCTTCGAATGCGCCGGCGTCGCTGAAACCATGCAACAGGCGCCGCGGCTTGCCCGCCGTGGCGGCACTGCCGTCATTCTCGGCGTGATGCCGCAGGGGGCAAAAATCGAGATCGAGCCCTTTGACCTGCTGTTTCGCGAAGTCAGGCTGATAAGCTCCTTCGTCAACCCCTTCACCCATGGCCGCGCCGCCGATCTGATCGCCTCCGGCAGGATCAAGGTCGAGCCGTTGATCTCCCGCAGGATTGGGCTTGCAGAAGCCCCAGACGCGATCGTCAATCCGGCGCGCAGCGGCGAAATCCGGGCACTCGTCATCCCCGGCCGGGAATAGGCGTCCGCGCCGGTTCGAATTCCTGTCGATTCCGCGATTTATGGGGTTCCGTTTGCAAATACATTTGCCTATAAGCCGCTTCTAGCCTGAAAAGACCCAGCATGCGCAACCGACCCGGTGATCTCCCACCCTGGCCGGTTTTCTGCGCAGCCAGAAAATGGATATCGCCATGCCGAAGCGCCAAGACATCAAATCGATCCTCATCATCGGCGCGGGACCGATCGTCATTGGCCAGGCTTGCGAATTCGACTATTCCGGCACCCAGGCCTGCAAGGCTTTGAGAGAGGAAGGCTACCGCGTCATCCTCGTCAACTCCAACCCGGCGACGATCATGACCGACCCCGGGCTGGCAGACGCAACTTATGTCGAGCCGATCACCCCGGAAGTCGTCGCGAAGATCATCGCCAAGGAGCGCCCGGACGCGCTGCTGCCGACCATGGGCGGCCAGACGGCATTGAATACCGCCCTATCCCTAAAGCGCATGGGCGTGCTCGACCGCTACAATGTCGAGATGATCGGCGCCAAGCCGGCGGCCATCGACATGGCCGAAGACCGCGCTCTGTTCCGCGAGGCTATGGCACGCATCGGCCTTGAAACGCCGCGCTCGATGCTGGCGAACGCCACCGACATCAAGGATCTCGACCGCAAGACGCACGAAGCCGAGCGCACCAAACTGCGCGAAAGCCTCTCCGGTCCCGACCTCGACAAGGCGCTGGACGAGCTGGAAAACCAGTGGAATCTTGGCGAGAGCGACCGCAAGCAGCGCTACCTGAACCATGCCATGGCGATCGCCGCCCAGGCACTCGACCATGTCGGCCTGCCCGCCATCATCCGCCCCTCCTTCACCCTCGGCGGCACCGGCGGCGGCATTGCCTACAACCGCTCGGAATTCTTCGAGATCGTCGGCGGCGGTCTCGATGCTTCGCCGACCACCGAAGTGCTGATCGAAGAATCGGTGCTCGGTTGGAAGGAGTATGAAATGGAAGTGGTCCGCGACAAGGCGGACAACTGCATCATCATCTGCTCGATCGAGAACATCGATCCGATGGGCGTTCATACCGGCGATTCCATCACCGTCGCTCCGGCGCTGACGCTGACCGACAAGGAATACCAGATCATGCGCAACGCCTCGATCGCGGTGCTGCGCGAGATCGGCGTCGAGACCGGCGGCTCGAACGTCCAGTTCGCCGTCAATCCGAAGGACGGCCGCCTCGTCGTCATCGAAATGAACCCGCGCGTCTCGCGCTCCTCGGCACTCGCTTCCAAGGCCACCGGCTTCCCGATCGCCAAGGTCGCCGCGAAGCTCGCCATCGGCTACACGCTCGACGAGTTGGAAAACGACATCACCGGCGGCGCAACGCCGGCTTCCTTCGAGCCGTCGATCGACTATGTCGTCACCAAGATCCCCCGTTTCGCCTTCGAGAAATTCCCCGGCGCCTCGCCGGTCCTGACGACGGCGATGAAATCGGTCGGCGAAGTCATGGCGATCGGCCGCACCTTTGCCGAATCGCTGCAGAAGGCGCTGCGCGGCCTCGAAACCGGCCTGACCGGCCTCGACGAAATCGAGATCCCCGATTTCGAAGAAGGCGAATCCAGCCAGAACGCCATCCGCGCAGCCATCGGCACGCCGACGCCGGACCGCCTGCGCATGGTCGCCCAGGCGCTGCGCCAGGGCCTCAGCATCGAAGAGGTGCATGAAGGCTGCAAGATCGATCCCTGGTTCATTGCCGAACTCAAGAATATCGTCGACATGGAAGCCCGCATCCGCGAGCATGGCCTGCCCGGCGATGCCGCGAACCTGCGCATGCTGAAGGCCATGGGTTTCTCCGACGCGAGGCTGGCGACCCTGACCGGCAAGCGCCCGAAGGAAGTCGCGGAACTCCGCAACAGCCTGAACGTGCGTCCGGTTTTCAAGCGTATCGACACCTGTGCGGCCGAATTCGCTTCGCCTACGGCCTATATGTATTCGACCTACGAGACGCCCTTCGTCGGCGCCGCCCGCTCGGAAGCGCAAGTCTCCGACCGCAAGAAGGTCGTCATCCTCGGCGGGGGCCCGAACCGCATCGGCCAGGGCATCGAGTTCGACTATTGCTGCTGCCATGCCGCCTTCGCGCTGAAGGATGCCGGCTATGAAGCGATCATGATCAACTGCAACCCCGAAACCGTCTCGACCGACTATGACACGTCGGATCGCCTCTACTTCGAGCCGCTGACGGCCGAAGACGTGATCGAGATTCTGCGTGCCGAACAGGAAAAGGGCGAAGTCGTCGGCGTCATCGTCCAGTTCGGCGGCCAGACGCCGCTGAAGCTTGCCGAGGCGCTTGAGAAGAACGGCATTCCGATTCTCGGCACCGCGCCTGACGCGATCGACCTCGCCGAAGACCGCGACCGCTTCCAGAAGCTTCTGATGAAACTCGATCTCAACCAGCCGAACAACGGCATCGCCTATTCGGTCGAGCAGGCCCGCCTCGTCGCCGCCGAGATCGGCTTCCCGCTGGTCGTTCGCCCGTCTTACGTGCTCGGCGGCCGCGCCATGCAGATCCTGCATTCGGAAGGCCAGTTGCAGACCTACCTTCTCGATACGGTTCCGGAACTGGTGCCTGAGGATATCAAGCAGCGTTATCCCAACGACAAGACCGGCCAGATCAACACGCTGCTCGGCAAGAATCCGCTGCTCTTCGACAGCTACCTCACCCACGCGATCGAAGTCGACGTCGACTGCCTCTCCGATGGCACCGACGTCTATGTCGCGGGCATCATGGAGCATATCGAGGAAGCCGGCATCCATTCCGGTGACTCGGCCTGCTCGCTGCCGCCGCGTTCGCTGCCGGTCGAACTGCTCGACGAGTTGGAGCGCCAGGCCAAGGCCATGGCCAAGGCGCTCAATGTCGGCGGCCTGATGAACGTCCAGTTCGCCATCAAGGACGGCACTGTCTACGTGCTCGAAGTCAATCCGCGCGCCTCGCGCACCGTGCCCTTTGTCGCCAAGACCATTGGTGCGCCAATCGCCAAGATCGCCGCCCGCGTCATGGCCGGCGAGACGCTCGACGCGACCTTCGCCGCCTATGGGCAGAAGCCCGATCCGCGTAAGCTCACCCACATCGCTGTCAAGGAAGCCGTCTTCCCCTTCGCCCGCTTCCCCGGCGTCGACACGCTGCTCGGCCCGGAAATGCGCTCGACCGGCGAAGTGATCGGCCTCGACAGCGATTTTGCCCTGGCCTTCGCCAAGTCGCAGCTCGGCGCCGGCGTCGAGTTGCCGCGTGATGGAACAGTCTTCGTCTCCGTGCGTGATGAGGACAAGGCGCGCGTGCTGCCGGCGATCCGCATCCTCGTCGAAGAAGGCTTCAAGGTGCTGGCAACCGGCGGCACCGCCCGCTTCCTTGGCGAAAACGGCATCACCGCCACCAAGATCAACAAGGTCCTGGAAGGCCGTCCGCACATCGAGGACGCGATCCGCAACCGCCAGGTCCAGCTCGTCATCAACACCACGGACGGCAACAAGGCGATCTCGGATTCCAAGTCACTGCGCCGCGCAACGTTGATGCAGAAGGTGCCCTATTACACGACGATGGCCGGCGCCGAAGCCGCCGCTCAGGCGATCAAGGCGCTGAGGGCGGGCAATCTCGAAGTCCGGCCGCTGCAGAGCTATTTCGCCTGACATGAGAGCAATTCCAGCAGAACTGTGCCGCAGTCTTGCTGGATTGCGTAAAAACAACGAGATAGCGCCATCGCTTAATGGGCGCTGGCGCTATCTCGCCGGAATCAATTTATCCGGCTAAGACCATAAGCCGCTGAATTTCCGTCATATCCTCGCGAAACCGCGCCAGTTCCTCTGCCTTCAGCCGCTCGTCAGGAATGCGCAGCAGATAGGATGGATGCACGGTGACGAAGAGCGTACGCCCTCCTTCGATCGCCATCGCCCTTCCCCTGACATCCTGCAGCTGTTCTTTCACGTCGGTCAGCGCCGCAAGCGCCGTCGCCCCCATTGCGACGATCAGTTTCGGCTTAATCAGCGCCAACTCCCGATCGAGCCACCAGCGGCAATGCTTCACCTCGCTCATATTGGGCTTCTGGTGGATGCGCCGCTTGCCACGCGGCTCATACTTGAAATGTTTGACCGCATTGGTGACGTAGAGCCTCGATCGGTCGATGTCGGCCTCTGCTATCACCTGATCGAGAAGCCTGCCGGCAGGTCCCACGAAGGGGCGGCCGGCAATATCCTCCTGGTCGCCCGGCTGCTCGCCGACAAACATCACCTGCGCATCGCGCGGCCCCTCCCCGAACACGGTCTGGGTGGCATTGGCATGCAGCGGACAGCGCGTGCAGACGGCGGCTTCCGCGCGCAGTGCTTCCAGCGTGCCCGCTGGAGCCTCAGGTTCTGCGGGGAGATTGCGTGCCGCCTGCTGCAAGCGGTCGTGGAACGGCAGCGATAGCGTCGCCTCCCGCGCCGCCATCTCCCGCACCTTGCTTTCGGCCGATGCAATCAAGCCAGGAATGAGATCCGCCTCCGGCAGGTTCTTCCAGTACTTCTTCGGCATCTCCGCCTGCATCGCCTTCACCTTCAATCGCGCCGGGTTGAAGATATTGGCGTAGTAGGTACGCCAGAGCTCGTCGGTGGCATCGCTGAGATTGGGCTTTTCACACGGCTCGTCGGCAATCGTCAGCCGCTCTCCGTCCCAGGCCGCCGATCCCTTCGGCGTTGCAATCAGCCAGTCCATGTCGTTGAAGCGCCGCTGGAAGAAGGGAGCCGTGCGTCTGACGATATGATGGTCGGGCTCGAACCAGGCGAGGAATTTCCGACGCGCTGCCGATACCGCACCAACTTCCTTGAAACGGACGAAGGCCGTCATCTTGTGAGCGTCGCGCCGAACGCTCTTCGCCATCAGCTTGGCCCGCACGACATCCTCATCGGACGTCACCTCCAACAGCTGCCGGTCCATCTGCAGCCGCCAGAGCAGACGGTACAGCAGAGAAAATCGCGCCGGATCGGAATGGCAAAGAACCATCTCAGCAAGCCCTATGAAGGCGGGCGGCACCGTCATCGGCTTGCGTGTCGTCGCGGGCGCCGGCGGCATGGCGTCCCGCTGAAAGGACAGATCGGCCTCGGCGCTCCTTTCGCGCCAATCGATCTCCTCCGGCAATATGCCGGCCGCCGCCAGGGCGCGTGCCGCGTCACGCCATTCGGCAAGATCTCCGCGTCCTGCGAGAACCACCCGGCGCATCATAGCAACGACAATTGTTCGGGCTGCGGCTCGAACATGGCCCGCAGGTCCGGGCGGTCGATCAGCCGCCTTGGCGACCAGCCTTCCGCGGCGATGAAGGGCTGGACCTTCTTGATCGAAACGCCCAGCCGGGAGAGATCATCGAGCCGCAGGCGACGAAAACGGCGCGCCGAAACGATCGCCTTCACCGTTTTGGTGCCGAGGCCCGGCACACGCAGCAGTCGCTCACGCTCAGACTTGTTGATGTCGACCGGAAACTCGCCCCGGTTGGCAAGGGCCCAGGCAAGCTTTGGATCGAGATTGAGATCAAGCATGCCGTCCGCCTGGCTTGCGGTGATTTCCTCGATGCCGAAACCGTAGAACCGATACAGCCAGTCTGCTTGATAGAGCCGGTGTTCTCGCATCAGCGGCGGTTTGATCAGCGGCAGGTTTTTCGACGCGTCGGGGATGGGGCTGAAGGCGGAGTAATAGACGCGCTTCAGGCCATAGCTGCTGTAAAGCCGGCCGCTGCTCGCAAGGATCGTCGCATCATTGGCCCCATCTGCGCCGACGATCATCTGCGTGCTCTGGCCGGCCGGGACGAAACGCTGTCGTTTCCTCGTCTTTAATGTCGGCTCACTGGCCGCCTCGATCTTGAGCCGGAGGTCCCCCATCGATCGCCTAATACTGGCAGGCTTCTTCTCCGGTGCGAAACGGGAAATCCCGCTATCGGTCGGCAGTTCGATATTGAGCGACAGCCTGTCGGCATGAAGCCCCGCCTCCTCGATCAGATGCGGCGACGCCTCAGGGATCGCTTTGAGATGGATATAGCCGCGGAAATTGTGGGTTACCCGCAGCTCACGCACGATGCGGACCAGCTCCTCCATCGTGTAATCGGAAGAGCGAATGATACCGGAGGACAGGAAGAGGCCTTCGATATAGTTGCGGCGGTAGAATTCGAGCGTCAGCCAGACGACCTCCTCCGCGGTGAAGCGTGCCCGCTCGACATTGCTAGAGGAGCGATTGACGCAATAGGCGCAGTCATAGATGCAGAAATTGGTGAGCAGGATCTTCAGAAGCGAAATGCACCGCCCATCCGGACCATAGGCATGGCAGATGCCGGACCCCCCGGTCGAACCCAGTCCGCCGCTTCTGCTCGAATCGCGTTTCACCGTGCCGCTGGAAGCACAGGAAGCATCGTATTTCGCGGCGTCTGAAAGGATGGCCAAACGTTCGGTTAGCGACTTCTTCATTAGAATGTTCACTATATGTTCTTGTCTGCAAAGTCAATCCCGACGTCCCCGCTTTATGCCCCGTTTTGGCGCACATCACCTGACGTACCAGCGGGTTGGGTTTCATTTATGCGAATTTTCTGGAAATCAGCCGTGGCGATCTGCTATAAGCATGCAACTATGATTGTGGCACGGTTCCGAAGCTCCCCTTCGGGACCTGTTTTCTTTTGTGTGTGCCTGACTGTGCTGACGCAAGACGGGCGGCCGCAAGGAGTGAAGGACAGAAAAATGGTTGATAAGGTACCGATGACACAGGGTGGTTTCGTCAAGCTGCAGGAAGAACTGCGCTGGCGTCAGCAGGAAGAGCGTCCCCGAATCATCGAGGCGATCGCCGAAGCCCGTGCTCATGGCGACCTTTCCGAAAATGCCGAATACCACGCCGCGAAGGAAGCCCAGAGCCACAACGAGGGCCGCATCACCGAGCTGGAAGACCTGACGGCGCGCGCCGAGGTTATCGATCTCACCAAGATGTCGGGCGACAAGATCAAGTTCGGCGCCAAGGTGAAGCTCGTCGACGAGGACACCGAGGAAGAAAAGACCTACCAGATCGTCGGCGACCAGGAAGCCGACGTCAAGGCCGGCCGCATCTCCATCTCCTCCCCGATCGCGCGTGCGCTGATCGGCAAGGAAGTCGGCGATTCCATCGAGGTCAACGCACCGGGTGGCTCCAAGGCCTACGAAATCCTCCAGGTTTCCTGGGGCTGATCGCCCGCCAGACATGAGATTCATCCTTGCCGGACATTCGTGACGTCGAGATCATCGCGCCCAATTTCAAGCGCCGGCTCTCCGGCGTCACCTCGACCATCGTCCAGCTCATCCCGTGCCAGATCCGGCTTGGCATGCGCATAGCAACGCTGGGGCCGGGCCTGCCGGAGGGCCTGCCAAAACTGAGTTGGGCGCAGCTTTTTGGGCTGTGGCGCCCGCCGGCCCGGCGCCGTCACCGCGTCTGGCACGCCCGCCGCAACAATGAGATGGCCGTCGGCATCCTGCTTTGCCATGTCCTGCGCATGCCGCTGAAGCTGCTCTTCACCTCGGCCGCGCAACGCCGTCACACCACCTATACGAAATGGCTGATCCGCCGCATGGATGCGGTAATCGCGACCAGCGACCGTTCCGGCTCCTTTCTCGAGGTGCCTCACACGGTCATCCAGCACGGCGTCGACCTTTCCTTGTTCCACCCGCCGGAAACGGCCGACGATGGCATTGGCGCCACCGGGCTGCGCGGACGCTATCTCGTCGGCTGCTTCGGCCGCGTGCGCCATCAGAAAGGCACCGATCTCTTCGTCCAAGCGATGATCGAACTCTTGCCGCAGCACCCCGAATGGACGGCCGTCGTCTCCGGCCGCGTGACGGCGGAGCACACCGCCTTCGGCGAAAAGCTCAAGGCCGATGTCGCCGCCGCGGGCCTCGCCGACCGTATCCTTTTCCTCGGTGAAGTGCCCGATATCAAAATCTGGTATCGCCGTTTGACGCTTTACGTAGCCCCTTCCCGCAATGAGGGCTTCGGTCTGACGCCGCTCGAAGCCATGGCCTCGCGGACCGCGGTGGTGGCATCGGACGCCGGCGCCTATGCCGAACTCATCGCCGAAGGCGAGACCGGCTCGGTGGTGGCCGCCGGCGATGGTGAGGCGCTGACCCGGGCCATCGCCCCCTATATCGCGGATCCGGCGCTGGCGATCGCGCATGGCGAGAATGCGCTGCGTCATGTCCGGGCGAATTTCGCGCTGGAGAAGGAAGCAAACGCGATCGGCGCCGTCTATGATCGCCTTCTCGGCGACAATCGTGGCTGAGCAGAACGAGATTTAGCAAAAAGCGACGGCCCATCACATGACGGGCCGCTGCAAATATCCAAGAAGGGCGAACAAAGCCGCCTTTTATTCCGCCGGCTGAAGCGTCACAGCCGGGACGCCCTCTTCCGTCTGGCCGCCGAGAGCTGCGGCGAGCTGCGCGGTATCCAGTTCCTTTTCCCAGCGTGCCACGACGATCGTCGCGACCGCATTGCCGACGAGGTTGGTCAGCGCCCGGCATTCCGACATGAAGCGGTCGATGCCGAGGATAAGCGCCATGCCGGCGACCGGCACGGAGGGCACGACGGAGAGCGTCGCGGCAAGCGTGATGAAGCCGGCGCCGGTGATTCCAGCGGCCCCCTTCGAGCTCAGCATCGCCACGAGCAGCAGCAGGATCTGATCACCCCAGGAGAGCTGGATGCCGGTTGCCTGGGCAATGAAGAGGGCGGCCAGCGTCATGTAGATATTGGTGCCGTCGAGATTGAAGGAATAACCTGTCGGGATGACGAGGCCGACGACCGAGCGCTTGCAGCCGGCCTTTTCCATCTTGTTCATCAGCCCTGGCAGTGCGGCCTCGGACGACGAGGTGCCGAGAACCAGCAGCAGCTCTTCCTTGATGTAGCGCAGCAGCGCCAGGATCGAGAAGCCGTTGTAGCGGGCGACGGCGCCGAGAACGACGAGTACGAAGAGCAGCGAGGTGATGTAGAAGGTGCCGATCAGCATGGCGAGGTTGGCGATCGAGCCGATGCCGTACTTGCCGATGGTGAAGGCCATGGCGCCGAAGGCACCGATCGGGGCGGCCTTCATCAGGATGGCAACAAGTTTGAAGACAGGAGCCGTCAGCGCATTGAGGAAGGTCACGACCTGCTCACCCTTTTCGCCGACCATGGCGAGCGCAATGCCGAACAGCACCGAGAAGAACAATACCTGCAGAATATCGCCATCGGCAAAGGCGCCGACAATCGTCGTGGGGATGATATTCGTGAGGAAGCCGACGATGCTCTGCTCATGCGCCTTCTCGGCAAAGGTGGCGACGGCCTTCGGGTCGAGCGAAGCCGGATCGATATTCATGCCGGCGCCGGGCTGAATGACATTGGCGACGACCATGCCGATGACGAGCGCCAAGGTCGAGAAGGTCAGGAAGTAGAGCATTGCCTTGCCGGCGACGCGGCCGACCTTCTTCAAGTCGCTCATGCCGGCAATACCGGTCGCAACCGTCAGGAAGATGACCGGCGCGATGATCATCTTGACGAGCTTGATGAAGGCATCGCCGAGCGGCTTCAGCTGCGTGCCGAGTTCGGGGTAGAAATGGCCGAGCAGGATACCCGCGGCGATGGCGGCGAGAACCTGAACGTAAAGATGGGCATAAAAGGGTTTTCTTCGCTTGCTGTCCGCGACTGCATCGAATGGTGCTACGGTCATGATGTCCTCCTAAAGGCTCGTCCGGAACGAACTCCGGCCTCCCGAGCCGTTCGCTTCACTCCAACAGCTCAGCCGTTGTTGCCATCTCTTTCGCAAGCGCCGTGCCAGTTTCGAGTAGCCTTTCTAGAGCGTTGTATTTCCTGCATAAAAACTTTCAATAGACCCTTGGGGTCTTTCAGGAGATGCGAAAAACCACACAAATCTATTTGCGTCTCGTGCGGAAAGATGCACAAATCCCCCATGTCCTTGTCAACCTCGCAAAGGCCTTGGCCCTCCTTGCCCTTGCAGCACCGCATCCGACGGATGTGGTGGGCCTATGCAGTGCTCGCCCTCTCGGCCGTCCTCGCAAGCCTCTGGGTCAGCGGCGAGATCGGCCGGCGCCGGGCAGAGGCGGCCCTGGAGGAACAAGCACGCACCGATGCGAGGATGAATGTAGCGCTGCTGCGCACGGTCCTCGAAAAATACCGGGCGCTGCCCTTCGTGCTGTCGCAGGATACCGCGCTCGCCGCCGCCTTGGCGGGGCGCGACACCGCCACGTTCGATGAGCTCAGCCGGAAGCTGGAGACGCTGGCCGCCGGCACGAAGGCTGCCGTCATCTACGTCATAGACAAGAACGGCATCGCGGTTTCGGCCAGCAATTGGCTCGAACCGACGAGCTTCGTCGGCAATGACTATCGTTTTCGCGAATACTTCCAGGGCGCGGTCACCGAAGGACAGGCCGAGCATTTCGCGCTCGGGACGGTCAGCAAGAAGCCGGGCCTTTATATTTCCCAGCGGATATCAGGCAGCAGCGGTCTTCTGGGCGTCGTCGTCGTCAAGGTGGAATTCGACGATGTCGAGGCGGATTGGAATGCCTCGGGCGCACCGTCCTACGTCATCGACGATCGCGCCATCGTCCTCATAACAAGCGTTCCCTCATGGCGGTTCATGACGATCGGCCGGATCGCCGAGGCTCGGTTGACGGCGATCCGCGAGAGCCTGCAATTTGGTGATGCGCCGCTTCAGCCATTGCCGCTCGATATCGTCCGACATCTGGGCGACCGGCTTGACGTCGTCGAGATCGTCATGCCCGGCGGCGCCGGAAAAACCAGCTTCCTTGGGGTCGCGATGCCAGTCCCCGCAACCAGGTGGCATCTGCAGCATCTTGTAGCGCTGGGGCCGTCCGTCGATGCGGCGGTCCGCGAAACGCGCATGCTGGCGCTGCTCTTGCTTTTGCCGCTTCTGGCAGGCGCCGCCTTCCTCCTGCGCCGCCGCCAGACGATCACGCTCAGGATCTTCAGCGAACAGCAGGCGCGCGAAGAACTGGAACGGCGCGTAGCCGAGCGGACGCTCGATCTCAGCCAGGCCCGGGATCGCCTGCAGGCCGAGATCACCGGTCACCGCAGCACGGAGCAGAAGCTCCAGGCGGTACAGCAGGATCTGGTGCAGGCCAACCGGCTGGCAATCCTGGGCCAGGTGGCCGCCGGCGTCGCCCACGAGATCAACCAGCCGGTGGCGACCATCCGCGCCTATGCCGACAATGCCCGCACCTTCCTCGAGCGCGGCCAAACCGCGCCTGCCGGCGATAATCTTCAGAACATCGCGGCGCTGACGGAGCGCATCGGCACGATCACCGAGGAGTTGAAGACCTTCGCCCGCAAGGGCCGCAGCAGTGCCGAGCCGACTGGCCTGAGGGAAGTCATCGAGGGTGCGGTGATGCTGTTGCGCAGCCGCTTTGCCGGCCGCATGGATACGCTTGACATCGAGCTGCCGCCGGCCGCGCTGCAGGTCATGGGAAACCGGATCCGCCTCGAGCAGGTGCTCATCAATTTGCTTCAGAACGCCCTGGAGGCAGTGGCGCCGAAGGCTGAGGCGGGGCGCGTCGAGGTCAGAACATCAACCGATGCGGACATGGTGACCCTGACGATCGTCGACAACGGCCCCGGCATTTCGCCTGAAATCCGCAAGGGCCTGTTCACGCCGTTCAACACATCGAAGGAGAGTGGTCTCGGCCTCGGGCTCGTCATCTCCAAGGATATTGTCGGCGATTACGGCGGCCGGATGGAGGTTGAGAGCAATGGCGAAGGAAGCCGGTTCATCGTTCATCTGAGGAAGGCTTAGGTCATGGACACACGGAGCCCGGTTGCGCTGATCGACGACGACAGGGACCTGCGCCGCGCCACAGCCCAGACACTGGAGCTCGCCGGCTTTTCCGTTTTCGCCTATGATGGCGCCAAGGCGGCGCTGGCGGACCTGCCGGCGGACTTCGCCGGCCCCGTCGTCACCGATATTCGCATGCCCGAGATCGACGGGCTGCAACTCTTCGCCATGCTGCAAGGCATGGATGCCGACCTGCCGGTGATATTGATGACCGGCCACGGCGATATTCCGATGGCCGTACAGGCCATTCAGGATGGCGCCTATGATTTCATCGCTAAGCCCTTCCCTGCCGACAGGCTCGTCCAGAGCGTGCGCCGCGCCAGCGAAAAACGTCGGCTCGTTCTGGAAAACCGCATGCTGCGCAAAGCAGCCGAAGATGCGCAAGAGACTTTGCCGCTGATCGGCCAGACGCCCGTCATGGAGAATCTCAGAAAAATTCTTCGCCACATCGCCGATACCGACGTCGACGTGCTCGTTGCCGGCGAGACCGGCAGCGGCAAGGAAGTGGTCGCGCAGATCCTGCATCAGTGGAGCCACCGCCGGAAAGGCAATTTCGTGGCGCTGAACTGTGGGGCGCTACCCGAAACGGTCATCGAAAGCGAGCTGTTCGGCCACGAGGCCGGCGCCTTTACCGGCGCGCAGAAGCGCCGCACCGGCCGAATCGAACATGCAGGCGGCGGCACGCTTTTCCTCGACGAGATCGAGAGCATGCCTCTGGCCACGCAGGTCAAGATGCTGAGAGTGCTGGAGATGCGCGAAATCACCCCGCTCGGCACCAACGAGGTGCGCCCGGTGGATTTGCGCGTCGTCGCAGCCGCCAAGATCGACCTCGGCGATCCCGAGGTGCGCGGCGATTTTCGCGAGGATCTCTATTACCGGCTGAATGTCGTGACGATTTCCATTCCGCCGCTGAGGGAGCGCCGCGACGATATTCCGCTGCTGTTTTCCCATTTCGCCGCCCGCGCGGCCGAGCGCTTCCGCCGCGATGTCCCGCAGCTTTCCGAGAATGTTCGGCGGCATCTTGTCACCCACGCATGGCCGGGCAACGTCCGCGAGCTCTCCCACTATGCCGAACGGGTGGTGCTGGGCGTTGAGGGCGGCGGAGCGACGCTCGTTCCCCCGCAGCCGACCGGCGGCACGTTGCCCGAACGGCTGGAACGCTACGAGGCGGAGATCATCCGCGAGGCGCTCACTGCAAATGATGGCGACGTGCGCCGCACCATCGAAGCGCTCGGCATCCCCAGAAAGACGTTTTACGACAAGCTCCAGCGCCACGGCATCAGCCGCGGCGGCTACATCAAGGGCAAGTGAGCCGAACCGGCGTTGAACCGCGCTGTCAGAACGGCAGACGCGCATCCTCCTTGACTTCCTTCATGACGAAAAATGTGCGGGTCTGCCTGACGCCGGGCAGCGCGATCAGTTTTTGCCCGTGCAGCTTGTTGAAATCAGCCATGTCGCGAACCCTGATCTTGAGCAGATAATCGAAGTCACCGGCGACGAGGTTACAGTCGAGGACTTCCTTCAATTCGAGCACCGCACTTTCAAAGGCTGCAAAGCTCTCCGGCGTGGAACGGTCGAGCACGACACCGACCATGACGAGTGCCCCGAGACCGACCGAGGCGGGTGCCACCTCCGCTCTCACGCCCGTGATGTAGCCATCGTCGAACAGACGCTGCGTGCGCCTGTGACAGGTGGCGGGACTGACGTTGACGCGTTCGGCAAGTTCGGCATTCGTCAGCCGGCCTTCCGCCTGCAAAGCCCTCAGAATCTTGACGTCGATCCGGTCCAGCGGCTCCATGAAAGAAACTTTCACATTTTGAGTATGCAATCACTGAAAGTTTCATTCATGTACAAGAAATCTGCGCGTTACAAAAGCTTTACTCGCAAAATAGAGAGCACCTCTCACAGCGTCTGCCTTAAAATCGGAGCCGATGCCACACGACGGAGCCGCCTGATGTCCCTTCTCGAAAAATTCGAACGCTATCCCCTCACTTTCGGCCCGACACCGATCGAGCATCTCCCGCGGTTGACGGCAGCGCTCGGCGGAAAGGTGCAGATCTACGCCAAACGCGACGACTGCAATTCGGGCCTCGCCATGGGCGGCAACAAGCTCAGAAAGCTCGAATATATCGTGCCGGACGCAATCGCCTCGGGTGCCGATACACTGGTTTCCATCGGCGGCGTGCAGTCCAACCATACCCGCATGGTCGCCGCCACCGCCGCCAAGATCGGCATGAAATGCGTGGTGATCCAGGAGAAATGGGTGCCGCACTATGACGCCGTCTATGATCGCGTCGGCAACATCCTGATGACGCGGCTGATGGGCGCCGACAGCCGCCTTGTTGATGACGGTTTCGACATCGGCATCCGAAAGAGCTGGGAAGATGCCATCCAGTCCGTGAAGGACGCGGGTGGCAAGCCCTATCCCATCCCCGCGGGCGCCTCGGTGCATAAATACGGCGCCCTCGGCTATATCGGCTTTGCCGAAGAAGTGGCCAAGCAGGAAGTAGAACTCGGCTTCAGATTCGACTACGTCGTCGTGTGCGTCGTCACCGGATCGACGCAAGGCGGCATGATTGTCGGCTTCGCCGCGCAGGACCGCGCCGACCGCGTGATCGGCATCGATGCGTCGGGCACGCTCGATCAGACGCGAGCCCAGGTCCGCCATATCGTCGACAATACTGCTGAGCTGGTCGGGCTGGGCCGAGCCATTCGAGACGACGAAATTGTCATCAATCCCGACTATGCCTATCCGGCCTACGGAGTACCGTCAGAGGAAACCAACGAGGCCATACGCCTTGCCGCCCGCACCGAGGCGATGATCACCGATCCGGTCTATGAAGGAAAATCCATGCAGGGCCTCATAGACCTGACGCGCAAAGGCTTCTTCCCCGAGGGTTCGAAGGTTCTCTACGCCCATCTTGGGGGCGCCCCGGCGCTCAATGGCTACAGCTACTATTATCGAGAGGGATAGGTCCCCAGGGGTCGGAAGGAGAGTGTCGCCGTCGGATGCGATGCTCTCTCGATCAAACAGACGGCGTCGTTTCCGGCCCAGGGCCGATCGACAGTCCGTTCAGGTGGCGCCGGAAAGTGGGATTTTCGAGCACTGGAGCGCAGCGTAATTCAGCTACGTGAGCACAGGAAATCGCGCTTTGCAGATCCGTTGGGGCTGAGTGTGGCCTGGCCCTAGACCTCTACCAGTCCGAGCTTCTTCACCTGCCGGATCGTCAGCATGGTGCGTACGGTGTCGACATGTTCGTTCGCCGTCAGAATCTCGATGACGAAATCCTGGAAATGGGTGAGATTTTCCGCCACGCAATGCAGCAGAAAATCGCTGTCGCCCGAGACCATCCAGGCCTGGCGCACCAGCGGCCATTCGGTGGTGGCGGCGGCAAACGCCTTGAGGTTGCCTTCCGACTGGTGTTTGAGGCCGACCATACAGAAAGCAACCAAATCGAAGCCGAGCTTCGGGCTGTTCAGCATGGCGTGATAGCCCTCGATGATGCCGGCTTCCTCGAGCTTGCGCACCCGGCGCAGGCAGGGCGGCGCCGATATGCCGACACGGTCGGCGAGTTCGACATTGGTCATGCGGCCGTCGGCCTGCAGCTCCCGGAGGATCTTTATGTCGATGACGTCGAGTTCCGTGCGACCCACATCGTGGCCTTTCTTTAATTCTTCGCGGCGAGCTTCTATATAAAGCGGCGGAATACGCAAGAAAGTTTCAAGCCGATGACGGATTCTTGCACAGCAAGCCGATTTGCCTTGTTGGTAATGCAAGGCTGCCCTTGAATAAAAGCATTGGACGTTCATAAATGGCGCATGGACCGCGAAACGGCCGTAATCGCACTTTAGCCGCCGCCCTCCTGCCAGTCGAAAGGAAATGACATGCCCGCCCGCCACACAAAGGTGCTCATCATCGGTTCCGGACCTGCGGGCTATACTGCCGCGGTCTATGCCGCGCGCGCCATGCTGAAGCCGGTTCTGATCGCCGGCCTCGAACAGGGCGGCCAGTTGATGATCACCACCGATGTCGAGAACTATCCCGGCTTTGCCGATCCGATCCAGGGTCCGTGGCTGATGGACCAGATGCTGCAGCAGGCAAAACATGTCGGCGCCGAGATCGTCAACGATCTAGTGACCGAAGTCGACACCAACCAGCGCCCCTTCGTCGCCCGCACCGACAGCGGCCAGGTCTGGACCGCCGATACGCTGATCATCGCCACCGGCGCCAAGGCCAAGTGGCTCGGCATCGAGAGCGAACAGCATTTCCAGGGCTTCGGCGTTTCGGCCTGCGCCACCTGCGACGGCTTCTTCTATCGCAACAAGGATGTCATCGTGGTCGGCGGCGGCAACAGCGCCGTCGAAGAGGCGCTCTACCTCTCCAACATCGCCAAGTCGGTAACCGTCGTTCACCGCCGCGATTCTTTCCGCGCCGAAAAGATCCTGCAGGAGCGCCTGTTCGCGAAGGAAAACGTCAAGGTGTTGTGGAATACCGAAGTGGCCGAGATCACCGGCACGCCGCCCAAGCCACCGATGCCGCAATCCGTATCCGGCGCGCGCCTGCGCGACGTCAGGACCGGCGCGATCACCGAAATGCCGGTCGACGGCGTCTTCGTCGCCATAGGTCATGCCCCGGCAACCGAGCTGTTCAAGGGCAAGCTGAAGCTCAAGGAGAATGGCTATCTCTGGACGGCGCCTGATTCGACCGCGACCAGCCTGGAAGGGGTCTATGCCGCCGGCGACGTGACCGACGATACGTTCCGCCAGGCGATTACCGCCGCCGGCATGGGATGCATGGCAGCACTCGAAGCCGAGCGCTACCTGACGGGCCACATGCCCGTCGCCGTGGCCGCGGAGTAAAACCGGCATGAGGGGTGGGGGAATGCCATTGGATTGGGACAAGCTGCGTATCTTCCACGCAGCTGCCGAGGCGGGTTCGTTCACGCATGCGGCTGATAAACTGCATCTGTCCCAATCCGCCATCAGCCGCCAGGTGAGCGCGCTGGAGCAGGATGTCGGCACCAAGCTGTTTCACCGCCATGCGCGCGGCCTGATCCTGACGGAACAGGGCGAACTGCTCTACCGCACCGCTCATGACGTGCTGCTGAAGCTCGAAACCGTCAAGATGCAGTTGACCGAGACGACCGAGACGCCGTCCGGCAAGCTGCGCGTCACCACGACTGTCGGCCTCGGCCAGGGCTGGCTGACCGACAAGATTCAGGAGTTCCTGCAGCTTTATCCCGATGTGCAGATCCAGCTCATCCTCGACAATGAGGAAGTGGATGTGAACATGCGCCACGCCGACTGCGCAATCCGCCTTCGTCAGCCGCAGCAGTCCGACCTCATCCAGCGCAAGCTCTTCACCGTGCACATGCACGTCTATGCGGCACCTTCCTACATCAACCGCCATGGCGAACCTCAGAAGATCGAGGACCTCGACAATCACCGCATTATCACCTTCGGCGAACCGGCGCCGAGTTACCTGCTCGATGTCAACTGGCTCGAAGTGGCTGGCCGTTCGTCCGACAACAAGCGGATCCCGCATCTACAAATCAACAGCCAGACTTCGATCAAGCGCGCCTGCCTGCTCGGAATCGGCGTTGCCTGCCTGCCGGACTATATCGTTGGCCGCGATCCTGGCCTTATTCAGCTGCCGATCAATGCTGACGTACCGTCGTTCGACACGTATTTTTGCTATCCTGACGAAATCAAGAATGCCGCCAAGCTGAAAGCTTTCCGCGATTTCATTGTCAGCAAAGCCAGAAACTGGAATTTTTAAGCCAGATTTATGGAATGTTTCCCTACTATGCGGTGAGCGCATGACTGGCATGCACAAATGAGGGTTGCCGTTTGCCCATAAAACCACCATATCGCACATAGCTGATGCACATGGTGGCTTTTCCTCCCAGTTCCACCGCATTAGCTGTTCCCCTCTGGAGGTTTTTGAACCTTCACACTTATAAGGGCCCTGGTTTTCCAGCGGCCCTCTTTTTTTGCCTTGCCGCCTCGACAAATGCCGCGCCGCAAAAAATTTGTGCGGCGCATAGCAGGCATGCACAAAAAAGCATTGAAACCTGCCTAAGGAAGCACCATATCCAACTCAGCTGATGCATTTCGTGGTTTCTCTCCCAGTTCCACCGCATTAGCTGTTCCCCTCTGGAGGTTATTGACCTTCACAATTCAAAGGGCCCTGGTTTTTCCGGTGGCCCTCTTTTTTTGCCCAAAATTTGCTCAATCGACAAAAGCCGCCGCCTCACGTGTCCGTGATTTGCATATCGGCATTCAACGATCAATATATCGTTCAAACACGATTTATAGTTCGGCAAACAACGATGGACAAAGACGAGATTATCAAGGCCCTCGCCCACCCCACCCGGATGGACATTCTGAGCTGGCTGAAGAATCCCGAGGAACATTTCCCCACGCAGGAGCATCCCTTTGAAATGGGCGTCTGCGCCAGCCAGTTCGAGCGCTGCGGCCTATCTCAATCCACCGTCTCGGCTCATCTCGGAACCCTGCAGCGCGCCGGCCTCGTCACCACCAGACGCGTCGGCCAGTGGATCTTCTACAAGCGCAACGAAGAAGCGATCGCTGCTTTCCTCAAGCAGCTGACACAGGATCTCTAGAATGCCCTTCTCGTCACCCGCGTTCCACTCGCCGCAGCCCTGATGGCCCTCATCAGCCCGGGTGCGATGGCGTTCACCTATCTCTCCGCTAAGGGCCGGGCCGCCCTCGCCCCGCAGAGTGATCCTCCCGCAAAAGAAAGGACCATCATGGCCAAGCTTTTTGAACCCACCAAGGTTGGCAACATCTCAGTCAAGAACCGCATCGTCATGGCGCCGCTCACCCGCAACCGCTCGCCGGGTGCTATCCCCAATGACCTCAATGTCGAATATTACCGCCAGCGCGCCACCGCGGGTCTGATCATCACCGAAGCGACCGCGATCACCCATCAGGGCCAGGGTTACGCCGACGTGCCTGGCCTTTACAGCAAGGAAGCGCTCGACGGCTGGAAGCGGGTGACCGACGCCGTCCACGCAGCCGGCGGCAGGATCGTCGTCCAGATGTGGCATGTCGGCCGCATCTCGCACACGACGCTGCAGCCGGACGGCGGCAAGCCGGTCTCCTCGACCAATCGTATCGCCAAGGCCAAGACCTATCTGGTCAATGCCGACGGCAGCGGCAGCTTTGCCGATACCTCTGAGCCGCGCGCGCTCGAAACGTCCGAAATTCCCGGCATCATCGAGGATTACCGAAGGGCGGCCCGCGCCGCCGTCGACGCCGGCTTCGACGGTGTCGAGATCCATGGCGCCAATGGTTATCTGCTCGATCAGTTCATCCGCGATGGCGTCAACGACCGCACCGACCAATATGGCGGCTCGATCGAAAACCGCACCCGCCTCACCTTCGAGGTCGTCGATGCGATCGTGAAGGAAATCGGCGCAGGCCGCACCGCAATCCGCATTTCGCCGGTAACGCCCTCTGGCGAAAGCTACGATTCCAATCCGCAGGCGACCTTCACCCATGTCGTCGAGGGGCTGGCCAGATACGGCCTCGCCTATATCCACGTCATCGAAGGCCAGACCGGCGGCGACCGTGATTACCGGCAGGGCGACAACCCCTCCTTCGATTACAAGGCGCTGCGCCAAGCTTATGAGAAGGCCGGCGGCAAGGCCAGCTGGATGGTCAATAACGGCTATGACCGCGATCTCGCAATCGACGCCGCCGAAAGCGGCCGCGCCGATCTGATCGCCTTCGGCAAACCCTTCATCGCCAATCCCGATCTCGTCGAAAGGCTGGCAAAGAACCTGCCGCTCAACACGCCCGACCAATCGACCTTCTACGGCGGCACCGCCAAGGGCTACCTCGACTATCCCGCCCTCGAAAGGGTCGCCTGAGGCTGCCTGAGTACGAATCGAGAAATTCCGCCGAGAGGCGGGATTTCTCAGGATGGTGAAACAAACTGCTCCAACCCCGGCACGTCACCTCGGCCTTGTGCCGAGGATCTCAGCCGATCCAATTAAGCGACTGAAAATAAATGTTTTCCTCCCAGGCAATTGCCGTGGTCAGATGCTCGGCACAAGGCCTGGCATGGCGGAGGAGACTTTGTCGAAAAACGCAGAAATCTTGCCGAGAGGTGGAATTTCTGCGTTCAATATCCCTATATGGACGCATGTTTGCTCCCTATCTCGATCGCTGGTCGCTCATATCGGACGGCGAGCCCATCATCACCCATTCGAGCCGTCTGCTGCCGGTCCTCTGGCAGGACAGACCCGCCATGCTGAAAGTGGCGACGGATATCGACGAACGATACGGCGCACTGTTGATGCAGTGGTTGGAGGGCGACGGCGCGGCTCATGTCTACGCACACGAAGGCGACGCTGTGTTGCTGGAAAGGGCAACCGGGAAACGCTCCCTGCTTGTCATGGCGATGGACGGAGAAGACGACGAAGCGAGCCGCATTCTCTGCCGCACCGCCGCGCGGCTGCATGCGCCGCGCGAAAGACCGCTCCCCGATCCCATTCCCCTCACCCGCTGGTTCCGTGATCTCGAGCCGGCCGCCGGCAAACATGGCGGCACGCTTGCCGATTGCTCTGCGATCGCCAACGCCCTCCTTGCCGATCCGCGCGATCTCGCCGTCCTCCACGGCGATATCCACCACGGCAACATTCTCGATTTCGAGGAGCGCGGTTGGCTGGCGATCGATCCGAAACGGCTCCACGGCGAGCGCGGTTTCGATTTCACCAATATCTTCGCCAACGAGGAATTGCCGTCGATCACCGACCCCGCCCGCTTTCGCCGCCAGCTCGCCATCGTCTCTGCGGAGGCGGGGCTGGAGCCGAAGCGGCTGCTGCAATGGATCGCCGCCTATTCCGGCCTTTCCGCCGCCTGGTTTCTTGGCGACCCCAATATCGAACAGGCGGAGACTGCCTTGAAGGTCGCGCGCATCGCGCTGACCGAGCTGGCGGCCTAAGGCGCCTTCTGCAGCGTATGCCCGATAAAGGCGGCCGCGGTGTCACGATGCGCTTCGGGCAGGCAGCCGAGCGCCACGAGTGAGGCTCTTACCGCCTCATCGATCGGTGTGCGCGGCTCCTCGCCAAGTTCGGCCACAAGCTTCGCGTTGTTCATCCTGAGCGGCACTTTCCAGAGATAGCGCATCTCGTTGATCTCCCGCATCAACGGAATGAAGGGCGCGGCGAGCGGCACGATCCACCAGGGAAAGCGCCTGATCTTCGCCTTGCCGCCGGCGACACGCTTGATCGCTTCTGCCATCTGCATGCCATCCGCATCCCAGAAGCCATCCATGTGATAGATGGCGAAGGACGGCAGCCGATCGGCCCGCTCGATGAGTTGGGCGATGGTTTCCGCCATATCCGGCAGATAGGTCCACTGATGGCCGATGCCGCGTCGCCCCGGATTCTTGATGGTGCCGACCGGCTTGCCCGGCGTCACCAGCCCCGATGAGAACCAGCTATTGGCCGTTGCGCCCGGACCGAAGAAATCGCCGGCACGGACGATGATGGCACCGGTGCCCGATTGCGCGGCCGCCTTCAGTCTCTTTTCCATCTCGACCCGGATCGCTCCCTTCTTTGTAAGGGGACACTGTGGGCTTTCCTCCGTCGGCGACTGCAGGGCATCGGGACCGAAATTATAGACGTTGCCCGGCAGCACGATGCGGGCACCGGCGATGCGAGCGGCAGCGATCGTATTGTCGAGCATCGGCAGCACCAGCCTTTCCCAATCGCGATAGCCGGGCGGATTGACCGCGTGGACAATCAGGCCAACACCTTCAGCCGCCTCCAGCACGTCGCCGGCATTCATCGCGTCGCCCTGCACCCATTCGAATGCCGGCTCGTTCTTCGACGCCTTGGCGGCGTCACGGTTGAGCGCCCTGATGCGCCAGCCACGGGCCAGAAGCTTGCGCGCGATCGCGCCGCCGATGCCGCCGGTCGCGCCGAGAACCAGTGCCGTGATCTTCATCTCTCCATTCATCGCAATCATCTCCTTCAATTGCAACGAGATGACTATGCTCCTGCTTCCGGATAAACAAAATTGACGAAATGAGTGGCTCAGCTATACAAAAACATATGACGCTCGAACCAAGCTGGGATTTCTACCGCAGTTTCCTGACCGTGCTCCAGCAGGGGTCGCTTTCGGCGGCTGCGCGCGAACTGGGGCTGACCCAGCCGACCATAGGCCGTCATGTCGCTGCTCTGGAACAGGCGATCGGCGCCGAGCTCTTCATCCGGTCGCCGAACGGCCTCCTGCCGACCGACGCCGCACAGGCGCTGAAACCCTATGCCGAAACGCTGTCGGCAACCGTCGCTGCCCTTTTGCGCACGGCATCCGGTGAGCGAGAGAAGGTAGCCGGAACGGTCAGAGTCAGCGCCAGCGAGGTCGTCGCCGTCGAAGTCTTGCCTCGGATTCTCGGGCCGCTGCAGGAAGCCTATCCCGAACTCCACATCGAGCTCTCGGCATCCGATGCGATTGAAGATCTGGTAAATCGCGAGGCCGATATCGCCGTGCGCATGGCCGAGCCACAGCAGCGTACTCTCATCGTGCGCCGCATCGGCGACATCCCGATCGGCTTCCACGCCCACCGACGGTATCTCGAACGGCATGGCATTCCGCAAACCATGGCGGACCTCGCCACCCACCGGCTCATCGGCTTCGACCGGCAGACGGCCTACGTCCGCATGGTGATGAAACGCTATCCGGCGCCCGAAGGCATCAAATTCGCCTACAGGACCGACAGCAATCTTGCCCAGCTCTCTGCAATCCGCGCTGGCGTCGGCATCGGTCTCTGCCAGATCGGACTGGCACGGGAAAACCCCGACCTCGTGCATGTCCTTCCCGACGCGTTCGAAATTCCGCTCGGCACATGGGTGGTCATGCACGAAAGCTTGAAGACCTCACCGCGCTGCCGCGCCACGTTCGACGCGCTGGTCAAGGGCCTCCGGGCCTACCATCATCACTCGACCGGCGCGTAAGTAGAAAAACGAGATCGATTTTTGGTGAGAATCATGGGCAATCTCGCAGGTCCTATGGAGATGACGATGCACAAGCCGGTTGAACTCGTGAGTTATGACAGGGAATGGCCGGAAGCTTTCCAGCGCATCCGAGCCAGGCTGCTGGCCTTGCTGCCGCAGGCGCTCGCTATCGATCACGTGGGCAGCACCGCCATACCTGATATGACCGCCAAGCCGCTCATCGATATCGACATCGTTCTTCCCGGTCTGAAGCATATCGAACCTGCGACGCAGGTGCTTCTCTCGGAAAACTACGAGCCCCGCGGCAATCGCTACGACGACGAGGTTTGGGCATTTTTGTCGAGAGATTCGGCGCCGGCGGAGCGGGTCTACCTTTGCCCGGCCGGCAACGGCACGCATCGAAACAGGCTGGCTTTCCGGGATTATCTCATCGCACATCCGGAGGCGGCGGCCGATTATGCCGCGCTCAAACGCAGGCTGGCAGCCGAATTCAGAAT
The DNA here is from genome assembly GCF_014193135.1 of Rhizobium sp. BK049. Lineage (NCBI taxonomy): Bacteria > Pseudomonadati > Pseudomonadota > Alphaproteobacteria > Hyphomicrobiales > Rhizobiaceae > Rhizobium > Rhizobium sp. BK049. The sequence goes on from NZ_JACHYV010000036.1 coordinate 42,801, forward strand.
GGACGGCGATCGCTATACCGCTGAGAAGCGCGAATTTGTCGACACGATCGTCACGCGGGCATTGAAGGGATAGATCATGTCGCGCAAAAGTGTGCGCGATTTTGCGATAACGGCATGCGCGAAACAAAAGGCCCAAAGCGCAGCAAGCGAATTTGAAAGATCGCGACGCGCTTTAGGGTTGACGTCCCGCGCTCTGCGAGGCTCCGGCCATACGCTCCTGCCATAAGCCGTCGACCACCTCGGTTTCCGGTCGGTCGCCGCCCTCGGCATATTCCTCATGCCATTTGCCGTTTTCGTCCTGCCAGCTGATCTCGGCGGAATCGCCCCCGACCTGCTGTTCGGCCGCGACGATGCGCGCAGCTTCGAGCGCCTCGGCATGGGTCGGGAATGCCTCGGAATAGACGCCTCCCAGCCTGTAGGCCCAACCGCCGTCATGTGGCACGACTTCATAGACCACCTTGATCATGCATCCGTCTCCTCATCATCTTGTTGCGCATTCGCATGCTTCCGGACAGGGTCCGGATCATCGCGGCCGCGTGACGAGAATTCGAGGACGCCGCGATCTGCTTTCCGGCCCCGAGGGCGTCAGTATTCCATTAAACGCCCAAGACTGCAAATAGCAGAGTGCCGCCGCTTGCTTCCCATCCGAAATCAGTGACTTACTTAAAAGCGTGAATCGCAACGGGAGCTGAGATTTGGGCATCGCGTCACGCCTTAAAGAGGAGAAGTTCCTGGTCACCGCACTCGTCGTCGCGCTGACCGCCCACGTTCTGGAGCATGCGATTATGGAGATGGGGCGCGGCTTGGCGCTCGTCGCCGCCGCAGCACTCGTCGCCACCATTGTACTCGCCTCGATCCGCGTCGCCCATCATGCCGAACTGCTCGCCGTCAAGGTCGGTGATCCCTACGGCACAATGATCCTGACACTTTCGGCCCTCGCCGTCGAAGTCATCATTCTCGCTATCATGATGAGGGGCGAGAGCTCGCCAACCCTCGTGCGCGACACGATCTACTCGGCCCTGATGTTGGATATCAACGGCATCCTCGGTCTCGCAGCTCTCCTCGGCGGCCTCAAGCATGGGGAGCAGCCCTACAACGACAATTCGGGCAAGACCTACGGCGTGATGATCCTCACCGCCATGGGCATTTCGATGATCGTGCCGGAATTCGTGCCGAGCGACAAATGGCACTATTATTCCGCCTTCACCATCATCGCGATGATCGCTCTCTACGGCCTCTTCCTGCGCATGCAGGTCGGCCAGCACAGCTATTTCTTCAGCTACAGCTACCCGCGCTCCGAGCGGAAGAAGGAAAGTCACCACGGACACGGCGCCGACGGACCGGCGGCCGCCTCGATCGCCACCATTCTCGTCGGCGTCGTCATTATCGGCCTGCTGGCGGAATTCATGTCGGCCTTCATGACCGAAGGCCTGCGCGACAGCGGCACGCCGATCGCGGTGACGGCCGTCGTCGTCGCGGCGATTTCGGCCGCCCCCGAAATCCTGACCGCCTTGCGGGCGGCGCTCAAGAATCGAATGCAGGCGACCGTCAACATCGCCATGGGCGCCTCGCTATCGACGGTGATCCTGACGGTGCCCGTGATGGAGGCGATCGCACTCTATACCGGCCAGCCCTTCATCATGGCGATGACCCCGGTGCAGACGGTGATGGTGACGATCACCTTGATTGCCGCCGCGATCAACCTCAACGACGGCGAGACAAACGCCATCGAGGGCATGACACATTTCATCCTCTTCGCCACCTTCGTCATGCTGACGGCGCTGGGGCTCTGAGGCCTCCCTCCCCGCGGAGGAAGGGACGGAACAGGCTGTTTAGAGCACGCTTCGATTTTTCAGAATCGCGGATTCGCAAATCAGCTGAAATATGATTCTCTGTCCTACCGGAAAAGGACGGCCGGCAAGGATGACGCACCCATATTCTGAGGATCTTCGCGAACG
>NZ_JACHYV010000037.1:0-43426 GCF_014193135.1 Rhizobium sp. BK049
CGCTCCGGCAAGATCATGCGCCGCATCCTGCGCAAGATCGCCGAGGACGATTTCGGTGCCCTCGGCGACACTTCGACGCTTGCCGATCCCGCCGTTGTCGACGATCTGATCGCCAACCGGCAGAATTGGACAACGGTCACTGCGTAGATGGAAGGTGATGGCACCATCGGCGTGCTCTCAAGTCGTCTCGAAGTTCAGAATTTATCGATATGCCTCAACTCATTGCTTTCGCGGAGCGGCAACTCCTTCCTTGAGGGTCGCTGGTTCGTATCCCTTCATGAGCGCCGCCGGCGATTTTGGGAAGTGCGGAGGTCGTCGACAACAAGCGGCTGGACGACATGCTGTCGATCGTCGCCGAGTTGCAAGCCGGCCGAGAACAGCAACGCAGCAAGAGTGGTCCCCGACGCACCGGGCAGATGGATCATATGTTTGGCATTCGGGACGGTAGCACAGCCAACGGCTATCAGAAGCGGGGACGCAAGCCGAGGACAGATTACATGAACGATCCGGCGGTGATTGCACGGCGAGAGAAAGCGTTATTGAGGCAACCAGCGGCGGAATAAAGATCGTCAGTGCACGCCGATGTCGCTTTGCGTAGCCGATTCCAGCTGCAGGCATGCGGACCAAAGCGGTGTCTTGTGGAAGGATCCGTCCTGGAAGAGTGTGAGCCCCTCTCTTACTTCATAGAGCAAGCCGAGCCAGCACAAGCGCCGTAAGACGCCGTATTTTCGATCGGATTTCAGCTTCCAGGCTTCCAGGGTCATTTCGGTTTCCGAAAGAGGCGCCAGATCTGGATAGAGGATTTTCACAACCTCCATTAGCGTGCAACCTTCTCTGGCCTTGATATTGAGAAGATTGAGGAACATGCGCCACCAGCGCAACCGCGCTTGCACCTCCTCTTCCCGTTCGGTGGCGTGGATGTAGGAATAGAGATAATCCGTGGCGACCAAATCGAAGAAGGCGTTAGGGTTCACCAGAAACTCGCGGCCGCGTCTGGTTGGCAGCAGCACATCCTTTTTCCGACGAAGCAGCTTCAGATGACGGGTCATGTCGCGCACGACCCAGAGCGGCGGCATGTCGCGTTCATTGAGCACCTTGTTCATGCTATAGAGGTCTTCGGCTGTAAAGTCGGGCCAGAGGAAGTTAACAGCGGCCCAATGCACGAACTTGCGGTTCATGGCGCCGGTTGCCGTCAACCCGATGCCACCCTCACCGTCGGCATAGGCAACGGCAAGAAGCATGCCGCGAACGAGTGGTGACAGCGCGGCGACATTGACGTCACCCTGCAGTTTGATTTCCGGAAGCATCGTGCGACTTTGATCCCTACCCCGCCCCTATGCAGGTGCGCACGAGTATCAGCCGGAGACGGAACAATTGCTACTGAGAAAGCTAAAGCCGAAGAGGAGCATCATCACCCGCCCCCGCTCCGCCCTTTCAACCCGGCCCAGCCGGCCGGATCGGGGGCTGATCGTCAGAGCCAGTGTCGCATTTCTAACTGGCTGACAATGTCGCAGCCCTATTCAGCTTTGACAGAGGGAAATCGCGTGGCCGATGGTTCAATCAGACGAGCTAAATGCCGCGAATTAGGAACGCGCGAATTGTGGAACGACAATGCCTTTACGGGCCTTGTAAAGATATTGTCGTTACGCTATATCGGTGCAACAGGAGTTTGCCATGCCGACCTCACACACGAGCAAAAGCTCGGACGCAAGCGTACCGCTGAATATGCGCATCAAGCCTGCGACCCGCAATCTGATTGATCGAGCTGCTGAGTTGCTTGGGAAGACGCGAACGGATTTCATGTTGGAAGCTTCCGAGCGCCGAGCCGAGGAAGTGCTGCTCGACCGCACTATCTTCACGGTAAGCCCCGAAATCTATGCTGAATACCTTGCCCGGCTCGATGCACCCACGCAGCCCAATGAGCGTTTAGCACGCACCATGTCGACCAAAGCACCGTGGGATGAGGCGTGACCCTCAGCGCACCGGCCCCCCTGACCGATCATCATGAGTTGGCCGAGTTCAATTCCGGAGTCGTTGAACTGGACGACTGGCTGCGACGTCGCGCCCGTTCTAATCAAACCAGCGGCGCATCACGGACCTTCGTCGTGTGCGAGGAGAGCCGCGTCATCGCCTATTACGCGCTCGCTTCCGGCGCCATCAAGCAGCCGGAAGCGCCTGGCCGCTTTAGGCGCAATATGCCAGATCCAATTCCCGTCGCTGTGGTTGGTCGCCTCGCCATTGATCAATCCTACCAAGGGCGCGGTATCGGCAGGGCATTGGTGCGCGACGCGGGCCTGCGCCTGCTCAATGCCGCTGAAGTAGTTGGCATCCGAGGTATGCTCGTTCATGCGATTTCAGATGACGCACGAGCCTTCTACGAGGCCGTCGGCTTCCTGTCGTCTCCGTCCGACCCCATGATGCTGATGGTCGGATTGCATGACCTCAATAATGCGCTGAACCGTTAGGCGGAAATGATCATTAATTTCGGTCGAATGCATTCCATCTCGCTTCTAAGTCGCTGAATTTTGGGCCGAAGGATCCGACCTCAATTGAGGCCGCGGGTTCTAGTCCTGTCAACCGCATTAACGGTCGTCGGTTGGACGCCGATTGGCAGTCAGAAAAATGGTGAGAGCGCTGTCACCGTCGTTCGTCGAAAATCATGTTCTAAATCGGATGTCTTCCCCGAGAAGCTGCAAGGCCCAGTTCCATTTGCAACGTTCCGTTCTTGGGCGTTGCCCAGGCTTCTCCAAATCTCACCACGACCGATAGACGTTGCCGCCATGCGCCGCCTCTTCTGATACCCGGGGGAGCGCAGGACGGCATCGAGCTTGTCGCCAACCTTGGCTTCAAAAACGCCCCTGAGCGTTTTCAAAGCATAGTCAGTCCGGAAGCCAGCCGACGCAGGATCGGCAGCGGCGCTCAGCATCCCTCGGATGGCGTGCTGGAAAAGAACCCCGTCACGATAGCCGGCAGGACCAGCCACCGGCGATCCGCCGTGGCCGCCAGGACTGTTCCTTGAACTGGAAGCTTTCGCCTCGAGCGTCCGGCCACAAGGTATGCACAGAGTTGCATACCTGATCTTGTTTTATATCGTTATATATTATATTATAGTATATAACGATTGAGGCGCGGAGCCAGTCATGCCCATTACAGCAATATCCGAGAAGCTTTCCGTCTCGACGCAGCCGAGCATTGAGGACATCCAGTCGCTCCGCGACAAAGAATTCAAGACACTCATCAACAACCGACCGGACGACGAGGATCCTGCACAGCCTGGCACGCAAGCGGAAAGCCAGGAAGCGAAGCACTGCGGCCTGTCCTATGCGTTCATCCCGGTCACGGCCAGCACGATCACCGAGGCGGACGTGCGTGCGTTCCAGCGCGCGGTCGATGAATCCGACGGGCCTGTGCTCGGCCACTGCAGGACCGGCACTCGCTCGCTGAGCCTCTACTTGATCGGTGAGGTCCTTGACGGCCGCATGTCTGCCGATGAGGTCGTCGAGTTCGGAGGCAGCCGCGGCTACGACATCAGCGCTGCAGCACGCTGGCTTGAGAAGCAGGACGCGCACCGTCCGCAGGTAAAGGGCTTTTTCGACAAGCGTACCTGGAGCGTTCAGTACGTGGTGTCGGATCCCGCGACCAGCAAGTGCGTCATCATCGACCCTGTGCTCGACTTCGACGAGAAGTCAGGGGCGACAGCGACCGTCAATGCCGACGCTATCCTCGACTACGTTCGCGACCAGGGGCTGACCGTCGAGTGGATCCTCGACACCCATCCGCACGCCGACCACTTCTCGGCTGCGCAGTATCTGAAGGAGAAGACGGGGGCGAAAACGGCCATCGGCGCGCGCGTCGTGGATGTCCAGAAGCTTTGGAAGGGCATTTACAACTGGCCAGAGCTCGCGACCGACGGTTCGCAATGGGACCGGCTGTTCGCCCATGGTGACACCTTCATGGTCGGCTCCATCGATGCCAAGGTGCTGTTCTCACCGGGACACACCCTCGCCTCCGTCACCTATGTGGTCGGCGATGCGGCTTTCGTGCACGACACGCTCTTCATCCCCGACAGCGGGACCGCACGAGCCGACTTCCCCGGTGGTGACGCACGCGTCCTGTGGAAGTCGATACAGGACATCCTCGCGCTTCCGGATGAGACGCGAATCTTCACCGGCCACGACTATCAGCCAGATGGGCGGGCGCCTCGTTGGGAAAGCAGCGTGGCTGATCAGAAGAAGTTCAACCCGCATCTTGCTGGCGTGACGGAAGAAGAATTCGTGGCGCTCAGGACGAAGCGTGACAAGACGCTGCCGATGCCGAAGCTCATCCTCCATGCCTTGCAGATAAACATCCGCGGCGGGCGCCTGCCAGAGCCGGAAGCGAACGGCAAGCGCTACCTCAAGTTTCCGCTGGATGCATTACAGGGAGCAGCATGGGAATGACCGCCGATCCGAAGGCAACGATGAAGGCTGGGCTGTCTCCTGCGGAGCTTTCTCTCCGCGCGGGCGAGGTGGCGAACCTTCTGAAGACGCTGTCCCATCCGGCGCGTCTGATGATCGTCTGCACCCTCGTGGAAGACGAGTATTCGGTCGGGGAGCTTGAAGAGAAAGTCGACGTCCACCAGCCGCATCTGTCGCAGCACCTGACGGTACTGCGCGGCTCCGGCATCGTCGAAACGCGACGGGAGGGAAAACAGATCTTCTACCGTCTGACGGAAGAAAAGGCCGCGCAACTTGTTGCCGCCCTCTATGACATCTTCTGCGTGAAGGACGAGAAATGAGCGCCTATCTCCCATCTCTGCTCGGCGGCATGCTGATCGGGGCATCGGCTGTCATGCTTCTGCTCCTCAACGGCCGGATTGCCGGGATCAGCGGGATCGTCTGGCGTCTCGCGCAAGGGATCGGCTTGACGACCAACCTTGCCTTTGTGCTCGGGCTGCTGCTCGGGCCGCTCGCCTATCTGCCTATGTTCGGCGGCTGGCCGGTTGTGCAGATCACCGCCGGCTGGCCGCTGCTCATCGTGGCGGGACTGCTTGTCGGCTTCGGCTCACGCATGGGCTCGGGCTGCACCAGCGGACACGGCGTCCTTGGGCTTGCCCGTCTTTCGACACGATCAATGGTGGCGGTGGCCACGTTTCTGACCGCCGGCGCGGTCGCCGTCGCAATTCTGCGAGGTGCGGGGTTATGAACAGGAACATCTATCAATTCGTCGCGGCGCTCGCCTCGGGTGTTGTCTTCGGCTTCGGACTGTCCTTGTCCGGCATGCTGAACCCCGTCCGTATCCAGGGCTTCCTCGACGTCTTCGGCGCCTGGGATCCGAGCCTCGCATTCGTTCTTGGCGGTGCAGTTGCGGTCGCGGCCATCGGCGTGCAGGTGATGAAGCGGATGCGGCATCCAGCCTTTGACGACAGCTTCCATGTGCCGGCGAACCATCGGGTCGACGCGCCGCTGGTTATCGGCTCCGTCTTGTTCGGTCTTGGCTGGGGGATCGGCGGCCTCTGTCCAGGCCCGGCGATTGCATCTTTGTCAATGGGTCTTCCTCGGACAATCCTGTTTGTCGTGGCGATGCTGGGCGGGATGATGTTGTATGACAGAGTATGGAGCCGACGGGCGTGAGCTATCCTATCGTTTCGGCAGTCGGCTCCGGCGGCCTCGTCGGCTTCATGCTCGGCCTCCTGGATGGAGGCGGATCGATCCTGGCAACGCCCCTTCTGCTCTATGTGGTGGGGGTGACGCAGCCGCACGTCGCCATCGGCACGGGCGCGCTCGCCGTTTCGGCGAACGCGTTCGCAAATTTTGCCAGCCATGCGATCAAGGGTCACATTTGGTGGCGCTGCGCGGCCGTCTTCTCTGCACTCGGCGTCGTCGGCGCCGTCGGCGGCTCCAGCCTCGGCAAGGCGATAGACGGAGATCGCCTGATATTTTTCTTCGGGATCGTGATGATGGTCGTTGGCGCTCTGATGCTGAACCCCCGGAAGGCGGTGGCCGTCGAATGCCGCCCGGTCGACCTCAGGATGTGCCTTGCCACCGCGGCCGTGGCACTCGCCGCCGGCGCTGCATCCGGCTTCTTCGGGATCGGCGGGGGCTTCATTATCGTGCCCGGCCTCATGCTGTGGACGGGCATGCCGATGATCAACGCGATCGGCACATCTCTCCTCTCCGTCGGTGCATTCGGACTGACGATCGCCCTGAACTACGCCAGTTCAGGGCTTGTGGACTGGCGGCTTGCCGCCGAGTTCATCGGCGGCGGCATTGTCGGCGGCGTTTTTGGCATGCTGCTCGCTACGCGGCTCAGCGCCTACAAGAACATCCTCAACCGCCTGTTCGCGGCGCTCATCTTCGTGGTTGCCGCTTACATTTTGCATCGGAATTGGCGGACGGTGGTGTTGGGGTAAGGCGTCAAGCGGCGAGACGGGGCGCGGTCATGTTCCAACCTCGGTTGATGCGCCATGAAAACTGGCATGCTGCTTTGCATTATCCTGTTGCGCGTCACGCCTTGAACAGCGTCTGCGCCAGCGAGGGTGATTATATGCGCCCATGACGATCAACTCGGCAATCACATCCGTGGCATGCTGCCTCTGGACCTCGTCAGCTTCCGCCCGTCGGCGGCGCATTGCTGCAGGAGGTCATCGACGTAGCGGTCAGCCTCAACGCCCTTCGCGCTCTCTAGTGGGCGAGAAGCACTGGCAGCTCCGCCTTAGCGAGCAGTTCGCGAGTAACGCCGCCGAGGATGAATTCACGAAGCCGGGAATGGCCGAATCCACCCGCGACCAGGAGGTCTGCTTTACGCTCCAGCGCAGCCGATTGGATGGCAGCGGTCGCGGTCTCTCCGCCTGCCTGGATGGACACGTCTTCCACGTCGAATCCCGAGTGCTTCAAGGACGAGATCAAGAGCGCGCGGTTCGCCTCGTCGATCTCCTTGTCGTCCGTGATCGAGATGACCTGCACCTTGGTGGTGCGCTCGATGAAAATGCGGGCGCAGGATAAGGCGCGCGCGGCAGTGGCGCTGCCGTCCCAGGCAACGGCGATCGTGTCTACACGAGAGCAGATGCTCGTGGCGGGATATAGAACGATGGGACGGCCGCTCCCGAACAGCAGCGTCTCGGAAAGCTGGCGGGAGAGCTCCGACGCCTCGATGATGGACAGGTCGTGGCACCTGGCAAATTCGGAAAAGCGCTCATACACGAACGGCTCCGTGGCCTCGAATCCATGGATTCGCACTTGAACGCCAGTCTCCGAAACAGCGTGGGTGAGATGCTCTCGCAGCGAAGTCCCGCTGTCCCGGCTATACCGCTCAGCTTGCCCCCGCCACGCGTCGACATCGATCACTGTAGGAAAGGGCTGATGGACCTGGGGGATGCGAACTCGCGGGATGCTGGCGACGAGATGGGCGTCATTCCGCCGAGACAGGTCGATTGCATTGTCGATTATGGTGAAGGAACTCGCGTCGGGATAGGTCGACAACGGGAGATGGAACTGCGGCTTCATGATGGCCTCCTGAGGTTAAACAGCCGTCACGATGCCTGCCGCAGAGAGAGTTTGCATTGCGCTTTGTCAAGGCCATGGCGCAACCAGGCTGCGAATTTGGAAACTCGTCAGCGTTTTGCTGAGGGCTTCGACCAAGCATTCCCATTCGATCGTGTAGCAGATATCTGAACCATTCGTATGAGGGCGAGACGTTACTATCGCTGAAAGCAAAAACGTTGCCATTCTTGACCTGAATCAATGGAGCTAATGCCGGATAGACAGATGATGGATCTATCGTCGTGGCCGGGGCTTCGCGGCCAGATTCGGAGGATCATTCCATGGCGAACACTACCTTGCATGCGCAACCGTCGACCTACTCTGCGATGCCGATTCATGTCTCCGTGCTGGTGCTTGGCACGACACTGGCCGCCTTCGTCACCGTCTCATTCCTGCTCTGCATGGTGCTCGGCTTCGTGGCTCCCGACTGGGGACTGCATCGGCCCTGGCTGCAGTTCTTTTTGGGCCTGACCGGCTTTGATCTTCGAAGCCTGGCCCTCGGGACGATTCAAAGCGTCATCTTCGGCGGCTACGCGGGAGGATTGATCGCTATAATCTTCAACTTCACCAGCCGACGTCTTGGCCGATTGGGCAATCTGCGGGGACTTGGGCGCAAGCTCATCTTAAAATCGTCCTGCTCCACTCGGAAACAGGCGTGTAGACAGATTAAACCAAAGGGGAAGGACATGAGAAAGACAAGACTTCCAAACGCTGTGGCGCTCGCCGCGACGATCGCCCTCGGCGCTGCGGGATTCGCGGTCGCACAGACGAATGGTGTGGATCCGCATCATTCCGAGGAATCATCGCAAGGCGCCTCACCCTCCGGAACGGAGGAGATGAACGGACAGGGCCAGGAGACCATGCCCGGTTCCGGCATGATGCCCGGCGGAATGGGGCGAGGTATGATAATGCAGCCCGGCATGATGGGCGGCATGCCGCCGATGGGCATGCGCGGACAGATGATGAAGATCATGTTCGCAATCGCCGACACGGACGGGGATGGTGCGCTGTCCTTCAAGGAGGTGACGGCCATCCACAAGCGGATTTTCGACAGCGTGGACGCCAACAGAGACGGCAAGGTCACGCCCGAGGAGATGCAGGCGTTCTGGCGGCAATAGCCAGAACCGATAAACAATGGGGTCTCCAACAATTGGTGCCTCGTTACAGCGGCAGCAGTTCTGCTGGCGCTATTTGCGATCCGCTCTGCTGCGAGCTCTCGCTGCGGATTGCACCCCGCAATCGGATGCAGGTACGTTGGATGTGCCCCCACCCGCAGCCTTATGTTGCCGAGCCGATGGGCAGGAAATCACCGTTGCCCGCAGGCTGGCTGTCTCGGCCTGTCGCAAATTCGAATGGTGTCACGGACAGCAAACGGACAGGTTCAGACCTTTATCCAGTCGCTGTCGCCTCCTGGAAGGCACCAGCAAAGGATTGAACCATGAAGTTGAAACTTATCTCGGCCCTCATGATCCTGGCCGCAACTCCCGCTCTGGCGATCGCAAGCCCAAGCTGCACCAAGGAGCCGAAGTCCAAGTGGATGCCCGAAAAAGCCATGAAGGAAAAGATCGACGCTCTGGGCTACAAGGTGAAAACCTTCGAGATCACCGGAAGCTGCTACGAGATCTACGGCAAGGACAAGGATGGAGACCGCGCCGAAGTCTACTTCAATCCAGTGTCCGGCGAAATCGTCCAGAAAGGCGACTGACCATGGCGCCCGTTGAATTGCAGAAGCAGGAGGGCCGTCGGCCCTCCCACGTCGCGAGCGGCACCGTCAAGGTCTGGGATCCAATCGTCAGGCTGTTTCACTGGACGGTCGTCACGGCCTGCATCCTCAATCTTTTTGTGCTCGAAGAAGGAAAATATTGGCATCGTTTGACCGGCTATGTCGTTGCCACGGCCATGGTCGTACGGATCATCTGGGGGTTCGTGGGAACCAGGCATGCGCGGTTCGACGATTTCTTCCCCACACCCGGTAAAGTGAGAGCGCAGATTCTTGGCATCATCAATGGCAGCGAGCAACGCTATATCGGCCACAATCCGCTGGCATCCATCATGATGCTGGGTCTGATGGTACTTCTTGCCACGACCGCGCTCAGTGGCTGGATGACCACGCTCGATGCCTTCTGGGGCGACAAATGGCTCGAGGAAGTACACGGCGTCGTAGCCAACAGCATCATGGTCCTCGCTTTCATCCATGCCGGGGCGGCATTGATCGAGAGCTGGAGACATCGAGAAAATCTCGTCTGGTCGATGGTGACAGGTCGAAAGAGAGCATGAGGATTCTTCTGATCGAAGACAGCGCCCGGCTTCGCGAGCTTCTTTGCGAAGCCATCCGCGAGGCCGGCTGGCGCATGGATGCCTTTGCTACTGCAAATGAAGGCCGTCTCGCGCTTGATGGAACAAGCTACGATATCCTTCTTCTTGACCTTGGCCTGCCCGACGAAGATGGGCTTGATGTGTTGAAGTCTTTGCGTCTCGCCAAGCGGCAGATTCCGGTGCTCGTGCTGACGGCACGCGGGGCCGTCGACGAGCGGATTGCCGGGCTGGATGCCGGGGCCGACGACTACTTGATCAAACCCTTCAACAATGGCGAGCTGATCGCGCGGATTCGCGCACTGATGCGGCGCTCGCCCGTGACAGCCATGCCGACACTGGAATTCGCCGACGTCAGATTTGAGACGGCATCTCGCCATGTCACCTGCCACGGCATTGAAATGACACTTGCCCCATCGGAAAAGTCGTTGCTCGAACTGCTGATGCGCAATGGCGGGAACGTGGTTTCCAAGCGCAAGATGGAACACGCCTTCTCCGAGTTCGGCGACGAGCGCAGCAGCAATGCCGTCGAGCTGGCAGTCTCCCGGCTGCGGCGGAAACTGGAGGGACATCCCGCCAATGCCGTCATCGAAACCGTGAGAGGCGTCGGTTACATGCTGCGCGAGGAACGGGGTTGATTCGATCGGCTCCTACCTTAACGGCCATTCTGACGCGAAGGATCGCCTTCTTCGCCATGGTCGCGATGCTTGTCCAGCTCGCCGTCGTCTTCTCCGACTATTATTGGAACATCGGGGAACTTTCCCGCCTTTATGTCGAGCAGGAAACAGAGCGGCTTGCCTCGGGCGTAGGTGGCAGGGACGGAGCCGTTACCTACAGGCTGCCGGCAGCTGTAGGCCGGCGTTATGCCCATCCACAGACCGGCTATGTCGCCCGCATTCGCGACGGCCGGGGCCACCTTATCTTCGAATCCTGCGACGATGCCTGCGAAAGCCATTTCCTGCCCGCGGAGGTCAATCCTCCGGATTTTTGGCTTCGCACCATAAAGCCAGGGAAACCCCTTACGCTCGTCGGTGGCCGAGCTTTCCAGATCGGCGAGCAGCGGATTCTGGTTGATGTCGCCACTGTGGGCGATCCTGAGAATCTCGCGTCCGGCGTCTTTTGGAACGAGATCCTCGAGCACATGATCGTGCCGATGAGCATCTTGCTCGGACTTGTTCTCGGGGCAACCTTAATGTCGGTTCGCCGTGCTCTGAAGCCCGTGAAGGCAGCGGCAGATGCTGCCGAACTCATCGATCCGATGGATTCCAGATCTCATCTGCCCTTCGAGGGAATGCCGCGAGAGATTGCCCATCTCGCGGTGGCCGTCAACCGGGCGTTCCAACGGATTGGCGAGCTGATGCTGTCGCAAAGGGTACTGACATCCGGGATCGCCCATGAAGTGCGCACACCGCTTGCGGCCATCAAACTCGAACTCGGCCGTATTGACCATCCGAGGGCGCGGAAAGCTGAGGCGGATCTCGATGACCTCGTGCATTTTGTGAGCCAGCTGATGGCGCTCGCGCGGCTGGACACTTTCGATCACAGCACATTCGAAGAGATCGATCTAGTCGTTCTATGTAGAGGCGTGGCCGAGCAGCTCGCACCTTGGGTTTACGAAAGCAAGCATTCGCTGGAGGTGTTCGCCCAGGTCGAGGCGGCAGGTGTCAGAGCCGCACCAGCCCTGTTGAAGGACGCCCTTCGCAACCTGGTCGAGAATGCGGTTCGCCATACGCCCGATTCAACGAAGATCATTGTCAGGGTGGGAGAATACGGTATCCAAGTCGAAGATCGACAGGAAGTACGACTTGGCAGTTTCGTCCATCAAACCCGGAATGCGGAAGGCCTCGGAATCGGACTTAAAATCGTTGAACGGATCGCGGAACTTCATAAGGGATCGTTGAGGCGTACCAAATCTCGGCACGGCCACATGTTCGAACTCTTGTTGCCGCCGGGCGAACCGAAATAGGGCTGAACTGTTCGCGCCATCGCTTCTCCCGATCCAGCCTGACCGCCTCCGCTGATCAAGCAAGACATCAGAGCTGCTATTGCGCCAGGTCAATGCGCATTTCCGACCAGGTGTCAAAATAATAATATCACAGCGCAATTCTTTCCTTCGGGAATACACCCATGAGACGGCACTTCTTCCTTCCACTCCTCACCTATGCCCATGCTGAAAGACGAGACAGACGAATACCTGATCGAAAACCTGCAGAAGAATGGCGTGATGGCGGAGGCGATCCAAGTGCGTGCCCGCGGGGACTCGGCGAAAAGGGGCTGCAGAGCAAGGCCTTCGAATTGCGGGCCGACCTTCTCGTCATGGGCGGTTTCGGCCATTCGCGCTTGCGGGAATTCGTGCTCGGCGGCGCGACGCAGGCGGTGCTGACCAGCATCACCCTGCCTGTCCTGCTGTCGCATTGAGGGCCTGTGCATGACGTTCAAGGATCGGCTTCGGAACGATCGGCTTTGGGATCGTATCGTCGATGCCGCAGAGGCCGCGCGGCTGATCACCGACGGCATGACCGTCGGCATGAGCGGATTCACCAGAGCCGGCGAGGCCAAGGCCGTGCCGCTGGCGCTGGCGGAACGGGCAAGACGTGATCCGCTGAAGATCACGCTGATGACCGGCGCCTCGCTCGGCCACAATATCGACAGCACGCTCACCGAGGCTCATGTCATCGGGCGCCGCATGCCGTTCCAATCCGATCCCGTCTTACGTCGGGCGATCAATGCCGGCGAAGTCATGTTCGTCGACCAGCATCTGTCGGAGACGGTGGAATTCCTGCGCAGCGGCCAGCTTGCACCGGTGGATGTGGCCGTTGTCGAGGCGACCGCGATTACCGAGTGCGGCGGCATCGTACCGACGACCTCCGTCGGCAATTCGGCAAGTTTCGCCGTCCTCGCACCGAAGGTGATTGTCGAGATAAACCTGTCGCAGCCGGAAGCACTGGAAGGTCTCCACGATATCTATCTCCCTGCCGCGCGACCGAGCCGGGACGCGATCCCCATCGTTGCGCCCGATAGCCGCATCGGCGTACCCTTCATTCCGATCCCGCCGGAAAAGATCGCTGCGATCGTCATCACCCAGAGCAGCGACAGCGATTCAGCGGTGGAGGCATCGGATGCCGAAACCGATGCTATCGCCTGCTATCTCACTGAGTTCCTGCTGCATGAGGTGCGGCGCGGCCGCCTGACGGAGAGATTGCTGCCGCTCCAGGCGGGCATTGGAACGATCGCCAACGCAGTGTTCCAGAGGTTCACGGAGACACCGTTCCACGATCTGACCATGTATTCAGAGGTACTGCAGGATTCGACATTCGACCTCATCGACGCCGGCAAGCTTGGATACGCATCAGGGTCCTCGATGACATTGTCAACCGGGAAACACTGGCGTGTGCTTTCCGAGATCGAACACTACAAGCGGCGGCTCATCTTGCGCCCGCAGGAGATCAGCAATCACCCCGAAGTCATCCGGCGGCTTGGCATCATCGCCATCAACACGGCGTTGGAATTCGATATTTACGGCAACGTCAACTCGACTCATATCGGCGGCACCCAAATGATGAACGGCATCGGCGGCTCCGGCGATTTCGCCCGCAACGCCCACATGTCGATATTCGTCACGAAGTCGCTTGCCAAGAACGGAACAATCTCGCGCATCGTGCCGATGGTCAGCCATGTCGACCATACCGAGCACGACGTCGATATTCTGGTGACGGAAATCGGTCTTGCCGATCTTCGCGGCCTTGCCCCGCGGGAGCGGGCGGAGGTCATCATCGCCAACTGCGTGCATCCGATCTATCGTGAAACGCTGGCAGATTATTATCGGCGCGCGCTGCTGCGCGGCGGCCACACGCCTCATCTCCTGGAGGAGGCGCTCAGCTGGCACGATGCCTTACGCCGGACAGGAAAGATGCTGCCGTAGCGCCGCCCGTTTCACGCCTCCATGGCGTCAGCCGCTGCCGTGTCCTCGACCATCTCGTCCTCTTGCAATCTTGCAGCGTCACTTGCATCGCGGATCATGGCATATTTGACCTGCGTCACCTTCAGGTCGCGGTACCAGTCGATGAGTTCTCCCCACGGATCTCTGATCTTGGAGAGGCCGGAAATGAAGGCGACGACGGTGCCGATTTCGGTCTTGCCGGTGACGACATAATAGCCGCCGAGCGCGAAGATGCCGGCATAGCCCAGCTGTGTCATCAGGTTCATCATGAAATTCATGGTGAACTTGATCCGGAAGACGCTCATGTTCAACGCAAAGAGCCTCTCGATCCGATCGCTCTGAGCGTCGAGCGCATCATTGGTGGCGACGTGCTGGACCATGCTCTGGCTGACATGGCGCATGACGGTGATTTTGGTTTCGACGCGGCGGTTGATGGCGAACTGCATCAGCGGCACGAAACCGATCTGCGGCAGGAAGACGACGGCGACGGCCAGCGCCATAAGGGGCTGCAGAAAGATCATATAGCCGCCAACGGCGACAAGAATGCCGGCCTGCAGCAGCGGCTCCGAGATGCTGGTGCCGACAAAACCGCCGACCGGTTCGGCCTCGGCGATGATGATCGAGAGCTGCACGCCTTCGGCAAGCGCATCGAAGGGAGCCTCCCCCGATCGCTCCGAGGCAACCAGCGCCGACTTGCGCAGCCAGCGCACCGCGATCTCACCGATCCAGCCACGATAGATGTTGAGCATCAGTTTGGTCAGGCCTTCCAGCAGGACGAGGCCGAGATAGGCAAGGACGAGAAACAGGATGGTCTGGTAGGCGCCGCCGTCTGTGGCCGCATTGATGATGCGCCTCTGGACCTCCAGCGGCGCGGTGCCGGCGAGGAAGAGAACGATGGAAAGGGCCGCGATCGCGATCTGGTGATGGCGACCGACGAGAAACACGAAACCGAACAGACTTTTCGGCATTTTACGTCATGGCCTCGTATTTGTGCTTCACAATGGCCGGCGCCGCTGCGAGCGACGGGAGCGGGCTTCCACCTTGTGGGGCGCTCCTGCCGGCTGGCCATTCCATGATTTACCTCCCTGACTTTTCAAGCCTGTCTCATCTCGGCATCCGGCGGCGGCAGTGCGATGCCGTAATAGGGATCGACCCAGACGAGCTGGTCCCTGACCGACGTCACGCCTGCAACGTTCTCGACCGCGACCCTTGCGGCCAGGCGCTCGCGTTCGTCGAAGATCGTTCCGGTCAGTTCGGCGACGCCACCGGCGACGTGGCAATGGATGAAGCCGTTGCGGCTCCAGCTCTGTTTTGCAAGTTCCGCTTCGATTGCTGCCTGGATCTGAGCGTCTCCGGCCGAAAGCGACGCCGCCGGTAGTGCCCGAGACAAGGCCCGCAAGAGATCGGAGCGCGAGATGATACCGACGAGCCTGCCATTCTCCACCACGGGCAGACGCTTGATATCCTGGCGTTCCATCAATCTGACGGCGTCGGAAATGGAGGCGGTCGGCGCGATCATGCTGACCTGCGCGGTCATCACCTCCTCGATCCGCCGACCATGGGTTCGGACATATTCGGCGGCGATCTTTCCGGAGCTCGTCAGCCATTCGAGCAGCCACGACCGCTTACGTTCGGTGTTCAATTCACTCCGGCGCAGGAAGTCCCCTTCGCTGACGACGCCGACCAGCGCTCCGTTGGCATCGACGACCGGCAGACCGCTGATCCTGTTGTCGAGCATCAGCTTGGCGGCTTCGGTGACGGAACAGGATGTCGTCGTAGTGATCGCCGGCGATGTCATGATGTCTTGAACGAGCATTTTCGACTCCTGATGTTTCGCATCCTCTCGGCAAAACGTGACGCGCGAGAACCTTGAACAGGCCGGCATTTTGTCGGCGTAATCGATGCCTGGGTGCCGGCCTTTGCAGCAGGCAAGCAAAGCTTTGGGCTAGTGGGAACAAGTTAGCGGCGATGAAGCCGGGACGCTTTGATCAACGTCAACAATGGAAGGAACTCGAAACGCAGCCGGATCGTTTGAATTCCTTTTCGGCCCAGCGCTTCGCTCTCAGCCCCAGCCGGGGGGGCGCCTTGCTCCACGTACCGGATCGGCCGGTACGAGGCGCTCTGGTTTTAGAATCGAAGGTGTCTCCGCCGCTCCTCCCGGGCGCGGCGGAGAGGCGCAGCGCGCCAGCTATGCTGCGGACTGGTCCCGCGCTGCGAAGATGCTCGCCTCTCCTGCGATATCGAGCACCGTGCGGCCCTCGATCGTTCCCGCTTTGAGATCGGCAAAGATATCGTTGATGTTGTCGAGCGGCGCCTTGGAAATTTCGGCGCGAACCTTGCCTTCGATGGCGAAAGCCAGCGCTTCGTCGAGGTCGCGGCGCGTGCCGACGATCGAGCCGCGTACGGTGATGCGTTTCAGGACGACGTCGAAGATCGGTGTCGGGAAGTTGCCCGGTGGCAGGCCGACGAGGCTGACGGTGCCCTTGCGCCGCACCATGCCGAGCGCCTGCGAAAAAGCGGGCGGCGAGACGGCGGTGACGAGAACGCCATGCGCACCGCCGCCAGTTGCCTTCAGTACCTTTTCGACGGTGTCTTCGGCGCGGGCGTTCAGCACGAGATCGGCGCCGACCTGGCGGGCAAGGTCAAGCTTGGCGGCAGCGACATCAAAAGCGACCACCTTGAGACCCATCGCTTTGGCATATTGGATCGCAACATGGCCGAGGCCGCCGACGCCCGATATCGCCACCCATTCGCCGGGCCGCGCTTCGGTTTCCTTTAGCCCCTTATAGGTCGTGACACCGGCGCAGAGGATTGGCGCGATCTCGGCAAAGTCGACGTCTGCGGGAAGGCGGGCGGCGAAAGCGGCCGAGGCAATGACATATTCGGCAAAGCCGCCATTGCAGCTGTAGCCAGTATTGTGCTGGTGTTCGCAGAGGGTTTCCCAACCGGTTTCGCAATATTCGCAGTGCAGGCAGGCATCGTGCAGCCAGGCGACGCCGACGGCATCGCCTTCCTTGAATTGGGTGACGCCGGGACCGAGAGCAGCAACGACCCCGGCCGCTTCGTGACCGGGAATGAAGGGCGGCAGCGGCTTGACCGGCCAATCGCCGTCGGCGGCATGCAGATCGGTATGGCATACTCCGCAGGCAACGACCTTCACCAGGATTTCACCTGGACCCGGAACAGGCACCGGCACGCATTCGATCGCGAGCGGCTTGCCGAACTCCCGAACCACTGCCGCCTTCATCAACTTGCTCGTCATGATCTTCGTCCCTTCACGATGATTGTCCGGCGCGGATAGTGCGGGCATCGGACACTCCGCACATTGACCCATCGCAAAGAGCAGCTCCGTTGACCGGATCGCGCTTGGATTTTACGACCAGCGACGCACGGATGCCCATGCAGATTGGGTCTTGGCTTCATCCCGTCGGAAGAAGAAGGTAACCTGCCACATCTGCGGGAGGCGTTGGGAGGTAAGCCTGATGAAAGCCATGGTTCTCGAAGCGGTCGGATCCCCTCTGCGTCAGGTCGATCGGCCCGATCCCGTCGCGCTAAGCGGGCAACTGATGTTGAGAGTAGAAGCTTGCGCCGTTTGCAGGACCGATCTTCACGTATGTGACGGCGATCTTTCCGAGCCGAAGCTTCCGCTCATTCCCCGCCATGAGATCGTCGGCGTCGTTGAGGCAGTGGGGGAGGGGGTGCCTACATCGCGCGTCGGACAGAGGGTCGGCGTTCCCTGGCTTGGTCACACTTGTGGCTGCTGTTCTTTTTGCCGGAGCAAAGAGGAAAACCTTTGCGATCAGCCGCAATTCACCGGCTATACGCGGCATGGCGGTTTTGCCACGCATGTCGCTGCCGATGCTGATTACGCCTTTGTGCTGGATCAGCAGGCCGACCCGGTAGCGCTTGCGCCGTTGCTGTGTGCCGGTCTCATAGGGTGGCGTTCACTGAAAAAGGCCGGCGACGGCTCCAGGATCGGGTTATACGGTTTCGGTGCGGCCGCCCACATCATCGCGCAGGTCTGCCGTTGGCAACGGCGCGAAGTCTATGCTTTTTCACGTCCGGGCGACACTGCGGCGCAGCTTTTCGCGCTCGACCTCGACGCCGTGTGGGCGGGAGGCTCGGATGAAGGTCCGTCATTGAGGCATATCGATGGGCAACTCCGAGAGGGTTATGAGAGTGTCGAATAACAGCCCTCAGAAGGGAGCGCGGAAAAGCAACCAAGATATTCTCGCGATGCCGCCGCAATCCTGCTGATCGAGGAAGTGCCGAGCCACATGCCAGCCGAAGGCGGCCGCGCGTGATACATGGCCGCACCCACGTACTCAATGAGCCATAAAGATCGGCATACTGCTTTGCTCGATCATGTTGCGCGTCACACCTCCGAACAGCGTCTGCTGCCAGCGAGGGTGATTGTATGCGCCCATGACGATCAAATCGGCGTTCACATCCATTGCATGTTGCCTCAGGATCTCGTCTGCCCTGTTTCCGCCGCTCGCCACGCGATCCACCTGAACCTTGACTCCGTGACGGGAGAGGAAGCTCGCGATGTCGGCGCCTGGTTCTTCTCCATTCACCCGCTCTCGCGAGACCGGATTGACCATCGTCACATAGACACAGTCCGCCGTCTTCAACAGGTCGAGGGCCTGCCTTGCGGCACGCGACGCCTCGTCGCTCGAATCCCATGCCAGTACGATCGATTTGGAAGTGGAAGAGAGCGGCCGGCGGCCGCGATTGATGATGACCGGCGTCGGCGTCTCGAACAAAGCGCCATCCATGACCCTTTTCTGCAGTTCCTCGTCCTTGCACGCTTGGCGGCCGACGAGAACGACGTCGGCATAGAGCGCCCGATCTGCAATGTCCTCCCGCGCAAAAGCGTATTCCGTGTAGATGTCCTGCACGTCGTAGGACAGACCGGTGCGCGAGAGATACGCCTTGATCTCTTCGGCCTTCTTGACGAGTTCCTCGATATCACGCTGGCGTTCTTCCAGCCAGATGGTCGACAGGGAGTTGTATTCTCCCACCATCGGCGACGCGCCCATGCAGATCACGACCGCGCTGAGATGCGCTCCGGAGGCTCCGCAAAACTCCACGGCGGCCTTCAGGTCTTCGTCGAAATATTTGGAAGTCAGGATGCTCAATACCGTGCGAATGGACATTTCGATCACCTCTCTTGCTCAATATCGGAATGATACCGGCACTTGCGACGACGTCTTTGATCTTCGTCAAGCGCCGCGGGATGAATGAGCGCGCCATCGTCGGCATACGAACTTGTCGACCTCGGTCACGAGTACGAGTGAGCTCGCCACCAGCATGCTCAGACCCCACTCAAGAGGCGTGATGGGCGAAAGGCCAAGCGTTGTGCTGAGCCATGGTACGTACATCGCCGAGATATGGATAGTCTGGGCGGTCACCACGCTGAGGAGCAGGAACCGGTTCCGAAGAATGTCGGCCGAAAATATCGATCGTCTTTCGGAGGAGCTTGCCAGGGTCTGGACGTTCTCGAACATCACGAAGATGAGAAGCGTCATGTTGCGGGCTTCGGGAACCCCATACCCGTGCGAAAGCATCCACTGGAAAGCCAGGAACGCTGCTCCGCCGATGACGACCGTCGATTGGACGACGCGCCGGATCATCACGCGGTCGAGGACAGGCTCGAGCGGAGAACGTGGCGGGCCGGCCAGTTCATCTCCTTCCGGCCTTCCGCCCGCAAGGGCGACGTCCTGTATGCCGTTTGTCACGAGATTGAGCCATAGGAGCTGAACAGCGAGGAGTGGCATGGGCAGTCCGAATGGCAGCGCGAGCATGAAGAGCAGAACCTCCGCGGCGCCCGTTGCGACTGACATCAACACCACCTTGCGGATGTTGCGATAGGCCGCCCGGCCTTCGGCGATCCCCGCGACGATGGACGCGAAATTGTCGTCGGTGATGACGAGATCGGCGCTCTCCTTTGCGACCTCTGTTCCCCTGAGCCCCATTGCGACGCCGACATGCGCCCTCTTCAAAGCCGGACCGTCGTTCACACCGTCTCCTGTCACGGCGACGATATGGCCGTTCCGGATCAGGGAGCCGACGATCGCCGATTTCTGCGCCGGTTGCACTCGGGCGTAGATGCGAGCCTCTCTGGTAATTTCGTCCAGCCGCCCGTCGCCCGCTCGTGCAGCTTCGTCGATGTCGTGGCCCGAAACGATCTGGCGGGCGTCAAAGCTCAAGCCAGCATCTCTGGCAATCGCGGCAGCGGTCCGCGGATCGTCCCCGGTCACCATCACGACCTCCACGCCCGCCGCGCGGCAGTCTTTCATGGCGTTCGGCACCTCGGGTCGAATTGGGTCCTGTAGTCCGGCCAGCCCCAGGAACACGAGATCGACAAGGTGACCGTGCCCGAGGCTCCTGGCGAGCTGTACGCCGACTTCCCCTTCGGCGAACGCAAGCACCCTGAGGCCGCGAGCGGCCATCTCTTCCTTCTGCGCCAAAAGTGAAGCGCGGTCGATTTCGACGAGGTCTCCTGCTGAGTCCATCCGATCAGCCATTTCTATGAGCACCTCCGACGCCCCCTTGACGAAGACATGGATTCGATCCCCGCCGTGGTGGAAGGATGCGGCGTATTTGTGCTCGGGCTCGTAGGCGATCCTTGCGGCCAGTGGGTATCGGTCGTTCAGCTCTCCCTGTGCCAGCCCCGCCTTTCGCCCCGCTGCGAGGAGCGCCACGTCGACCGTGTCGCCGGCAGCGACCCACAGATCGTCCCGGCGAATCAGGCTTCCTTCGTTTGCGAGCAGTGCAGCGCGCAGCAGCTTGCGCGCCCTCTCGCGGACAAGATTGCCGTCCAGGCCGCTCGCCCTGATCTCACACCTGTCAAGATCGGCATGGGCGTCCAGGACGATGTCCGTTCCGTCCGGCAGGCGAATTTCGGTCACCGTCTGGACGTTGCTGGTCAAGGTCCCGGTCTTGTCCGTGGCGATCATGGTGGTCGAACCCAGGGCCTCTACGGCGGGCATGCTTCGGACGATGACGTTGCGGGCAGCCATCCGCCGCATGCTGACCGCAAGCGCGATGGAGATCGCGATCGGAAGCCCTTCAGGAACAGCGCTCACGGCGAGACCCACGGACATCATGACAAGATCGTGCAGAGGGAGGCCCCGCATGAAGCCCGCCAGGACAAGTACCAATGCTGCCAGTCCTACGAAAACCGCGAGCGCGTTCGTAAACTTCGCCAGACGCGCAACGAGCGGGGGCTGCGACGAACTGGCTCTTCCCAGCTCGACGGCGATGCGGCCAAGCATTGTTGCCGCACCAGTAGCAGTCACGACGCCTTTGGCTCGCCCGCGCGTCACCAGAGAGCCCGCGAGCAGCAGCAGGGAACTGCCTGTTTCATCTTTCGAGCCTTCGACTGCTTGCCCTTTGGAGACCGGCATCGACTCTCCGGTCAGAAGCGACTCGTCGCACCGGAGGCCGCTCGCATCGACAAGCGTCAGATCGGCAGGGATTCTGTCACCGGATTCCAGAAGAACGAGATCGCCCACGACAAGGCGTTCGGCCTCGATCCGGCAAGCCACGCCGTCCCGGATGACCTTGGCCAACGGCTGCTCAAGCTTCCGAAGGGCGGCGGCCGCCCGATCCGCGGAATATTCCTGGTAGGTGCCTATGGAGGCATTGATCAGAAGTACGACGAGAATGAACAGGGCGTCTTCGATCCTGCCGGTCGCAAAGGAGAGCGCCGATGCCAGCAAAAGGATATAGATGATCGGGTTGCGGAATTGGACGAGGAAGACCTTCAGCGGGGATGGGGGGGCAGGCTCGGGCAGCGTGTTTGGCCCGAACCCGGCAAGGCGTTGCTCGGCCTCGATGCTCGTCAGTCCGTTCGCCTTGAGCGTTTTAGGGGCGGGTGTCTGCGCCGTGAGATTCATCATGGACTCCGGGCTTGTCGCAGCGATTTCATTGATAGCTCGCGAGACAGCCTATGTGCGCCAGCGCACGGGGCATTGACCGGGATCAAGGAGCTTCAATCGGACTGAGATATGCTGAAGACGATTTGTGGGCCGTGGCATATGCGGCCACATCGTTTCAAAGGCGCGGTGCTTGGATCGGTGTTCCGGCGGCGGCGCGTGCGAACCTGCGCTGATCCGGCAAGATTGAAAGGCAATGAAATGAATAAGAGCTCGGTACAGACCGTGTTGCAGTCGATGAAGGATGACCTTGTCCGTCGCCTCGAAGCGATCGATGCGGATCTCTGTGTGGCGCTCGAGAAGGACAGCGAGGAGCGCGCGACCCAGGTTGAGAACGATGAGGTTCTCCGCGAGATGCAAGCCGAGGGGCGCGACCAGATCGCGGCCATCGACGCGGCTATCGGAAGGCTGAACGACGGCAAATATGGGCAATGCGCCAAATGCCATCAGCCGATCGGCAAGGAACGGCTGACTGCGGTTCCCTATACGCCGTTCTGCATCGACTGCGCAAAATCGTTCTGATTTTTGAATTTGTGGGAGGGTGATTGATGGCTACGGCGGCGGCTTGGTGGGCTGGCGGGTGGACGTTGCCTCAGGGCAGGATGTCGCGACTGAGGAAGGCGGGCTCCCGCTCGGGCCTTCTGGTAATGTTGTCGCTCGTTGCGCTTGCGGCCGCACTCGCCTTCTATCTCGTGGGTCACGGCCTTGGATATCGGTTAATCCTGTTAGGCTGCACCAGCCTAATCCTGCTGTCCCTTTGTATCGAGATTGCCAAGAAGCTGCGGAAGGAGGAATACGGCCTGGACCTGATTGCTGCCATGGCCATGGCGTCCTCTTTATGGTTCGGTGAATATCTTGCCGGAGCGATCGTCGGCCTCATGTATTCCGGCGGTCAGTTTCTGGAAGCATACGCACACCGTCGCGCCGACGAGGGCATGTCGGCTTTGCTGGCGCAGGTTCCGCGCACGGCGATGCGGCTTGCCGCAACCGGTTTCCAAGAAATTCCGATCGAGACGATCGCGGTCGGCGATGTCCTTCTGATACGCAAGGGCGACGTCGTACCGGCCGACGGGACGCTCGTCGGCGAATTCGCGACGATCGACCAGGCGGTGCTGACCGGAGAACCTTTCCCGGCGCGCATCGCCAAGGGAGGTAACATTTCGAGTGGCGCCACGAACGAGGGTGACGCTATCGAAATCCGCGTTCTAAGCCGCGCCGAGGATAGCACCTATGCCGGGATAGTCAGGCTCGTGGAAGCATCGAGGCGCTCCAAGGCAAAGCTGATGCGCCTGGCCGACCGGTTCTCGGTCTGGTTCCTGTTCGCAACGATCACGGTTGCAGGGGGTTCCGCATTCATGTCCGGAGACATGTCACGGATCGTCGCCGTGCTGGTCGTCGCCACTCCCTGTCCGTTGATCCTTGCCGTACCTGTCGCACTTGCAGCCGGCACCTCAAAAGCCGCCAGGGAGGGCGTTCTGGTCAAGGGAGCGGGACCTCTTGAGGCCCTTGCTGAAGCCACCGTGGCGGTGTTCGACAAGACGGGGACGCTCACGGCGGGAGAGCCGGAAGTCGGTCACATCGATGGCCCGGAGCATCCCGACAGGATCCTGCGGCTCGCCGCCTCGCTGGATCAGGCATCGAGCCATGTGGTCGGACGTGCGCTGGTGGACGAGGCGCGGAGACGGGGCCTGGTTCTGAGCCGCCCATCGGAGGTGACGGAGACTGCGGGATCCGGTATTTGCGGAATTGTTGATGGCGTACGTGTCGGCGTCGGAGGAGACACGTATTTCGGAGAGGCTCCGCCGTCAGGGTCGAACGGTCCAAGCAGCGCGATGCGTGTAAAGGTTCTCTTTGATGATACGCTGGCTGGCACGATCACGCTTGAGGACCGTCTTCGCAAAGACGCTGTCCAACTCGTCACCCAGCTCAGGGCATCAGGGATCTCTCGGGCGGTACTCGCTTCCGGTGATGAACTGCCCATCGCGACAGCGATAGCTCGCTCGCTGGGCTTGGACGAAGTCGCGGCGGGGCTTGATCCCTCCGACAAAGTCAAAATCATTGAGAAGGAGCGAGTCAACGGGAGAGTGCTGATGGTCGGCGACGGAGTGAACGACGCGCCAGCGCTGGCGGCAGCAGACGTCGGAATCGCTGTCGGTGTCGAGAACCTCGCCGCGGCCGCGGAGGCTGCGGATATCGTTCTCGTCCGGGACGACCTCACCAGGATACCCAAGGCGATCGGCATCGCGCGTCGTTCACGCAAGATCGCGCTTCAGAGCATCTATGCGGGTATAGGTCTGTCGCTCCTCGCAATGGGGTTTGCGGGAGCGGGCTACCTTCCGCCCGTCGGCGGCGCATTACTGCAGGAGGCCATCGACGTGGCGGTCATCCTGAATGCCCTTCGCGCTCTCTAGTGGGCGAGAAGCACTGGCAGCTCGGCCTTGGCCAGCAGTTCCCGAGTAACGCCGCCGAGGATAAATTCACGAAGCCGGGAATGGCCGAATCCGCCCGCTACCAGAAGGTCTGCTTTACGTTCCAGCGCGGCCGATTGGATTGCGGCGGCAGCGGTCTCTCCGGCTGCCTGGATCGACACGTCTTCTACGTCGAATCCCGAATGCTTCAAGGACGAGATCAGGAGCGCGCGGTTCTCCTTGTTGATTTCCTTGTCGTCGGTGATCGAGATGACCTGCACCTTGGTCGAACGTTCAATGAAAATCCGAGCGCAGGATAGGGCGCGCGCGGCAGTGGCGCTGCCGTCCCAGGCAACGGCGACCGTGTCTACACGAGAGCAGACGCTAGTGGCGGGAAATAGCACGAGCGGACGGCCGCTTCCGAACAGCAGCGTCTCGGAAAGCTGGCGGGAGAGCTCCGAGGCCTCGACGATGGACACGTCGTGGCACCTGGTGATTTCGGAAAAGCGTTCAAACACGAACGGCTCCGTGGCCTCGAATCCATGGATTCGCACTTGGACGTCAGTCTCGGCAACAGCGTGGGTGATATGTTCCCGCAGCGAAATCCCGCTGTCCCGGCTATATCGCTCTGCTTGCCCCCGCCACGTGTCGACATCGATAACTGTGGGAAAGGGTTGATGGACCTGGGGAATCCGGACTTGCGGGATGCTGGCGACGAGATGCGCGTCATTCTGCCGAGCCAGATCGAAGGCGTTGTCGATAATGGTGAAGGAACTCGCGTCGGGATAGGTCGACAATGGGAGATGGAACTGCGGCTTCATGGTGGCCTCCTGAGGTTAAACACCCGTCATGATGCGTGCCGCGGAGAGAGTCTGCATTGCGCTTCGTCAAGGCGCCGGCGCAACGAAGCTCTTATCATCGTGCTTCACTAAAGCTGGAGAACACGGTCATGACGATCGAGCTGACGGAGATCCACCCAGGTGAGTGTTATCGGATCCTTGAGAACGAGCGCTTCGGACATCTCGCATGCTGCAAGGATGGCCAGCCTTACGTGGCGGCAATCTACTTCGCCTTTTCCAGCGGCGTCGCCTATAGCTTCACCATGCCAGGCAAGAAGCTCGACTGGATGCGGGGGAACGACAAGGTCTGCCTTCACGTCGAGCACCGTTCGAGCGCCGGCGGGTGGACGAGCGTCGTCGTCGAAGGCAGGTTCGAGGAGTTTCCGGACAGCGACTCGCGTGGAAGCGAAAGGCTCCATGCATGGTCGCTTCTCCAAAAGAATTCGGACTGGTGGGAGATCGGCGCGATGAAGCCCCACGAGTCCCCCATACTCGAAGGCTCACCGCATGTCTTCTACGGCATTGTCGTGACGGCCGTGTCGGGGCGGAGAGCGGTCAAGGCGGACTGATCCGCTGTCCCGCGCGTTGAAATCCCGATCATAGGTCGCTTGTTTTCCACTTCGAAGCCGTGGCTGGCGGCCGTGCGTCGGCGAGACCGTTTGCACGAACTGGAGCATGCGTTGTTGCAATCCCCGGCCGATGGCGCAGATGACGGTGGTGAACGGGTCAGTATATGTCCTTACCTGACAGGCTGACGAACTCTGTCGTCAATCCTTCGGCGTGCGCTTCCTTGAGAAGACGATCAGCGCTCACGATGTCGAGGCACATGGTGCCACTGAAAGATTGCCTGAGCGCACAGCAGAAATGGTCTCTCGCCCAGGCCAGGCCTCGCGGCGTCACAGCCGTCACCTCCCAGCGATCCTCGTCCCGACGTTCGAGAACAAGGTCTGCGGACGTCCGTTCGACCTGCTCGATCGGTTTCTCGACGCCCGTCGGTGTCTTACAGGTTGCTTCTTGTTCGCGCATGTCCGTCTCCTTTGGATGAGGTCGTGGCGCTCTGTCAGGAGCCTATCGGATCCGCGGCATTCATTCTTTGACGAGCATCAATCTGGATGCTTGACCGGGATCAAGTCGAGGTCGGGAATGTGTGATACTACTTGGCGCGGTGGTACATGCCGATGGAGGGAGACGTGAGGGCGATGGTACTCGAGAAGGTGGGTCGGCCGCTTCGTCTCCTGGAGCGGCCGGATCCGCCAGCGCCGCACGGTCAAGTCGTCGTTAAGGTCGAAGCCTGCGGCGTGTGCCGCACGGACCTTCATGTCTGCGACGGAGACCTCTCCAAGCCAAAGCTTCCCCTCGTTCCGGGGCACGAGATTGTTGGGACCGTGATCGAAACGGGGGAGGGCGTTGCTGGTCGACTCACTGGTCGAAAAGTCGGGGTACCTTGGCTGGGCCACACCTG
Organism: Rhizobium sp. BK049; assembly: GCF_014193135.1. Taxonomy (NCBI): domain Bacteria; kingdom Pseudomonadati; phylum Pseudomonadota; class Alphaproteobacteria; order Hyphomicrobiales; family Rhizobiaceae; genus Rhizobium; species Rhizobium sp. BK049. Next base: position 26,426 of record NZ_JACHYV010000037.1, read on the forward strand.
CGGCCACTGCGCATACTGCCGCGAGGGTCGCGAGAATCTTTGCGACGAACCCGGCTTCACCGGCTACACGATCGACGGCGGATTCGCGACGCATGCGATTGTCGAGGCGGGCTACGCGTTCGAGCTGCCTGACGATGCTGATCCGGTGGCGACCGCGCCTCTCCTCTGCGCGGGCCTCATTGGGTGGCGATCACTGAAAATGGCGGGCGAGGGGAGTACGCTCGGCATCTACGGGTTCGGCGCGGCCGCCCACATCCTCGTGCAGGTGTGCAAACATCGAGGCCAGAGCGTCTACGCATTCGTGCGTCCCGGAGACGAGGCCGGACGGAAGTTTGCGCTTGATCTTGGCGCCGTCTGGGCAGGATATTCCGGCGATACTCCTCCAGTCCAACTCGACTCGGCCATCATCTTCGCGCCGGCCGGCGAACTCGTGCCGATGGCGCTTGACGTGGTGCGGAAGGGCGGAACGGTGGTCTGCGGCGGCATTCACATGTCGGACATTCCGAGGATGCCCTACCGCCTGCTCTGGGGCGAGCGGCGGGTGGTCTCGGTGGCGAACCTGACCCGGAACGACGGAGCCGAATTCTTCTCGATCGCCGAGGCGGCCGGAGTACGATGCGTCACCAGCGTTTACGCTCTCGAGAATGCGAACGACGCCCTCGACGACCTGCGCGCAGGCCGTGTTACAGGCGCCGCCGTGCTCGTTCCGTAGCTGAGGATCAATCCGGATCATCCGGCAACCTGGAAGCTTTTCCGAGGACGGACGTCGGCCAACTGCTCGCAATTCTCATTAGGGAGCATGCCCGCGCGCTCGTCACGATCGCAAGGAACGGCCACCGTCTCTTCGTTGCCGCCGACGTGCAAACCCGGTAGCGACCGCGGAGGCGGTGTTCGGCCCGATGCGATCACAAGGTCGCTCTCGTGCTTGATGAAGATCAACGACGAAGTTCTGCGGCACTGGCACGTTCGACATGTCGTAAACCTGAAGGAGGTTGTCATGGACGACATTCGTCTCAGACAGAACATTCTCGATGAAATGGAATTCGAGCCCAGCATCGACGCGGCTGGTATCGGCGTTGCGGTCCACAGCGGGATCGTGACCCTGACCGGTCACGTGCGCACCTACGCGGAGAAGGAAGCCGCAGAGCGGGTAGCAAGTCGCGTCAAGGGCGTACGCGGAATAGCTGCCGACATCGAGGTCCAGATTTTCGGTCCGAAGGCAACAGACGACGACGACATCGCCCGGCGGGCTGTCAAGATGCTCGACTGGAACGTCTCCGTGCCGAAGGATTCGGTGCAGGTGCGGGTCCTAACGGGGTGGATCACCCTGAGAGGTCAGGTCGAGTGGCAATATCAAAAGAACGCAGCCTACGACGCAGTGCGTGATCTCGCCGGCGTGGTCGGCGTGTCGAACCTGATCGAGTTGAAACCGCGCATCACGGCGGTGGACGTCAAGAAGCGCATCGATGACGCATTCCAACGAGACGCCGCTCTGGAGGCCGATGCAATCAAGATCGATGTCAAAGGCGGAAAGGTTATCCTCTCCGGCAAGGTGAAGACCTGGTCGGAACGGCAGGCGGCGGAGCGTGCCGCGTGGTCTGCACCGGGAATCAGCAATCTCGATGACCGGCTGACGGTCGGGTGATCAAATGTTGGGAGCGGCTGGAGTTAGCCGCTCCGCCCACCCGGCAGCGAGAGCGCCGCTGCGACCGCCTCGCATACGTCACCAATCCCAAGATCAAAGGTCCGCCGTCAAGCAGAACCGCCATCATGCCTCGTGTCGAGCAACAGCCTGAGATGGGTCGACATCTCCGACGCCGTGTACGGCTTCTTTAGCCAGCCGGCGCCTGCTTCGATCTCCTTTTCTGCAGCATGGGGCTCCGAGAAGCCGGACGTGAGGAGAATTTTCACCTGCGGCCAGCGCTCGCGAACCTTGCGGGCCAGTTCGTCGCCGTTCATTCCAGGCATGGCCACATCGGTGAACAGGAGCGCTACGTCGTGCGCCGCCTCCAATTCCTTCAATGCGTCGATTCCGTTCGTCGCTTCGATCACAGTGTAGCCGAGCGCCTGCAGACGGCTGACCGCCACTCTGCGAACTCTCGCGTCGTCTTCGACGACCAGAATGGTTTCAGTTCCATGAGACGTGGCGTGCTCGGTCTGCCCTTTTTCCGGATGGGAATCCTTCCCGCCATCGGCGCGTGGAAGGAAGAGGCGCACCGTGGTCCCCTCGCCAGGTTCGCTGTAGAGCTGCAGGTGTCCTGCGGATTGCTTTGCGAAGCCGTAGACCATGCTCAGTCCGAGGCCCGTTCCAGAACCCGTCGGCTTCGTTGTGAAGAACGGCTCGAATGCTCTCTCCCTAACCTCGCTTGTCATTCCAGTCCCTGTGTCGGTAACCGAAATGAGGACGTATCTGCCGGGTCGGATTGCCGGATACATCCCGGCGTAATCGGAATCGATCTCGACCCCGGATATCTCGATCGTCAAACGGCCTCCGGCAGGCATCGCGTCTCTGGCATTGATCGAAAGATTGAGAAGCGCACTCTGGAGCTGCGCCTTGTCTGCCATTGCGGTCAACCGCCGTCCGGGAATGACCGTCCGGAGTTCGACGGAGTCGCCGAGCGTTCGCTGGACGAGGTCCGAAAACTCTCCAAGCAGGGCGCCGACGTCCAACTCCTTCGGTGCGAGAGCCTGCCGCCTTCCGAACGCGAGAAGCTGGGAGGTAAGCCTGGCGCCGTCGTCGGCCGCGGACTGCGCCTCCCGCAGCAGAGACAACTGCCCCGGTTCGACAAGACTGGCCTCCAGCATCTCGAGATTACCGCTGATGACCGCCAGCAGATTGTTGAAGTCGTGGGCGAGCCCTCCCGTCAACTGGCCGACCGCCTCCATCTTCTGGGACTGCCGCAGCTCGGCCTCGATGCGGTGGCGGCTGGTCAGATCCCTGACGAAGCCCGTGAAGATCCGTTTGCCGCCGGTGACCGCCTCGCCGACGGAGAGCTCCATTGGAAAGGTGGTCCCGTTCTTCCTCAGACCGACGACCACGCGCCCGTAGCCGATGATCCGTCGGCGCCCGGTCCGAATGTATGAATCCAGGTATCCGTCATGTGCCTCCCGGTCGGGAGAGGGCATCAGCATGGAGACGTTTCGCCCGATGGCCTCGTGCGCGGAGTAGCCGAAGAGTTTCTCTGCCGCAGCGCTGAACGAGGTGATGATACCTCTGTCGTCTATGACGACCATTGCGTCTGGCACCGTATCAAGAATGGACTGGAGGTGAGCCTGCCGCTCCCGCAGCTCGTCCCCGACCTGCTGCATAAGCGTCACGTCGTTATTGGACTGCACGATGAGCGTGTCGGGATCGCCAAGTTCGAGAACAGTCCACCGCGTAGCGATCGCCAGTCTGACGCCGTCCTTCCGTCGATGATCCACCTGACCGCTCCAGAAGCCCTTGCTACGCACATGGGCCCGAAGCTCGTCCAAGTCGACCGGAAATCGCGTATCCAGGAGTTCGTGGACCACCTTTCCCACGGCCTCCTCGGCGGACCATCCGTAGAGCTGCTCGCAGCCCGCGGTCCAGCGCTGGATAATGCCGTCGAAGCCGTGGACGATCAGGTTGGCCACGTCGAACATGCGCACGATCCGGTCCAGGTCGGTTTCACTGGTAGCGTGTTCCAGCATAGCGTGCTCCAGGGTATTCTTCGAAGTCATCGTCCGGGTCTTCGTCGGCGGTGCGGGCCAACGCCGACCGGCTGGCCACCTTGAACTGATGCTTGTCAGCAGGCAATAGGATGCCTTTGGCGACAAGTTTGGTGAGCGTCCTCGACACGGTCTCGATCGTCATGCCCAGATGGTCGGCGATATCGGCGCGGACCATCGGCAGACTGATCGTCCGGCCATCCCGTCCCTCGTTCCGTTCAAGCCGCTGCAGCAGGAAGGTGCAGACTCGCTGCTCGGCGTTCTTGTGCGACAGCAGGAGCATGTGATCCTGCGCTGCAGAAATCTCGTCGCGTAGTTGCGACAGAAGCTGAAGCCGGAATTCAGGCACCAGTTGCAGCTCCTCTTCCAGCGTCCGCTTGTTCATCCGGGTGAAGGCCACGTCGTCGATCGCCTCGCCTGCAAACATGTATCTGTTGTGAAAAGACAGGCCGACCAGATCGCCCGCGCCAAGAAAACCGATGATGAGGCGGCGGCCGTCCGAAAGGAACCGGCATATGCGCACGTTCCCGCGCACGATGCGAAACACATGGCGGGCGGCGTCACCCTCGAAGAAGATCGTGGTTCCCGCCTGGGCTTTCTCTATGGTCTGGCCCATGAACAGCGGCGCGAAGTCGATCATTCCTTGCGTTAGTGGCCGTTCAAGTGAGTGAATATTCGATACCGCAGGCATGTCGTGGCTCCCTCCGCCGTTGTCTGGCGTGGATTTGACCGAAGTCTGATGACACCGGGATGCGAGGAGCGTAAGAATTGATGCGATTGTGTAACAATCCGTAACAACTCGAGAATCCTGGGATGACGAGCGGACCTGTCAGGCGAACCCGCATACTTGTCGTGGACGACGATGTCCGGATCCAAAGAATGCTCGCGCAGTATCTCGGCGAGGAAGGATTCGACGTCGACGTGGCAGGCGGCAGCTCGCAGATGCGTGCCAGGATGGCGGGGGCCAAATTCGACGCCGTCCTGCTCGACCTCGTCCTGCCGGGAGACTGCGACGGGCTCCAGCTTGCAAGGGAGATCCGTTCGGCTTCGGACGTTCCCATCATCATGCTGTCCGGTCGTGACGATGTCATGGACCGCGTCGTCGGTCTGGAGGTCGGCGCGGACGATTATATTGGCAAGCCATTTCATCTCCGGGAGGTGCTCGCGCGCGTGAGGACGGTCCTCCGAAGGCGCACCGTTCCCAACGAAGTCGCACCTGCGGAAGCTGACGTGCTGCGCTTCGCGGGGTGGCGGCTCGATGTGGATCGACGGGCGGTGATCAACCCGGCCGGAGACGAAGTGGCAATGTCGACGGGCGAGTTTGACATGCTGCACGTGTTCGCCACCCATGCCGGACGCGTCATGACGCGCGACATGCTGATGGATCTGACGCATAAACGTGGCCGCGACGGCTTCGACCGCACCATCGACGCACTGATCGTCAGGCTGCGGCGCAAGATAGAGGCTGATCCGGCCAATCCAAGCCTGATCAAATCTATTCGTGGCGTCGGATATCTCTTTACAGCAAGGCCGGAGACGGCTTCTGGTCAACCCTGACCATCAGGCCGTGGTCCCACCGGAGAAATCTGTCGACGTTTTCCATCTCCGCGAAATCGCTTGGAAACCGCCCCCAAAACCGCATGAAACTGCATCCCGCCGATCGCGTCTTCAACGAAGTGAACAGGACGTCCGCGATGGTGACTTCGTCGATGACGCTTGCTGCCACGAAGATCGGAATGTCCATCAATCGCCCGGCGATCGGATGCGCGCCGATCCGATAGACTGCCAGCCCACGCACATAACCTGCCGGATCCTCCAGCGAGACGAGCGTCCAACGATCAGCGCTTGTCACCACTTGCGCCCAATTTTCGGCCGAAAAGCACGGAGCCGCCACCTGGATCAGGCTGTATGCCTGCAGCGCATCGTTCATATCCAGCAGGCGGACGTAATAGCCCGACGTCATGGCGGTTTCCCTCCTTGATCGAGAGAAATGTTGGCATGGTCCGGCGGTCGGGGCCTTGTCCTAGGTCAATCTTCACTCCGGGGAAACTCGAATGACAAAAGGCAGGTGATTTGACGGTGATCAAAGACCGAGAATGCAATGAACTGTTTCATGTGCACGTCGCCGCCTGTGAACGACGGCATTCTTGAGAAAAGGAGAATGACTATGGCAGACTCTGCACCGAAACTTACCGCAAAGTCAGAAGCAAGGCCGGCGGCGCCAGTCGACCGCTGGTGGCCTCTCGACAGCCTCCGGTCCGAGATCGACCGCGTGTTCAGCGACTTCGGGAGCCCCTCGATTTTTGACCGGGCCTTCAGCAGGATGCCGGCCGCTTTCTCGCGCGGCATGCTCGCCGTCGATCTCGTTGAATCCGACAACGCCTTCGAGCTGTCGGCCGAGCTTCCCGGCGTAGACGCCAAGGATCTTGAGGTCACGCTCGCCGACGGGATTCTCACCATCAAGGGCGAGAAGAACGAGGCCAAGGAGGAGAAGGAAAAGGACTATTACCTTTCCGAACGGCGCTATGGATCGTTCCATCGAAGCCTGGAGGTGCCGCGCGGCGTGGACATCGAGAAGATCGAGGCGAATTTCTCGAACGGCGTTCTCAAGGTCTCGCTACCGAAGACGCCGGACCGTCAGAAGAATGACAAGAAGATCACGGTCAAGGCGGCTTGACGGCCAACCCTGCGCTACGCCGAGGGGCGGCGTGCGGTGGGCAGGGAGAGAGGGAGGGGCGATCCCTCCCTCTTTTCAGTTGATGCGGATGTGATTCTCGACGGTGGCCACGCCTGGTACAGACCAGGCCGTCCGTTCGGCGACGCCGCGCTCGTGCCAGGCGCGCACGCCGCCTTCGAGAACGACCTTGTCGTCCTGAACCTTCACCGAGATTCCGCCGCCGTCGAGTTCGGCGCTCCGTTTCAGCGCTTCTTCAATCCGACAGCGGACGTCCGGCACCGTCGGGCACGGTCTTATCGTGAGCAGATTGAGGACGCCGACCACGCCACCGAGCTTCCTGACGGCATGCTCGGCAGCAGCTTTCTGGAACTGCCAGCGCACTTCGCCCGACAACGTCACCCAGCCGCCCTCGACCTTTACATGAACCGGTCCCTCCGGAAGCGCCGTGGTCCAGGCGATGATGTCGATTGCCCGCGATGCGATCTGGTCGTCCGCATGCTGCTTGTGACCTACGCACCGCACTTCGATGTTCACGGCTACGGCCCGGACGCCCTTCACCCGCGCTGCAACGTCCTCCGCCGTCAGCTTTTCGGCATAGGTCGACACATGACCGGAGAGGGTCGCGATGCCATCTTCCACCGACACGCCGATATGGGCCGCGTCGATGTTGGGTTCGAACGCCAGCTCGTCGAGTACGTCCTGTTGGATTCCTAGATCCGTCATTTCTACCTCCTGTTGGGTTCCGAAGCCCGTTGGCCTCGGGGAGTATGATGCGCCGTCCAAAATTTCCGGCGTTGCGCTCGGTCAATTGAACCGTCGCGACCTGCATCTTTCCAATTGACCGAATGTCGGGCGAACGCCGAAGATGTCTTTGACCTTCGTCAACGTGCGGTCGTCCGAGGTGCCTTAAAGTCCCTGACAACACATAGGAGTTGTCATGGCCAATCCGATCCTTCACTTCCATGGCGCTGCGGGCTCGGTGACCGGATCATGTTTCCTTTTGGAAGCCGGTAGCACACGCATTTTGATCGACTGCGGAATGTTCCAGGGCTCGAAGTCGGAGAAGGAGCTCAACTACAAGCCATTCCCCTTCGAACCATCGCGGATCGACGCCGTGCTGCTCACGCACGCGCACATCGACCACTCGGGGCTGCTTCCGAAGCTTGCGAAGGCGGGATATGGCGGGCCAATCTTTGCAACGGCAGCAACGATCGACCTTTGCACAATCATGCTCCAGGATTCGGGTCACATCCAGGAGTCGGAGGTCCGGCAGCTCAATCGAAGGAATCGCAGAAGGGCGCGAGAGACGGTGGAGCCCATCTATACCGCCGACGACGCCCGCAGCATGCTGCCGCAGTTCATCGTGGTTGAGTATGGCGAGTGGCGGGAGACCGGCGGCGGCGTCAGGTTCCGTTACTGGAATGCTGGACACCTGATGGGTTCCGCATCGATCGAAGTCGAAGCGCCCGGCACCGACGGGGCGACAAGAATTTTGTTCTCCGGCGACGTCGGCGCGAGCAACAAGTTGTTCGAAAATCTCCCTCGGGCGCCTTCCGGGGTCGACTACCTCATCTGCGAAAGCACGTACGGAGACCGGGAACGGGAAGAGTACGCCCTGGAGGATCGACGGGATCGGCTGCGTGAAGTGGTGGCGAGTTCGAACAGCCCCGGCGGGGTTCTTCTCATTCCCTCCTTCGCCGTCGAGAGGACGCAGGAAGTGCTGACCGATCTTGTCGCCCTCATGGACGAAGGAGAGGTGCCGCGGTGCCCCATCATGATAGACTCGCCGCTCGCGTCGCGAGCGACCGAGGCCTTCAAGAAGCATGCGGCCGACCTCGGTCACGGCAAGGCGTTCCTTCGCGCTCTGAACGCACCAAACGTCCGCTTCACCGAGACGGCCGAGCAGTCGAAGGCGCTCGATCTCGTCCGTGGCTTTCACATCATCATCGCTGCAAGCGGAATGTGCGAGGCGGGGCGGATCCGCCACCGCCTGAAGAACTGGCTCTGGCGGCAGGAGTGCACCGTGCTGTTCGTGGGGTTCCAGGCGGCGGGGACGCTCGGCCGCATCCTGCAGGAGGGCGCGACCGACGTCCGCATCCAGGGCGATGAGATTCACGTCTGCGCCAGGATGGCGACGCTCGACGCCTACAGCGGACATGCGGATGCAAGCGAACTGGATGCGTGGGTTGCCGAGCGGGAACCAATCCGGAAGACGATCTTCCTTGTCCATGGAGAGGAGAGCGCTCGTGAAGCGATGTCCGCCCGGCTCCCGCAGCAAGCTTCCGCAAAGGTCGTCTGCCCGTCGCTGGACGACGCCTACGAGCTTTCACCTGCGGGTGCACGCCTCATCGAAGACACGAGGCCTGCACGTATCAAGCCGGTCGTGCCCGGCAGACCCGACTGGAACAACGACTATCAGCGGTTCGTTCTGGACCTGTCCGATCGTCTGAAATCCGTCGCCGACGAGAAGGGTCGCGCGGTCGTGCTGCGCAGGCTTCGACGCGCACTGGACCCGGACGATGTTTCGGCGGCCGAAGGGAGAAGAGACGGCAATGTTGATCATGGATCGTGACTGCAAGCGGGGCGGCGAACGCTTCGCGATACCGACCCAGGGCGAGGTGCAAGGCAAGCTTACCGTCCTGGAGGTCGTCGCTATAACCTGCCTGAGGGAGGTTCTCGCTTCGAAGAATGCCTTTGCGGTCGCTGCGTTAAAGAAGAAGGTCCTGCGGGCAATGAAGGAGCAGTGCGCGTCGTTCGGTCTGTCGTCGGAAGACGAGACGTGCGTCCTCGAGTACGCATGCGAGTTCTTCGAGGAGGCAAAAAAGGAGGCAGGCAGGCAGACTGCAACGAAGGTGGCTGCGAAGTCTGCCGGGACTGCACGCTCCAGGGCTTCGGGCCATGGATAAGGTTGCCGTCACCTTCAACGCTGGATCCTCCAGTCTGAAGGTCGGCGTCTTCAGGCTGGAGGACGGTCTGGCGCGCCGGCTGGGAGGCGGTGTTGCCACGCTTGGAGACCAGTCAAGATTCACCTTCCGATTCTCTGACGGGGATGAGACTGTCGATCTTCCGTCCGGGACAGTGATCGATGCGCGGCTGGTTTCGCAGGTCGTCGATTGCATCGTCCGCGGAGGATTCGACCCCGTCGTGGCCGGCCATCGCATCGTCCACGGAGGACAGACCTTCAATGGCCCCGTTCTGCTGGAGTCCGATGTCGTCCTCAAAATCGAAGATCTGACGCATCTCGCGCCGGTGCACCTTCCTCCGGCGCTGGCGATCGTCCACGCAGTGCGGAGCGCATATCCGGACATACCGCAGACGGCTTCGTTCGACACCGCATTCCATTTTTCGCAGAGCAGCCTTGCCGCACGGCTCGCCATTCCAAGAGCGCTGCACGATGCAGGTCTCCGCAGATACGGCTTCCACGGTCTTTCCTATAAGTACGTCGCCCGCGAACTCAGGAAACACGATCCCGACCTCGCCGCCGGGCGTGTCGTCTGCGCGCACCTTGGAAGCGGCGCAAGCCTTTGCGGGATGATCGACGGCGTCGGCATAGACACCAGCATGGGCTTCTCTCCGCTGGACGGAGTTCCGATGTCGACCCGGCCGGGCTCGCTCGATCCCGGCGCCGTCGTCCACCTTCTGCGCAACAATTTCCACGACGCAGACGGTCTCGAGGATTTCCTCTACCACCGTTGCGGGCTGCACGGCGTCTCCGGGAAAAGCGGGGACGTCCGGGTCCTGCTGGAGGACTTTCATCCGGCTTCCAGGGAAGCCATAGACCTCTTCTGCTTCAGGATCGCCGGCGAGATAGGAAGGCTAGCCGTCTCTCTGGGCGGGGTGGACGCGATCGTCTTCACCGCCGGCGTAGGCGAGAACCAGCCGGAGATACGCAATGGCGTCGCCCACCATCTGGGTTGGCTCGGTCTCTCGTTGAGCGAGCCTGCGAACAAGATGAATGCGGCTGTGATCAGCTCAAGGGAAAGCGAAATCGTCGCTCTCGTCGTTCCGACGGACGAGGAACAGGTCATCGCCGAAGAAGCGATGGAAGTCATCAGCCGGCACAAGCATTTGAGGATCGAACATGTCTGAATATCGCAGCCTTCAGCTCGCCGCTCGCGAACTCGAACTCATCGACCGCTACTGGCGGGCCGCAAACTATCTGTCCGTCGGCCAGATCTACCTCATGGATAACCCGCTTCTGCGCGAGCCGCTTCTGCCGGAACATATCAAGCCCCGCCTTCTCGGACATTGGGGAACGACGCCCGGCCTCAACTTCATCTACATCCATCTCAACCGCGTCATCAAGGCTCGTGGCCTGGACGTCCTTTATGTGTGCGGGCCTGGCCATGGCGGGCCGGGAATGGTCGCGAACACCTATCTCGAGGGGACATACAGCGAGGTATATCCCGGCATCTCCCAGGATGCCGACGGCATGCGCAAGCTGTTCAGGCAGTTTTCGTTTCCGGGAGGCATTCCCAGCCACGTCGCCCCGGAAACTCCCGGTTCGATCCACGAGGGCGGCGAACTCGGATATGCGCTGGTCCACGCGTTCGGCGCCGCGTTCGACAACCCGGACCTCGTGGTGGCCTGCGTGGTCGGCGACGGCGAAGCGGAGACAGGACCACTCGCGGCGGCCTGGCATTCGACGAAATTTCTCAATCCTGCTCGCGACGGCGCGGTGCTGCCGATCCTGCATCTCAACGGCTACAAGATCGCAAATCCGACGATCCTTTCGAGGACAAGTGACGAGGATCTCCGCAGCCTGTTCGTCGGATTTGGATATGAGCCAATCTTCGTCGAGGGCCACGAGCCGGCGGACATGCATCGGCAGATGGCGACCGCCTTCGACCGGGCATTGGACATCATCGAATCCTTGCAGGCGGCGGCGAGGAACGGGTCGCCCGCGGCCGGCGTGCCGCGGTGGCCCATGGTTGTGCTTCGCAGCCCCAAGGGCTGGACCGGGCCGAAGGAGGTCGACGGCAAGAAGGTGGAGGGGTTCTGGCGCGCCCACCAGGTGCCTGTCGCCAATTGCCGCGGTGATGCCGGCCACCGAAAAATCCTCGAAGACTGGATGCGGAGCTATGATCCCGATGACCTGTTCGAAGCGGACGGGCGGCTCAAGGACGAGTTGCGGGCCCTGGCGCCGACTGGTGAGAAGCGCATGGGAGCGACGCCCTACGCGAACGGTGGACGCATGCGCAGGGAGCTGCAGCTACCAAGCATTCGCGACCACGCGGTCGCGATCGACGTTCGTGGTGCTGCCCAGGTCCAGTCGACAGAGATTTTAGGACGGTATCTGCGGGATGTAATGCGGCTCAATGCCGAGGCCAAAAACTTCCGGATCTTTGGCCCGGACGAGACCGAATCCAACCGGCTGGGTGCGGTGTTCGAACAGACTGACCGAGTCTGGATGCAAGAAATTGAAGACTATGACGTCCATCTCGGCAGGGATGGCCGGGTCGTGGAGGTTCTCAGCGAGCATCTCTGCCAGGGGTGGCTGGAGGGATATCTCCTTACCGGTCGCCACGGGCTTTTCTCATGCTACGAGGCCTTCATCCACCTCATCGACTCGATGTTCAACCAGCATGCCAAGTGGCTCAAGGTCTCGCGAGGATTGGGTTGGCGGGAGCCGATATCGTCTCTCAACTACCTCCTGACGTCGCATGTCTGGCGACAGGACCACAACGGCTTCTCGCATCAGGACCCCGGCTTCGTCGATCTGGTCGCCAACAAGAAGGCCGACATCGTCCGCATCTATCTACCGCCGGACGCCAACACCCTCCTGTGGGTCGGCGATCACTGCCTGAAGACCTACGACCGCGTCAACGTGATCGTTGCGGGCAAGCAGCCGGAGTCTCAATATCTTTCGATCGACGAGGCGGCCAAGCACTGCGAGGAGGGCGTGGGCGTCTGGGACTGGGCAAGCTTCGAGAACGATACGAGCGCGCCGGACGTCGTGATGGCATGTGCGGGAGACGTGCCGACCATGGAGACGCTCGCTGCCGTGATGCTGTTGCACGAGGCGATACCAGATCTCAAGATCAGGACGGTCAACGTCGTCGATCTGCTCGCGCTGCAGGATCCGAAAGCGCATCCTCATGGCCTCGACGATGCACGGTTCGATGGCATCTTCACGAAGGACAGGCCGGTCATCTTCGCCTACCACGGCTATCCCTACCTCATCCACCGGTTGACGTACCGGCGCACCAATCACGGCAACATCCACGTGCGTGGGTTCGTGGAGGAGGGAACGACGACGACGCCGTTCGACATGACCGTATTGAACGAGCTGGACAGGTATCATCTCGCTCTTGAGGCGATCGCGCGAGTGCCCGATCTTGCCGAAAAGGTGCCAGATGTGATCGCAGCCCTGCATGCAAAGCTCAACGAGCACCGGGCGTTCGTGCGGGAGCGTGGAGAGGACATGCCGGAAATCCAGAATTGGCGCTGGGCACGCTCCCTCCCAGGGCGACAGATGACCGGAATTAAGTAGCAACTGTCGCCCGCCGGCGAGCCTGATGCCGCACTTGGTCGGGAGGTTCCGGAGACGCCGTCGCGGGAAAGACGGCCTCTCGTGTACGCCTTGATCCACGTCAATGCGCTTAACGCGTGGTGGCTCCGTAATTGTCCGATCAACAAGGAGACAGCGCGATGCTCGCTAGAGACATCATGACGACCCCCGTGACGACGCTCGACGAGGGACACAACGTTAGAGAAGCCGTCGAAATCGTCAACGCCAGCAAGATCGGCGCGGTGCCCGTCGTCGATGGCGAAGGGAGGCTCACGGGCATTGTCACCGAGGGAGACCTGCTGCGCCGGGTAGCGTCGTCCTGGGCGAGACGGACCGTACCGCATACGCGCGACCGCGAAGACGCACTGGCGGATTATGTGAAGGCTCGAAGCTGGCGCGTCAAGGACGTGATGTCGACGCCCGTCGTCAGCGCCGCCCCGACCGCCACGGCGAGCCAGCTCGCCGAACTCCTGCAGGCCCACGACATCAAACACCTGCCCGTCGTCGAAAACGGCAGGCTCGCCGGAATGATCAGCCGTCGCGACTTGATGCGAGCGCTTCTCGATGTTCCACGGCAGTGCACCGCTTCCGGCGACCAGGCCCTAGGGACCGCCGTTCGTAGCCGCTTGGAAGCCGAGCTCGAAATAACGCCCCCTATGGTCAACGCGACAGTCTCCGACGGGGTAGTCACCCTGAGGGGAGAGGTCGAGACGGAGCTGGAACGCTCCGCGGCCAGGGTGGCGGCGGAAAGCGTCCGCGGCGTCGCCGGCGTCGTGAACAAGATAACGCTGGCCTCCGCATGGTGAGCCGCCTCAAACGATGAAATCGTCCTCGGAGACTTTATGTCATGCTTATCAGGGCCATCGCGGACGCCGTCATGTCGAGGCTTCTCCTCGTCCTCCTGGTCCTCATGGTCGGGACGGTCGTCGGCGTCCTGCTGGTAAAGCCATCCGGCGACACTCGAAGCGTGCGCGTCGAGCGCTCTCTTTCTGACCCGTGAGTGCGCGATGGGCACCTGCCGCTCCAGGACTGAATTGCTGGGCCGAGGTGCCCGGTTTGATCGATATGAACGTCCACGCCGTTCGAACCCGGTAAGGCCCGCCGCTCGATAGCAGCCGGAACCAGTCGTAAGGCGTGGCGGAGACAGTTCGTCAATGTGACATGAGCACCGGCAGCAGAGGCTCGTGCAACACGCCATCGGTTGCTCCGCCCAGGACCAAATCGCGCAACCGAGAGTGCCCAAACCCTCCCATGACCAGCATGTCAGCACTCAGTTCCAGTGCCGTATGCTGAATACTCTGACCGATCGATGACGAACTAAACCGAGCGACCGTTGCGCTTGCATTGACGCCACTCGAAACCAGGATTTGAGCAAGGTGCGCTCCGCTTGGCTCAGGCAGCGGTTTTTCGCCCATCAGAGATAGGACCGAGACGCGCTTGGCCTTGTGAATGAACGGGTTTGCATCGTTCACGGCCCGAGCGGCGGCTCGGCTTCCGTCCCAGGCGATGACCAGATGGTCGAATGGGCCCGCAAGGGTCTTGTTGGGAAAGATGATGGCCGGCCGGCCGGATCCGAATATGATCGCTTCGGCGACAATACGGGTATCGGGAACCTCCGCGATAGATTCGAGAATCGCGAGATCGAAAAAACGTGCTTCCGTGACTGCCGTGTCGTGCAATAGGGACAAGGTGGTATTCACCGTTCGACAAGAAAGTTCAACATCGGCGCCCGCTGCGAGGTTCGTTGCCGCTGAAACCAGCGTAGCGGCACGTTCACGGCTCAAAGTCTCGGCATGCTCGATCATCTTCGGAGTATCGAGCAGCAAAGACGACCACGCGGCAGGGATGTGCGGAATCGCGACTGTCAGCGCGCACGCGCGAAGATGCGCGCCGTGATACCTGGCAAACGTTACCGCGTTCGAAATGATCAATCCGGAACTTGAACCGGGATATGTTGCCAGCGGGAGAAAATATTGTACCGTCATGTCATGCTCCATCGCTCGCGGACCGCGCCACGATTGCAATCATCTACTTCATTCGTCTCAACTCGACATTGATGTAACGCAATTGCCGGTGCTCCGGCTTCTGGTCGCCCGGAGGGTTCTATCCAGCGTATAGGTCATGGAGAGGTCTCCTCTGGGCTCCCGTGCAACCTCCAGCAAATGCCCAGCGTCCAATCACATGTCTTGCATGAACGCCTGCATTTCTTCAGGTGTGACTTTGCCGTCATTGTTCGCGTCGACCGCGTCGAAGACGCGTTTGTGGATTGCGGTCAACTCTTCGAAAGAAACTGCGCCATCTCCATCGCCATCGGCGATCGCAAACATGATCTTCATCATATGGCCGCGCATTGGCCCCATCATGCGCATTCCTGGGTACATGCCAGATGGCGTCATGTCGCGGCCCATCATTCCTGGCATCATTTCCGATCCGTCGGGCTCGGGTTTAGTCTCAGACTGGGCCGGGTCTGCGCTTTTCGTCTGGGCGGAGGCGCTGCCCATGGAACCGAGGGCGCCGAGCAAGGCCAGCATAGCGATCGTTGGCAGTCTGAACATGGACATCCTGACTCTCCTCTTTGAGTTGTTCTCCACGAGTTGGAGCGCCCTTGAGGATACGATGCACACCGGTTTCAAACATTGCGCTGGATCAAACCATTTCTATGCTTCGAGGCGTCGAAGACGGACCGATCGCCTTCGCGCCGCGCAATGACTGCGACGCCAGCCACCTAAGTCACCGAGGAATGATTGCGGCTGAAGCGACAAGGAGGATTGCGCGGCTGGGGCGAGAGCAAGGTGATTGACCGATATCAACGTCCACGCCATTCGAACCCGGTATCCTGATGCCGTCAGCCAGCGCCTGATCGTGGTCCGGCCCTCGTGAAGCTGCCACGCCCGCAGTCCGAAACCTTCAGGAGATCGAAGATGACCCCCCAGAAGCAGATAGAACGAACCTGGTCGGAACCCGTTTTCGTCCAGGTGGGCATGAGCGTCCCTCAGGCTGTCTGCGGAGCGAGCGAGGCGCTCGATTTTCTCGCCAACCGATGGAAAGGCTCGCGAAGAAAACACGCATTCGCGAGTGAGATCTGCGCCGCCGCCGTAAGCGGGCATGTCTCGCAGGAGACCGCGCGCCAGGCTTTCATTCAGGCCGCTCACGAAGCCAGAATGTCCACCTGCGCGCCCGGTGGTCGTTCGTAGACGCCAGGGCGAGATCAGGTCCTTAACCCAGGTGCCCTCCAGGGCTCCTACGCGGCCGCGATGCCGATCCAGGTCAATCGGCTCGCTTCCTACCGGTTACCATCGCTCGGACAAGGTTTTCCTTATGCTCGATGCTTGCCAGGAGGACGCCAGCGATGTGAAGGCCAACTAGGCCAAGCGTCACATTGACCAGCAGTTCATGCGCTTCTTCCACCCATTCCGCGCCCCAATAGGCATCCGTCGTCATCATGTAACCGGTTGCGGCAATGCCGGAGATCGCGACGAGCAGCACGAACACCATCGCGCCTCCGGCAGGATTGTGGCCGATATAGCGCTTGGCGCGCATGGCCAGGCTGTCACGCATGAAGCCGAGGGTCGTGACCGGATCGTAGGCGAAGCTGGAAAAGCGCGCGTGGTGACTGTGTGACCCCGCCCGCTCGACGCGGCTTCGTCCCGAGTATGATTGCGGCGATCACATTCATTCCAACGACGTAGGCTACCGGGTGATGGCCGAGAAGTTCGACCTTTCATTCTTGGAATGAGTGGCGCTCATTAATCGCTGTTCCAAGATTAGGTCGCCAAATCGCTCAAGCTCCTCTCTCAGAAATGGAAACAATAGATTTGGAGTAGTCGGAGTTCCATAAATGCCCTTTACGCCACTGACATTGAAATAGCGGTCAACAGTTCCGGCACGGCGCGAGTTTCGAGGCCAGCATTGTGCGGCTTGTTGCCATAGCGTTCACGTTTTAGGCCAGGAAGATCGCATAATGGATCGACGGGAACTCACGATCTACTCGTGGTGATCAGGTGCAAGGCAGAATTGCCCCTTGTAATCGCTGCTGTTGACAGCTTGCGATCGAATGTCGCCAGCTGCCCCCCATGCACCTTGGCTAGCGCAAGCAGGTAGGTGTCAGTTACCTGTCCCGATG
>NZ_JACHYV010000038.1:0-41806 GCF_014193135.1 Rhizobium sp. BK049
TAAGAAGGTGACGATCCGACAACCAGCTGCCGGGCGGGCGGCCACCCGCCCGGCAAGCATCAATATCCTACATTTTTCTTATCCAAGAAGGTGCCCGCAGGCGGATGAGGGGCTCAAGCGCGCTGCCGCGGCAAATGTCTACCGCTTCAAGCTCCCCAGGATCCCGCGCACCAGCGCCCGGCCGACCTGGGTGGCGACCGTTCGGGCGACGCTCTTCATCGCCGCTTCCACCACCGTTTCGCGCTGGTAACCGGAAGACCTGTCGCGCGATTGGCCGCGGCCCTGGCGATTGTCATCATCGCTGCCGAAGCCCGGCAGGTTCCAGCCGGAGGTCGTGCCCGGCTGTTCGGCCGCTTCTTCCTGCGCCCGCTTGGCGGCCTCTGCTTCCGCCGCCTTTTTTGCCCGCGCCGCCAGCATTTCGAAGGCGGATTCGCGATCGACGTCTTCGTCATAGACGCCGAGGACGGGACTCCTGTCCATCACCTGCTGGCGCTCGCCATCGGTCAGCGGGCCGACGCGGCCCGACGGCGGGCGGATCAGCGTGCGCTCGACGATCGACGGCGCGCCCTTGGCCTCCAGCGTCGAGACCAGCGCCTCGCCGGTACCGAGGTTGGTGATGACGGTGGCGCAGTCGAAGGCCGGGTTCGGGCGGAACGTATCGGCGGCCGTCTTCACCGCCTTCTGTTCGCGCGGCGAATAGGCGCGCAGCGCATGCTGGGCGCGGTTGCCGAGCTGGGCGAGCACCGTTTCCGGCACGTCGAGCGGGTTCTGCGTGACGAAATAGACGCCGACGCCCTTGGAGCGGATCAGCCGCACCACCTGCTCGACGCGTTCGATCAGAACCTTCGGCGCGTCGTTGAAGAGCAGATGCGCCTCGTCGAAGAAGAAGACCAGCTTCGGCTTGTCGGGGTCGCCGACTTCCGGCAGTTCCTCGAACAGCTCTGACAGCAGCCACAGCAGGAAGGTGGCATAGAGCCGCGGGTTCATCATCAGCTTGTCGGCGGCAAGCACCGAGATCTGACCGTAACCATTGGTGTGGGTGCGCATGATGTCGGAGATCTTCAGCGCCGGTTCACCGAAGAAGTGCTCGGCGCCTTGCTGTTCGAGCACGAGCAGCGCCCGCTGGATCGAACCGACCGAGGCCTTGGAGATCAGGCCGAACTGGCTGGAAAGCTCGGTGGCATTCTCGCCCATATAGTTCAAAAGCGAGGTGAAATCCTTGAGATCGAGCAGCGGCAGGCCGGCCTCATCGGCGATCTTGAAGGCGATGTTGATAACGCCTTCCTGCGGCTCGGAAGCGTCCATCAGCCGGGCGAGCAGCAGCGGCCCCATCTCGGCGACGGTGGTGCGCACCCGGTGGCCCTTCTGCCCGAACAGATCCCAGAAGATCACCGGAAACTGGTCGAATTCGTAATCGGTGAAACCGATCTGCTCGGCGCGCTTGGTGAGAAAATCCTTGGGCTCGCCTTTGGCGGCGATGCCGGAAAGATCGCCCTTGATATCGGCCGCAAAGACCGGAACGCCGGCCCGCGAAAAACCTTCGGCCAGCACCTGCAGCGTCACTGTCTTGCCGGTGCCGGTGGCGCCGGTGACGAGACCGTGGCGGTTTCCGAACTTCAGGTCGAGATATTCCGGCTTGTTGATGCTGTCGTCGGGATTGCGGCTCGCGCCGATGAAAATCTTGCCGTCCTCGATCATCGCAATCTCCCTTCGGCCCTGCCGCCGTTTGTTGAGAAGGTCTGGCTTGCGCCGCCTTCATCGAACCATTGTTTCCCTGTTATAAGCAGGCAGGCGAATGCGGACAACTGTTTGCATCGAAAGCGAAACCGCTGGCTTGAGTTGCATTCGAATCTCGATTAACGTTGACGTTAACGTCAAAAATATGAGGAGGCTGACGATGAATGGAATTGTGACTGAAATCGCCGATCGCGTGGGCATTTCCCCGGAGCAGGCGGAGAAGGCGCTCGGCATGATGCTCGGCTTCCTGCAGCGCGAGGCCGCTGACGGCCCCGTTGCCCGGATGATCGAGGCCATCCCCGGCGGCGCGGATCTCGTCGCCCAGTTCAATGGCGCCGGTGCCGGCGGCGGCGGTCTGCTCGGCGGGCTGATGAGCTCGCTCGGCGGCGGCGGCATCATGGGGCTCGGCCAGCAGCTAATGGGCGAGGGCCTCGGCATGGGCGAGATCACCTCGCTCGCCAAGGAGACCATTGCGATCGCCAAGCAATATGCCGGCGAAGAGGTCGTCGACGAAGTCGTCGCCTCCGTCCCCGGCCTCAGCCAGTTCGTCTGAACGACGACAGAACGGCAAGAGCCCCGCGCCGCCGCTGCGGGGCTTACTTTTATCGCTCCCTGAAGCTCTCAAGATGGACGAACTGCATGACCGTCTGGCGCCCGCCGCAGCAGATCAGGGCGAAGGTGATCGGCCTTGCCTGGCGAGAGAACCGCTTGCTCGCCGCGGAAGTGGAAGATGACAGTGGCCGCATCAAAGGTGTCCGGCCGCTCGGCGGCTCGATCGAATTCGGCGAGACGCGCGAACAGGCCCTGCACCGCGAAATCCGGGAGGAGCTCGGCACGGAAATCCGCATCGTCGGCCCCTGGCATGTTCTCGAAAATATCTTCGAACACCATGGTTCGATCGGCCATGAATTCATCTTCGCCGCCGATGTCGAACTGGCCGATCAAGCCCTCTACGAGCGCGCCGAGATCCGCTATTGCGAACTGGACGAAACGGCGGCGACGGCGCGCTGGTTCGGTCGCGACATGCTGCGTGACGCCGGCCTCGATCTCTTTCCCACGGGCCTCGAGACGCTGCTGTCGCGCTGGCGTGATTGAGCCCCAAGGACGTTTTGAATCTGCTCGCCAAACTTTGATCGCCCGTACTCGCTCCAGAGGGAACAAGGGAGTAGAATTGCTGTTTCTGCCGCATCGTTGACATCAGAAGGAACAGCATCATGCGCAGGTTCATTGCAGCAACGTCGATCGCTCTCCTCAGCCTTTCTGGTCCGGTTCTTGCCCAATCGAACATGGGCATGGATGCCAGCGGCCGCTTCGATGGCACGCCGCCGCTCGGCACGGCGCCGGGCGCGGAGCCGCAAGCCGGGCTGGTCATCCCGCTCGACTCGATCGAAACAGGCAGCGTCGACAACGGCGTTCCGAGCGGCCGCGTCGACTGGGCGCGCTGCCCGCCGCGCAAGGCCCGTGGCGCGCTTGCCACGCAGGGCGGCAACAGCGGCGCCTCCGTCAGCCCGGCATGCCGCGAAGGTCAATGATCAGGCACGCCCTATTTGCCGTTCTGGCTGTCGCGGTGCAGGATGACCCCGAGTTCGTGCCATTTGCGTCCGTCGCGCTCGATGAGCTCGTCGGCGCAGGCGGGACCCATGCTGCCCGGCGCGTAAGCTTCGGGCGTGCTCGGATCCTTGCTCCAGATGTCGAGGAAGGGTTGCACCGCCGCCCAGCCGGCCTCGATGCCGTCGGCGCGCTGAAACAGCGTCTGGTCGCCGATGAAGAGTTCGTAGAGCAGCGATTCATAACCCGTCGTCTTGCCGATATCGAACTTGTCCGCATAGCGGAAATCGAGCGACACGGGCGTCGTATCGACCGAAAGCCCCGGCGACTTGATCGAGATTTCCATGCTCAAACCCTCGTCCGGCTGTACCTGGATCACCAGCCGGTTCGGCGGCAGGCGGCGATTGACCTCGGTCTCGCGAAACTGCGCGAAGGGCACCGGCTGGAAGGTGATGACGATCTCGGTGTCGCGTGCCGTCAGTGCCTTGCCGGTTCTCAAATAGAAGGGCACGCCGGCCCAGCGCCAGGTATCGGCATAGAGCTTCAGCGCCACATAGGTTTCGGTCCGGCTGTCGGGCGAAACATCCTTGCTGTCGCGATAGGCGGGAAGATCGACGCCGTTCAACGGGCCGGCCGCATAGGCGCCGCGCACGCCATGCGTCTTTGCCTCCTCTGGCGTATAGATGCGCAGTGCCTTCAGCACCTTGCTCTTCTCGTTGCGGATCGCCTCTGCATCGAAGCTGTTCGGCGGCTCCATGGCAATCATCGCCAAGAGCTGGAAGAGATGGTTCGGCACCATGTCGCGCAGCGCCCCCGTGGCATCGTAGAATTTGCCTCGGCCGCCGATATCGACGATCTCGGCGGCGGTGATCTGCACGTGGTCGATATAGCGGCTGTTCCACAGCGACTCAATGATCATGTTGGCGAAACGCGCCGTCATCAGGTTCTGCACCGTCTCCTTGCCTAGGAAATGATCGAGCCGGTAGACTTGGCTTTCGCCGATCTGGGCGAGGATTTGCGCATTGAGCGCCCGCGCAGAGGCGAGATCGGTGCCGAACGGCTTCTCGATCGCGACGCGGCGGAAGACGCCCTCGCTTTCATCGGTGAGCCCATGGGCGGCAAGCTTCTCAACGATGATGCCGAAGAAGGATGGCGGCACCGCGAGATAGAAGGCGGCATTGGCGTTCGGCCCCAACCGCTTGCCGATTTCGATAAAGATGTCATCCTTGGTAAAATCGCCCGACATATAGGAAATGCGCCGGCGCAGGCTCTCCCAGGCTTGGTCCTTGACCGTCTGCTCGTCTCCGTTCAGATGATTGAGGAAGGCATCGAGCCGCCCGCGCAGGAATTCGTCGTCGCCCGCTTCGATGCCGATGCCGAGAATGCTGAGGTCCTCACCAACGAGGCCCTGGCGCGTCAGGTTGATGATCGCCGGCACCAGGAGGCGGCGCGTCAGGTCGCCCGTGGCGCCGAAGATGACAAGGGTGACCGGCGGGGTAGGGGCAGCGTGCATGTGTGTCGTCTCCGATTTTGCCGCCGACTATACTGCCTGCCGGTTTCGCGGCAACATAAGTGGCGAGATGTAACGCCCATTTGACACACTGGGGCGGCGGGAGTGCCGAGAGCCGGTGAGTTGCAGCGGGCGTGGCGATGTCAAGGTTGGCGCTCAGCCAAGCAGCCTCAACCCATGCTCAGTTGCGGACTAGCGAAGCATAGAACCAGTCGATGAAGACGCGGACGATTGGCGTCGCTTGAGCCTCGGATCGGCAGGCCACATAGACCGCGTCATTGGCCGGAACCGTAAGATCGAATGGCGCGACCAGCTCGCCCCGTGCAATCATGTGCGCGGTGGTGATGTTGTCGCCGAGCGCAATGCCATGGCCGTACATGGCGGCCTCGATCGACAGGCGCGCGTCGCTCATCATGTGCTGGCGCGCGGGCATCGCAACGCCGGCTGCGGTGAGCCAGGTGTTCCACTCATTGCCGCGATCGGCATGCAGGAGCATGTGGTCGCGCAGATCGCGTAGGGAACGCAGCGGCCGCCTGTTCATGAGGGCCGGGCTGGCGACGGGGAAGAGCTCCATCCGGCTCCAGAGGCGCGACCAATAATTGGGCCAGTTGCCGCCGCCGTAGAGAATGCACAGGTCGACATTCGGGGAACTCAGATTGTTCGAGTCATTCGAGGCGCGCAGGTCGAGTTGAATATCGGGGTATTGATCGGTGAACTCCTGCAGCCGTGGCATCAGCCAGAGCGACAGCACCGCCGCAACACAGGTTACCCGCAGCGTGCCGCCGGTCGCCGGCCGGGTCATCGCGGCTTTCGCTGCTGCGATCTCCGAAAATGCGTTGGAGACGACCGGCATCAGCAACGCGCCCTGGCTGGTCAGCTTCAACCATTTGCCACCGCGCTCAAACAGGCGCACGCCGAGCGATTCCTCCAAGGTGCGTATCTGATGGCTGATCGCGCCGTGGGTGACATTCAACTCGCGGCCTGCGGCGGAAACCGATCCATGGCGGGCAGTTGCCTCAAACGCGCGCAGCGGGTTGAGGGGCGGCAGACGGCTGGACATGAGACAACGACCTGTGAGAAAAAATCGCATAAAACTGTAGATTAATATCAATTGATTTTCCAGCGAGCTTGCCGTTCAATCACTGAAGAAGCCATCGGCCTCTGCGGCAGAGCTGCAGCCGAGGACCGATTTGCCATCCTGATCGAAGCATCGTCATCCTCAAGAAGGCCGTCATGTCCTGGAATGAAACCAAGCTTTCCGAACTCCGAACCAGATATGGCGACAGCCACGGCGGTGAATTGCACCATCCGGAGTTCCGCAAGGTAGCGGAGAAGATTTTTAACAAGAGCGGCACCCGGCTCGCGCCCTATTCGGGAATCCCGACATTCCTCTCCGCCCCCCTGATGCAGGTCGACAACGAGAATCCGGATTTCGGTGATCTGCAGGTGGCGATCCTCGGCGTGCCCATGGATCTTGGCGTGACGAACCGCCCGGGCTCGCGCTTTGGACCGCGCGCGTTGCGCGCCATTGAGCGCATCGGTCCTTACAACCATGTGCTCGGCTGCGCGCCGGTTCAGGAACTGCGCGTGGCAGACATTGGCGACGTAGCGTTTCAGAGCCGCTACCGTCTGGAATTGTCACATGAGGATATCGAAAAACGCGTCGCGCAGATCGTTGCCGCAGGGGTGCTGCCGCTCTCGGTAGGCGGCGACCACTCGATCACCCATCCGATTCTGCGGGCCGTCGGCAAGGAGCGGCCGGTCGGCATGATCCATATCGACGCCCATTGCGACACCGGCGGTGCTTACGACCTGACCAAGTTCCACCACGGCGGACCGTTCCGCAACGCCGTGCTCGACGGCGTGCTCGACCCGACGCGCGTGATTCAGATCGGCATTCGCGGCTCGGCGGAATATCTCTGGGAGTTTTCTTATGCCTCGGGCATGACGGTGATCCATGCCGAGGAGATCTCGGCAATGGGCATCCCTGCAATCATCGAGAAGGCGAAGGCCATCATCGGTGACGGGCCGACCTATCTTTCCTTCGACATCGACAGCCTCGATCCTTCCTTCGCGCCGGGCACCGGCACGCCGGAGATTGGCGGCTTCAGCACCCGCGAGGTCCTGGAGCTCATCCGCGGCTTCAAAGGCGTGAACCTGGTCGGCGGCGATGTCGTCGAGGTTGCGCCCCAGTATGACGCTACCACCAACACAGCCCATGCCGGCGCGCAGATGCTGTTCGAAATATTGAGCCTGATGGCGTTCAGCCCGGCAATCCGCCGTACCGCGTGACGGGCCTGGCCGCAGCCCAAGGCCAGGAACGACAAGAAGGCCGCAAAGGCCTCGAATACATTGAAAGAGGGAAGCGGCGTGCCGCATCGGTTAGGAGAAAGACGATGACGAAATTGACAATGAACCGCCGTACCGTGCTCGGCGTCGGAATAGGTGCTGGTGTAGCCATGTTGGCAATGCCCAACGTGCTGCGCGCCCAGGACAAGTCGCTGAAGGTCGGTGTTTATGGCGGCTACTTCAAGGACTCGTTCGACAAGAACATCTTTCCGGAGTTCACCAAGGCGACCGGCATCGCGGTCGAATCCGTCGCAGAGCCGACCGGTGAGGCCTGGCTGGTGCAGATGCAGCAGGCAGCCCAGGCAGGTCAGGCGCCGGCTGACGTTTCGATGATGTCGCAGGTGTCAATGCGCAAGGGCCAGGCCACAGAGCTCTGGGCTCCGCTCGATCTCGCCAAGATCAAGAATTCCAGCAACCTGCTTGAGCGCTTCATCAACAAATACCCGGATGGCCGCGTCGCCGGCATCGGCGCGGTCTCATGGTTCATCACCCTGGTCACCAACACAGATGTTTACAAGGAAGCGCCGACCAGCTGGACAGCGCTGTGGGACCCTGCCAATGCCGACAAGCTCGGTCTGCTGGCGCTCGTGTCCAACTCCTTCCTGCTCGACGTGACGGCAAAGACCTATTTCGGCGGCGCCCAGGCCCTCGACACTGAGGAGAGCATCCTCAAGGTCTTCGCCAAGCTGGCCGAGCTGAAGCCGAATGTACGACTGTGGTATCGCGACGAGGCGCAGTTCGAACAGGCGCTGAAGTCGGGTGAAATTCCGATGGGACAGTATTATCACGACGTGACCGGCCTCGCCGCCGCGGACGGTCAGCCCGTTCGCTCGACCTTCCCGAAGGAGGGCGGCATTCAGGACGCAGGTTCGTGGGCGCTGTCGAAGGCGTCGAAGAAGACGGAAGAGGCGCATATCTTCATCGACTATATGTGTCAGCCTACGATCCAGGCCGTGCTGTCACGCAAGGTGGGCACGTCGCCAACGGTCAAGCGCGAAACGACCGATCTGAACGAGAAGGAATTTGCGGCGGTTTCCTCCGACATCGAACCGATCATTCCACACTACGACATGTACCTCTCCAAGGCCGACTGGCTGAACGAGAAGTGGACGGAAATGATCGCCAGCTGACGCTCATCGTGCTTTCGCGGGCCCCGTTCAGGGGCCTGCCTTTCGGTCGGGAAGAGGCATATGTCGGGACTCACGCTTCAGAATATCGTCAAGGACTTCAACGTCATTCGCGCCGTCGACAATGTCGACCTGACGGTGCCGCACGGGGCATTCGTCTGTCTGCTCGGCCCCTCCGGCTGCGGCAAGACGACCTTGTTGCGCATGATCGCAGGTCTCGATCTGCCGACCTCGGGCCGCATCACGCTCAACGGGAAAGACATCACCAGGACGCCGACGCACCAGCGCGAGCTTGGCATGGTGTTCCAGTCGCTGGCGCTGTTCCCGCACCTGACGGTAGGCGAGAATATCGCCTATCCACTGCGCATTCGCGGCCGTCCCAAGGACGAGCAGGCGAAGCGCGTCGAAGAGCTGCTGGCGATGATTTATTTGCAGGGCTACGCTGACCGCTCCGTGTCGAAACTTTCCGGCGGCCAGAGGCAACGCGTCGCAATCGCAAGGGCACTGGCGATTTCGCCGAAACTGTTTCTGCTCGACGAGCCGCTGTCAGCGCTTGATGCCAAGCTGCGCGAAGCCATGCAGGTGGAGCTTCGCCAGCTTCATCAGCGGCTCGGCATCACCACGATCGCCGTCACGCACGACCAGCGCGAGGCGATGACCATGGCCGATACGGTCGTGGTCATGAACGGCGGTCAGATACGCCAGGCGGCGTCGCCGACGGAGATTTATCGCAGGCCGGCAGACAGCTTCGTCGCGGATTTCATTGGCCAGACAAATCTGGTCGAGGCCAGACGAGAGGGCGGCGCAGTCAGCATACTGGGGCAGCCCGTCGCCGCCCTGTCGCTGTCGGCGGGCGTCGAGCGCGCCACGCTTTCGATCCGGCCGGAAGACGTGCGCCTGGGGCCGCCCGAGGCCGGCGCATTGACGGGCGAGGTCACCTTCGTGCGCGATCTCGGCGGCGTCGTCGAAACCTTTGTCAATGTCAGCGGTCAGCAGTTCATTGCGGTCTCGACGCCGCGCGAGCGCCCTGACGTGGCGGTGGGCCAGAGGGTGGGCATTGCGCTCACCGACAAGGATTGCGTGGTGCTCGAGCAATGAGACGCGAACCCCCGCAGACGCTCGGCGACTATGCCCCACTCGCATTCCCGGCAATCATGCTGATCGTCTTCTTCGTCGTGCCTTTCGGTACGATGATTTCCGTCAGCTTCTTCAAACGCCAGCAGGGCGGCTTCTACACGCCTGATTTCGTCTTCGACAATTATGTTCGCTTCCTCTCAGCCTTCTTCGGCGGCGTGCTCAGCTTCTCGTTGCTGCTTGCGATCGCGGTGGCCGCAACCTGTGTCGTTCTGGCCCTGCCTTTCACATACCTGCTGATCCGCATGAAGCGGAGCACCCAGGTGGCCTGGCTGGTCGCACTCCTTTCGATCCTGTCTTTGTCTGAGGTGATCATCGGTTTCGCCTGGTCGACGCTGTTTTCGCGCACGGCCGGCATCACCAATCTGTTTGTATGGCTCGGCCTCATGCAGCAGGCAGTCGCCCTGACGCCGAGCATCGGAGCCGTCGTCACAGGCATGGTCTATCAGGCCTTCCCTTATACGGTCCTGGTGCTCTACCCCGCGCTGGTGCGACTTGATCCGACTCTTTCGGAGGCGGCGCGTACGCTTGGCGCTTCGCCGGTCAAGGCCTTCTTCACCGTCGTCGTGCCTGCGTTGCGCGACACGATTCTCGCCACGCTGATCATGGTTTTCATCTTCGCGCTCGGGTCCTATCTGTTGCCGCAACTGCTCGGCCGGCCGCAGCACTGGACGCTTTCCGTGCACATTACCGACCAGGCGATCTATCAGTCGAACATGCCCTTCGCGGCTGCCATGGCGGTTTTCCTGGTGTTGGTCACACTGGCCCTTGTAGCGCTCACCCTGCTCGTTGGCCGCCAAGGAGGGGCGAGCAAATGACCATTCTCCGCAACGTTCTTTTCGGGGTCGTCGGACTGTTTCTCGCTTTGCCGCTGATCATTGTCGCCGGCGTTTCGGTCAATGCCAAGCAGAGCCTCACCTTCCCGCCGCAAGGCTTCTCGCTCGGCTGGTATGGCCAGATATTTCTCGATATGGAATGGCGCAACGCGCTGATCGCGTCGCTTGTGCTGGCGCTGTCGTCGGCGGCGCTTGCGGTGCTGATCGCCTTGCCGCTCGCCTGGTTCCTCTGGCGCCGCCACGCGCCTTGGGCCAATATTTTCCAGTTGCTTGGCGTGGCGCCCTTCACCTTGCCGCCGGTTATCACGGCGCTCGGCCTGCTGACCTTCTGGGCCACGACCGGGTTTTACGGGCAACCCTGGACAGCGGTGGTCGGCCACGCCATTTTCTTCGTCACGCTGCCGCTGGTGACCATTTCGCTCGGCTTTTCGGCGATCGACCGCTCGCTGGTGGAGGCCGCCTCGACCTTAGGAGGCGACGACCGCACGGTGTTCCGAACCGTCGTTCTGCCGCTGATCTCGCCGTACATCGTGTCGGGCTACGCTTTTGCCTTTGTGCTGTCGCTCAACGAATATATCGTTGCCTACATGACGGTCGGTTTCACGCTGGAAACGCTGCCGATCAAGATCTTCAATTCGCTGCGATACGGCTACACGCCGACCATGGCGGCGGTGACGATCCTGTTCGTGGCGACCGCAGCGATCGTCTTCAGCCTTGTCGCGCGCTTCGGCGACCTGCCGAAACTGCTTGGCGCAATGACGTCAAACGAACCCTGATCGAAGCAACCAGTCCCCGCCGCGAAACGCCAGGCGATCAGCGGTCCCCTTCCTCCTCAACATCGAAGCACCCGAGATGGACCTAGCGCTAGAACGACGGTTTCCCTGCGTCGCGGACATGGAAAAAGCCGCCCAAAGACGCATGCCGCGTTTCGCTTGGGACTATCTCGCCGGCGGACTCGGGCGCGAAGCTTCCTTGCGGCGCAATCTGGCGGCCATGGAAGAGGTTGTGCTTATGCCGGGCTACCTGGCCGACGCTGACGAGCCCGATATCGGCGCAAGCCTGTTCGGTCATCGTTTCGACGCGCCATTTGCCGTCGCGCCGCTTGGGCTGGCCGGCCTTCTGTGGCCCGGGTCGGAGCTGCCGCTGGCACAGGCTGCCAGGCAGCATAACCTTCCCTATATCCTCAGCACTTTCGCCAACACCTCGCTTGAGACGATCCGTCCTGCAGGCGGTGATCACACTTGGTTCCAGTTCTATCCACCCAATGATCCCGCCATGGAAGAGGACATGGTGGATCGGGCGCGCAGAGCGGGCTACGACGTTCTTGTCGTGACTGTCGACATTCCAGCGTCCACGCGGCGCGAGCGCAACATCCGCAATGGTTTGAGCATCCCGCCGGTCTATGACCTTTCGACGATCATGCAGGTGGCGATGCGTCCGTCATGGGCGATGGGCATTCTGCAAAACGGCGCTCCCGACTTCGCCAATCTCTCGCCCTACTACCCGAAGGGCTCGAGCCTTGCCGCAGCGGCCGAATTTGTCGGCAGGGTGATGACGGGTCACGTCACGCGCGAGCGCTTCAAGAAAATCCGAGACGCATGGCCAGGCAAGATCCTGGTCAAGGGTGTGCTTCGCGCCGACGAAGCGGAGGAATATATGTCCTTGGGCGGCGATGGTCTGATCCTCTCCAATCATGGGGGACGCCAACTCGACGCCGCGCCGTCGGCGGCGGAGGTCATCGGTGAAATCCGCGAACGACTTGGCCCCAAGGCCTTGCTTTTCGCAGACGGAGGCGTGCGCTCCGGCCTCGATATCGCCCGGATGCTGGCGCTCGGCGCCGATTTTGTCCTGATCGGCCGGCCATTCCTGTTTGCTTCCGCCGCCATCGGGCGTCGCGGCGGCGATCATTTGATGAACGTCCTGAAAGCCGAACTGAGGGCAACGATGGCGCAGCTGGGCTGCAAGGCAGTGGAGGACTTGCCAGCGTGTCACTGGCGGCCAAAAGCAGGGCGGGCGAAAGCGGAACTTGATCTTGGATGGAGAATTGCGTGACTGAAGCCGTTACCATGAGCATCGAAGCCCTGCAAAATCGAGTTGTTGCCATCTTCGAGCGCGCAGGATTGAACAAGGTGCAGGCGGCGGCTTTGGCGCATGTCATCGTGGCCGGAGAACGCGATGCCTGCAAGTCGCACGGAATATACCGCATCGAGGGTGCGCTGCGCACGGTAAAGGCGGGCAAGGTGATGCCTGATGCCGCTCCCGTCGTTGCACCGGATGACGGCAGCGCCATCGTCAGGGTCGATGCGCGGGGCGGTTTCGCCAGCGCGGCGTTTGAACTGGGCGTACCCGCCCTGGCGGAACGCGCCAAGCGGCTTGGCATCGCCGCGATGGTCATCAACGATTGCTCGCACTTCTCGGCCCTGTGGCCCGAGGTCGAGGCGCTGACCGCGCACGGCCTGGCGGCATTGGTGATGTGTCCGAGCTATGCGACGGTTGCCCCATCCGGAGGCAGCAAGCCTCTGCTCGGCACCAATCCACTTGCCTTCGGCTGGCCTCGCAAAGACCAGCCGCCCTACGTGTTCGATTTTGCCACGTCGGTGGCGGCGCGCGGTGAGATCGAACTGCACCGGCGCGCCGGCAAGCAACTGCCGGAGGGTTGGGCGATCGACGCTGACGGCAATCCGACCACTGACCCGGCGGCCGCGCTTGAAGGCGCAATGATGCCTTTTGGCGGCCATAAGGGGTCCGCCATCGCCACCATGATAGAGCTGCTCGCCGGCATCATGATCGGCGATCTCACCAGTCCCGAGGTCTTAGACTATCTCGGCACGACGATCTTGGCGCCGTTCCATGGCGAACTGATCATTGCGATGTCACCCGAAGCCTTCGCCAGGGGCCGCCCCGGCGATCCGTTCGCGCGCGCCGAAGTGCTCTTCGATACGATTGTGGGACAAGGCGCGCGGCTTCCGTCGCAGCGCCGCTTCGCCGAGCGCATCAAATCGGAAGCCGAAGGCATCAGCCTCACCGCAGCGGAGATCGCCCAACTGGATGCGCTGTTGGCTGGCGGACTGGCCGCCGTCAAATAAAGCACGTCGTTCGCAGTCGGTCATTTCTTCACCGCTACGATGAAAATCCGTGGGAACCGCAGCAGCACCCGCCCGTCCGACAGCTTCGGATAGGCCTTTTCCACCCGTTCCAGATAATCGGCGAGAAAAGCCTCGCGATGTCTCTCGCCGGCATGGGCGAGATAGGGCATCAGCCCGGTTCCCTTGACCCATTCGACGATCGCCCCCGCATCGGCCATCGGGTGATTGTAGATGGTGTGCCAGATATCCACGCGCGCCGCCTTGGCAATCAGCCTGGAATAATATGTGGACGGCGGTGCCAGCGGCTGGCGACGCACGCTCTTCGCCTCGAAGGCGGCCTTCCAAGGGCCGGCATGGGCAGTCTCTTCCATCGCCAGATGCGAGGGTTCGCCGAGATTGTCGGGCATCTGCACGGCAAGAACGCCGCCTTCGGAAAGCCCGTCCATCAGCCGCTCGAAAATGTCGAGATGATCGGGCAGCCACTGGAAGACGGCATTGGCAAAGAGCAGATCGGCGGGCTCCGTCGGCTGCCAGCTGCCAAGATCCGCCTCGACGAAGGCTGTGCGCGGCAGCCGCTTGCGGGCCGCCTCCAGCATGTTGATGTCGCTGTCGAGGCCGGAGACGCCGGCAGCCCCATAGCGCTCGATGATGAGCTCGGTCGAATTGCCCGGGCCGCAGCCGAGGTCGACAGCGCGGCGAAGCCCCTGCAGCGGTACCTGCGCCAGAAGATCGCGCGCCGGCCGCGTACGCTCGTCCTCGAACTTCACATATTGGCTGGCGGACCATGCCATGGCGATACCTCCTGATGTCGGGCCACGTCTTTCCTGTGGCGGATGCGGATCGTTTCGATGTTGCGCCCGTAGAGCTCAGTCGCGAACTTCAGAGACGAGGATTTTGTCCACGCGCCTGCCATCGAGATCGATGACCTCGAAGCGCCATCCATCTCTCGTGAAGCTCTCCCCCAATTCCGGCAGATGTTTCAGTTCCTCCAACACCAGGCCGGCCACGGTCTGATATTCGAGATCGTCCTCGAGCTTGAGATTCAGGAACTCGGCGAATTCGTCGATCGGCGCCCAGCCGGAGACGAGATAGGAACCATCGTCTCGACGCGCGATGGCCTGCTCATCGACCGGTCCCTCCTGCAGCGCGCCCATGATCGCTTCCAGAATGTCGCCTGACGAAACAATCCCTTCGAAATGGCCGTATTCGTCAAACACCAGCACCATATGAACAGGCGATTTCCTGATGGCTTCGATCACGCTGGTCGCGGTTGCAAGGTCTGATACGACCGGGACGTCCTGCGTCAGAGCCTGGATATCGGCGCTGCCGTGTTCCGATATCGAATCGTAAAAATCCTTGACCGGCAGGATGCCGATCACCTCGTCGGAACTGCCTTTGCGGACCGGGAGTCGAGACCGCTTCGTCCGGTGCAACTGCGCCCGGATTTCATCGAGACTGTCGTCGATATCGATAATTTCGACGTCCCGCCGCGGCGTCATCAGCGCCCGGGCGGTGCGGTCCGCCAGCCGCATGACGCCAGAGATCATCGCCGACTCTTCGCTTTCGATGACGCCCGCCGACTGCGCCTCGGCCAGAACGGTCTTGATCTCCTCGTCAGAGACGTTGTCGCCGGCTTTTCCTGTCTGGCCGAGCAGCTTGAGCATCAGATTTCCCGACGCGTTCAGAAGCCAGACGAGCGGCAGCGCAATTCGTGAAAGCAGCGCCATGGCGGGCGCGACCCTCGCCGCAACCGCTTCCGGTTCCCGCAATGCGATCTGCTTTGGCACAAGTTCGCCGACGATCAGGGAAAGATAGGTGATCGCCACGACGACGGAGCCGACGCCAATGGCGTCAGCGGCCGTCGATGACATTCCCTGCGCCTCCAGCCATGCCGTCAGGCGGCCGCCAAGCGTGGCCCCGGAAAAAGCGCCGGAGAGAACACCGACGAGCGTGATGCCGATCTGAACCGTGGAAAGGAAGCGACCGGGGTTTTCGGCAAGTTTGATGGCTTGAGCTGCACCTTTGCTCCCATTGTCGGAGAGGACCTTCAGGCGGGCTGTTCGAGAAGACACGACAGCCAGCTCAGACATGGCGAGCACACCATTCAGGATGGTGAGAAACGCCACAATTCCAATTTCCAGAAACACAGGGACCCTATTCGTTGAGGTTTTGATGCCGCATGAGGCGAGGCGGCGGAGCTTTCGCAGAGACGCTATATATGCGCATCACCCATCGGCAAAGCTTTCTGTGAGCTCGGCTGGATGCGAGGCGCGAGGCAGACATCGCCGCACGGTCTACGACAGGCGCCGGCATCTTCTGCGGCGGCTTTCCGGTTTGAACGGGCGGAGCTTGTACTGGATGGGTCGCTATCAGGCATGGCGCAATTTTGGCGGTGAAACAGGTCCGGCGCAAGATGCGCTGGGCGAATTCCTTATAGCGCCTTGATGTGACAGTTTCGAAAGCGGCGGCAAGCATGCCTTCACGCATTCCTGCGTGATGCCGAACGCCGAACGCTGCGGCATCACGCGCTCGAATGTCACGCCGCCAGAATGGTGATCCCATAAGCATTGGCAGCGGCCGTCATCCGGGCGATGGTCTCAGGCGAGGGGGCTTTCAGCGGCTCGCTCGTGCCTTCCGTTTCGATGAACTCTGCCATCTCGCGATCGACGACGGCCGAAAAGACTGCCGGAACGGTTCCGCGGTTGGCATAGCCGTGCACCGTGAAAGGCGGGATCGTGACGATGTCGCCAGCACCGGCCTCGATCTCCTCGGGACCACTGTCGGTCAGCCGCCAGATCGTCAAACGGCCCTCGATAATGCGGAAGACTTCCGGGCTTGCATGCGCGTGTTTCGGCGTTCGGCTGCCGGATGGCACGGTGACGTCGAAGATGTTGAACCAGGTTCCGCGGAGCCGAAGCCGCCGCTCGATCCGTTCGCCGAGCACGAAATATCGCTTCGTGTTTTCGGCAGGCATTTTCACAAACGAGTTGGACATCATGTCTCTTTCTTCTTCTTAACGAGGCTTTTCTTGTAGGCGCCTTCTTGCCGGCGCAGCCGTTAGACCTTTGCGCCGCCTTTGGCAACCGCCCCGTTTCCGGGCAAGATCGCCGGATGGCTTCGGCACGGATAATGCCTGATGAAGCGTTGCGGCCGATATCGGTGCAGCGGGCCGCTTCCGCAAGGTCCCCGATCCAGGGCGGCCTGCGTGAAAATGACACGGGCCTGCCGCGTACCGAGGACTCTCCACCTGTAATGCCGCCGACACAGAAAGGGCCCATAGAATGCGGCGGCTGTTCTTGCCCGTTCTAGCCGTCCTTCCGCCACCCGATATTTGCCGGAACATCGTTTGGTGTGAAGTTCGACAAACCCACCGTGGGTACGCCCGCTGCCTTCATGATGAAAATCGCCATCACGAATCCTGCGGGTCGGCCGGCGCTATTCCCTCAAGATCGTGTCTCATCAAACACGTCCATGTCCGCGCACCGTCTTGTCACCCGCTCGGACCAAGGTCCTGAATCCAGCGTGTCGATTTCAGCCGATCCTGTTCGATTAAGACGGAGCGCCGTGAGCCAGTCAAAGGAGAGACAAGTATGGCTGCCACTATGTATTCCGAGCAAGTCGAACTACAGTCGCCGCGCTTCAGTGCTGTGCGCACTTTGCAAGCCGTTTGGATGCTGCTGAAACATCAGCGAAGGTACCGCCGAAGCGTGAGCGAACTCTCGCGGTTTAACTCTCGCCTGCTCCGTGACATCGGCTTGGCGCCCCCAGAGTCTCCACTTGAAAGATCGGAGAATGACCTCTCCACCCAGATGATCAGAGTGCTGGAACCAGAAACCGTCCACGATGTCTGACCCCGCTGGTATGAGTGCGTTTGCCTTCAGCTGCGCCGCCGTCGCCGCTCTTCCCGTAGTCGGCGCGTGACAGTGCCGGCGAGACGCAATGCGGCTGTTCTCATATATCCTCTTCTTCGGCTCACATCTAGGATTGATGGGTCGGAGGTCACCTCCTGTCCGCTAGCTCAAGCGGAGAGATAGAGATCCCAGAAGAATGGCGAGCAAGGAAAGCGAAGCGAACAAAAGGCACGATGAGGCACTGGTCACGCAGAGCAGCAAGCCCCTCTCACCGGAAAGCGTAACTGGCAGCATTTTTTGCTCTTTCTCGATTCGCGGTATCCAAATGCGACTAGTATCGGCAGCACCATGGAGGAAACGGATGCGCTACCTTTGTCTCTTCTACATCGATCAAACACTTGCTGATGCCGCCAGCAAGGAGGAATGGGCCGAGATCGACCGGCAGTCCTTGGCTTCCAATGAAGAACTCCAACGATCAGGCCACTATCTCGCCTCCAATGCTCTTGCCGACCCAAAGACCGCAAAGACATTGCGCGTTCGGGCCGGCAAGGCAAGTTGGACCGACGGGCCCTTCGCAGAGACCAAGGAGCATCTGGGTGGCTTCCTGCTCATCGAAGCGAAGAACCTTGCCGAGGTAATGGCGATCGCGGTGCGGGACCCGCTCGCTCGGATGGGGGCGATCGAGGTGCGCGAGACCGCCGGCTTTTAGATTCGAGGTGTCCCGGCCAATTCCGGCGGCCATGCGACCGACGTTCTGATTAGGTCACAAGAGTCCTATTCGCTGGATTGTTCACGCTGTTGACGAGACACGCCCTGAAGAGCCGGGTGGAGGTCACTGAGGTGGTCGAGAGCAACACGACGCCAGCGGAGGAAAACACTGCGGCTATACCTAGATGTCGAAATTTGTCGGCAAGACAATCATGTCCCGGATTGTAACGTTTCGCGGGCGGGTCAGCATGAAGATGATGGCATCGGAGACCTCTGAGGGCTCGATCAGACTCCCATTGGCTTTTGCCTTCTCAAGGTTTTCCGCGGGCCAATCGGCAAGCAGAGCGGAAACGACCGGGCCGGGCGAGACCTGGCTGACCCTGATCCCGTGGTTTTTCAACTGCCGGCGCATGATCTGGACGAAACTGGTAATCGCCCATTTGGAGCTGGAATAGACCGGCTCCCACTGGATCGGCGCATGGCCGGCTACGGAGCAAGTGACCAAAATGTCCCCGGTCCCGCGCTCGATCATATGCGGAGCGATATCGCGGACGTTCTTCATGACGGCGTTCACGTTCAGATTCAGCATCCGATCGATTGCCGCGGTATCGGTATCGATAAGATCCCCGCCGATGTAGGATCCTGCATTGCAGTGCATGATGTCGAGGTGATCGACCTTTGCCAGGATTTCCGGCACCATGGCCGCACAACTTGCGGCGTCCAGAAGATCGGTGACCTGCATGACTACAGCGTCGCCGAACTCGCCAGCGTAGGTTTCCAGCGCCTGTCTGTTGTAGTCGACCATCACGACCTTGGCGCCGGCATCGACAAGCGCACGGGTCGTCGCCAGCCCGATACCGGAAGCTGCGCCGGTTACAGCAGCGATCTTTCCTTCGAGTGATTTAGTCATCGTCTTGTCTCGCCTTTTGATTTTCAGACAGCAAGGAAGCCGCCATCGACTGGCAGGACTGCGCCACTGATCATGGCTGCGTCCTCTGAAATAAGCAGTGCGATCGAGCGCGCGACATCGTCGACCTCTGCAAAGCGCGCCATCGGGTGGCGAACAATCATCGGGTTACGTTTGGAAGGCTCGGACCACGCCTTGGCGGCAAGCTCCGTCATGGTAACCGTAGGCGCCACTGCATTGACCCGGATTCCATAGGCGCCGAGTTCCTTGGCCATCACACGTGTCGCGCCTTCCAGTCCCGCCTTCGAAGCGGCGTAAGCCACGTGATCCACGAAACCACGATGTCCGGCGATCGAGGTCACATTCACGATCGTACCGCCGCCGCCGTTTGAAATGCGAGCCCGCGCGAACTCCTGCGCACAAATCAGCGCGGCCCGCAGGTTGATGCCGAGGACCTGCTCATAGCCCTCCTCCGTCATATCGATGACGCTTTCAAGCACGTTGGTTCCCGCGCAATTGATCAGCGCGTCTGCCAATCCCGCCTTCTTCATGGCGGCGCGTGCTGCTGCATTGTCGGCGAGATCGACTGATATTACCGTCGCGCCGAACTTTACCGCAAGATCATCCAGATCGGCCTGCGTACGCGACAAGGCTACGATTCGAGCGCCACGGTGTGTGAGCAGTTCAACGCAGGCGCGACCGATACCCTTGCCAGCACCGGTTATGATGACCGTTTTTCCTGTAAAGTCCGACATGGTTGATCCTTCCGATGCCTGTTGCTCAGAACGGGAGTCTTTGCTCGGTTTGCCTGTCGAACACATGAGCCGCGGCAGGATCGACGTCGAGCCGTATCCTGTCGCCCGGCTTCAGCGCGTGGCGCTCGCGAAAGGCGCACAAGACCCGCTTGCCCGCCAATTGGACTGCCAGCAGAATTTCGGCCCCCGTGGGCTCGATCAACTCGACAGTTGCCGGTACGCCCGCATCGCCATTCGACAGTATCCACTGGTCTGGACGTACGCCGTATATAACCTCCTGGTCGTTACTTGCCCGCGTGCCTTGTGGAAGGGGAAGGGCCGACCCGTCAGCGAGCCGCGCTGAGTTCAAGGAGAGATCGATTGTCGCCGGCAGCATGTTCATCGCCGGCGATCCGATGAAGCCGGCGACGAAGATATTTGCCGGCCTGTCGTAAAGCTCTAATGGCGCACCGATCTGTTCCACCTTGCCGTCGCGAAGCACGACAATGCGGTCCGCCATTGTCATGGCTTCAATCTGGTCATGCGTGACATACACGGAAGTCGCGCCAAGGCGCTGGTGAAGAGTTTTGATTTCCGAACGCATATCCACGCGCAACGCGGCGTCCAGGTTTGACAGCGGCTCGTCGAAAAAGAACGCCTTTGGGCGGCGAACCATCGCACGCCCCATGGCAACGCGCTGCCGCTGGCCTCCGGAAAGCGCCTTCGGATATCGGTCGAGATAGGGCGTAAGTCGCAACATCTCGGCAGCCTTGTCGACCTTGGTATTGCGATCCGCAAGATTCTCG
Organism: Rhizobium sp. BK049; assembly: GCF_014193135.1. Lineage (NCBI taxonomy): Bacteria > Pseudomonadati > Pseudomonadota > Alphaproteobacteria > Hyphomicrobiales > Rhizobiaceae > Rhizobium > Rhizobium sp. BK049. The sequence goes on from NZ_JACHYV010000038.1 coordinate 20,334, forward strand.
CCGCGCAATTTCAGCGCGAAGGCCATGTTTTCCCGAACGGTCATGTGCGGATAGAGCGCGTAGTTCTGGAACACCATCGCCACGTCACGGTCCTTGGCGGCGATGTTGTCGACGCGATTTCCGCCAAGCTTGATCGTGCCGCCGGTGATCTCCTCAAGGCCGGCAAGCGACCGCAGCAGCGTGGATTTGCCGCAACCGGAGGGACCGACCAGCACGACGAACTCACCGTCGGCTATGTCGAACGAGATGTTGCGCAGTGCGTGATAGGAGCCGTAATGCTTGTCGACCTGGTGGAGCTCGATCGTCGCCATGTGTCAATCCTTAGTCAGTTGTGGCGGCTTGGCCGCCGATCATTCGGGACGGGTCCACGGGCAGCTTCACCACCAGGTGTATCCTGCATCCGCCACTGAGATCCAACTTCCGCAGGTACATGCTACCTCCCAAGCTCGATCTGGATCTTCACAGAGGACGGCTTCGGTCGCACGGCGTAATCGAACGCCTCGACAGAATCCTCGAAAGCGTAGGTATCGGTGATCAGCGCGTCGACATTGATCTGGTTCGATCCCAACAGCGCGACGATGCGCGGGTAGACATGGGCGTAGCGGAACACGTGTTCGATGCGCAGCTCCTTGGTCTGGGCGATGACGACATCGAGCGGGACCGGCTTCAGGGGCATGCCGACAAGGACGATGGCGCCGCCGGGGCAACCATGGTGCGCCGTGTCGGCGATCACGTCGGCCGCGCCGGAACATTCGAAGACGACATCGACGCCCCAGCCGTCGGTTTCGCGGGCTATGACACTCTTCAGGTCTTGCGAGCGTACGTTGACGGTCATGATGGCAGGGCCGAGCTTTCGCGCCACGGCAAGCTTTTCGTCGACAACATCGGTAACGATAACTCTGGCGCAACCAGCCGACAGCGCCGCGATCGCTGTCACCATGCCGATCGGCCCGGCGCCCGTGACCAGCGCGATCGCACCGGGCGTCAGCCTCGCTTTGGAAACTGCTTGAAAGCCTACAGCCAGCGGCTCGACCATAGCGCCAGCGGCGTACGAAACGTTGTCCGGAAGCTTAAAGGTGAAGGCCGCCGGGTGGACCACGCTCGGTCTCAGTACGCCATGCACCGGCGGTGTCGCCCAGAAGCGCACCGCGGGATCGAGGTTGTAGAGACCCAGCCGCGACGCGCGACTTTGAGGGTCGGGAATGCCGGGCTCCATGCAAACACGGTCGCCCACTTTCAGGTTCTGTACCGCGCTGCCGACCTCTTCGATGATGCCGGCGGCTTCGTGGCCGAGGATCATTGGCTCGCGCACAACGAACGGGCCGATCGCGCCGTGAGTGTAATAGTGAACGTCCGATCCGCAGACGCCGACGGTCTTGATGGCGATGCGCACGTCGGTTGGACCGAGCGCCTCCTTCGGGTCCAGGTCGCGAATGCGCAGTTCGTCTTTGCGTTCGAGGACGAGTGATCTCATGTCTTCAGCCCTTTCGGATAATGAACACGGCGAGCGCCAGGCAGAGCACCGTCGCCACCCATAGGGGCAATACGCCCTCCAGGAAGCGCATCCAGAGAAGATGCACTAGGATTAGGATCACGACCGAGATGAAGCCCCTGTCGAAGCCGTTGGTTCGGATAGGCAGGAATCCGTCGCGTTGGGTCTTCTGGGGTTGAACGCCAGCCATCATCTTACCCTTTCAATGCGCCGAACGTGAGGCCGGTCACGATGTGTTTCTGGACGAAGCCGAGCACGATGAGGGCCGGAAGCGTGGTCAGGAACGCCATCGCTGCCATCTCGCCCCAGTTCGTTCCGGTCACCGAGACATATTCAGCAAGCGCTGTCGTCACGGTCCTGGCGTGAGCCGACGACGTTAGGGTCGCTGCGAACAGGTACTCGTTCCAGGCGAAAATCCAGGTCAGGATGAAGGTGACGGCCAACCCCGGCCGCGCCAGCGGCAGGATGACGTTGGACAGCACCTGGCCGGTGGTCGCACCATCGACCCGCGCCGCTTCGTCAAGCTCTAGCGGAATCCCGTCGAGCATGCCCTTCAAGAGCCAGACGGCGAAGGGCAGGTTGAAGACGCAATAGAGCAGGATCAGGCCAATCTTCGTGTCGAACAGCATGAAATCGCCGAACACGAACCACTTGGTGAACAGCAGGAAGAGCGGCAGCAGAAACACGGCTGGCGGCGCCATGCGGTTGGTGATTAGCCAGAAAAACACATTGTCACCGCCGCCGATTTTATAACGCGACAGCCCGAACGCGGCGAGCAGGCCGAGCGCACACACCAGCGCTGCGTTCGATGTCGCCACGATCAGCGAATTCCAGAGATACTGCAGGAAGGTCGAGCTGTTCAGCACCGCCAGGAAATTGTTCCAGTAAAGATCGTCGATGAGGAACGACTTCGAATAAAGCTTCACGCGGGGGCGCATGGAAACGACCAGCATCCACCAGACCGGAAGCAGTGTCAGAATGGTCAGACAGATCCAAAGGACGAAGGACGCTATACCGGAACGTCTCATTGTGCACCTCCCTTGCGGCCGGTCATGGCGACGAACAGCAGCCAGCTCAGAACGATCGTGACGTATAGCGTCAGCAGCGACATGGCCGCACCGTAGCCGTAATCGGTCTTCGGAAAGACGTTGATCCAGATATGAAGGCCGATGAACCGGGTCGCCTCAGCCGGGCCACCCTTGGTCAGCATCCAGATCTCGTCGACCGAGCGCAATGCGTCCATCAGCCGGATGAAGACGGTTGTCAGCAGCACCGGCTTCAACATCGGAACGATCACGTACCAGAAAATCTGCAGCTTGTTGCCGCCGTCGATCTGCGCCTGTTCGAGCGGTTCTTTCGGCAAGGCGGTCAGTCCCGCCATGAGCGACAGCGTAACGAACGGCGTCCAATGCCACAGGTCCATGACAATCGCGGTGACGAAGGCGTGATAGGCATTGGTCGAGATGTTGTAGTCGATGCCGAACCACAGTTTCAGGTAGTAGGGCACGATGCCGAAGCCCGGAACGCATAGCAGCCGCCAGGTAGCGCCGACTGCAATGGGCGCGACAACGATCGGCAGTGTGTGGATCGTGCGAAAGAACTGCCGGCCCCACAGGCGGTCCGCCATCAGCGCGCGGGCCAGGACGTAGCCTAACAACAGTTCGCTCACGACCACGAAGAATGCGAAGACCAGCGTGCGCGCAAGCGAGTTCAGGAATGTCGTGTCAAAAACGAGGCTGCGATAGTTCTGAAGGCCGGCCCAGCGCAGGGTTGGGTCGACTGCGTTGGTGTTCCAGTCGAAGAAGCCGACATAGAGAATGTAGATAAAGGGAACGAACCCGACGACGAACAGTATTAGCGTGGCTGGTGTTAGAAACAGCCATCCGATGTTGGATTGTCTCATCCTGCGCTCCGTCAGATCGTCCTTGAACTAATTCGCCTGACTACCAGCGTCGCGGGCAGGCCCGAAAACCGCAGTCAGGAAAGGGGCGGCCACCTTGCTGAAGGCGGCCGCCAACCGCTTGGGAGGTGCGGTCTTTTACTTGCGGTAGCCGAGCTTCACGAGTTCAGCTTCGGCTGCGGTGGCGGCTTGGTCCAACGCATCGTCCGGCTTGATCTCACCGACGATCGCTTTGTAGATGAACGGCGCGACTACCTGCAGAACTTGCGCGTGGAACGGGAACGGCGGCGCTCCGGCGAACAGCTTTCCATCCTCACGCATCAGCGTGTAGTAGCCGTTCATCTTCTTGTCCTGATCGACGATCTTGGGATCGTCGTAGGTCGAGTTCATGACGATGCGGGAGCCGGCCAACGCCCAGTCGGTCTGCACTGAAGCCTGACCGATATACTGCAGGAATAGCAGCGACGCGTCCTTGTTCTTGGACGAATGGGGGATGCCGAACGCGCCACCATCGTAATAGCCGATATATCCCTTGCCTGATTCGGCTGCCTCCATGACACCCGCCTCGACCGGAGGCAATGCCACTCCCACCTTCCCGACGACGGTCGACTTGTTTTCGTCGGTAGCGATCCAGGCAGCGTTTTCACCGTAGACGAGACCTTGGGCTGCGCGGCCGGCGGCAAATGTCCCGGCAACCTCGTCCCAAGTGGACGACGTCGATTCCGGCGGCGCGTATTTCAGCAGGCCGATCCAGTAGTTGAGCGCCTTTTTCGCGGCGGCGGAGTTCATCTGGCCGCCATTCGCTTCGGTGGCCGCGAAGGTCGTGCCATCGATGCCCCAGTTGTACACGCCAAAGGTCGGCGCGACCGACTCGAAGAATTCGTAGAAGGCGGCGGGGTGGCTCGACGAGGCCTGTACGGTGGTTCCCCAGAGCTCCTTGTCTGCGCCGTATTCGGTGAAGAACTTGGCGATCTGGGTATACTCTTCATGCGTCGTCGCGGGCTTCAGATCCGCACCGGTGGAATCCTTGTAGGCTTTCTGGATCGCCGGATCATCGAAAAGATCCTTGCGGTAGAGATAAGGCTTGATGAATGCTTCCATGGGAACACCCATGACATTGCCCGACTTCGGATCCTTGAAATAGTTCAGGAAAGTGGTGAAATTCTCCGGCTTGAAGTCCGGCGAAGCGATTTTCGCATTATCGGCGAGCGACTTGGTGATATCGACCAGGAAGTTGCGGGCCAGATACGTATATACGATGTCCTGCTCGATATAGACGAAGTCATAGATGCCGGTATTGGCCTCCATGTCCTTGATCGCCTTGTCGTACATCTGGTCCCAGGATGTCGCCTCGAATTCGACCTTGATGCCGGTCTCTTCGGTGAACTTCGGACCGAGCACCTGCTCGACATATTTCGATGCTGGGGTCGATTCCGAGATGCCCCGGATGGTTGCGCCCTGATAGGGCTGGGCGGCAGTCTTCCACCAGGAATCCTGAGCAAGAGCGGTCGAGCTCCAAAGGCCAAGCGAAATGAAGCCGACGCCCACGGCTTTGACGAAACTGTTCATTGTTCTCCTCCATTTGGATCGCAAAGTCGGTCCGGTTGTGCGTCTAAACTCTCCTCCAAGACGCCCAACGGACCACAATAGTTGTAGAAAGAACGGGTGGACACAAGCGCGGCCGTTGCGCAATACTGATACTCTCATGCGCGAAATACCGAATTTATTCATGATTTCTTGTGTGCGTTGCACAATCTAATATTGATTGTCGGCGTATGGGGCATGCTGGGAGGCACGGGAGAATGTGCGCAATGTCAGTTATTTCGCCGACGGTCGCGAGATTTGAATATGTCTTGACCGGCGCGGACGAGTCGTTCCTCTGGCGCCGCGACGACTATCCGTGGGAACGCAACGTCTGGAATTTCCACCCGGAGGTGGAGATCCACTATATTCCCAACGCCAGCGGCGTCCTACTTGCAGGCGATCATGTCGGCGCGTTCACCCCGGGCCATATTTCCGTCATCGGAAGCAACCTGCCGCACGACTGGGTGACGCCGCTCGGGCCGGATGAGCGCATTCCAGGACGTGACATCGTCATCCAGTTTCTGCCGGCCAAGCTGGAGCAGGCTTCGGCCTTCCTGCCGGAACTGGCGGGGCTGCGTGACTTTCTCGCCCGCGCAAAGCGGGGGCTCTCCTTCAAGGGCCGGGCGCGGGATCAGGCGGAGGCGCTGATACTCGACATGGAGTTCCAGTCCGGCTCGGTGCGGCTTTCGACCTTCCTGTCATTGCTCTCGCTGCTGCGGGACACCGACGAGTTCGATACGCTGTCTTCGGAGGCTTACGTGCCGGACCTGAGCTATGGTTCGCTCGAAGCCCTGCAACAGGTCTTCGCATATCTGTTCGCCAACCTGTCGGAGGATATCCGGTTGCCTGATATGGCTCGCATGGTCGGCATGAGCGACAGCGCCTTCTCGCGATTCTTCAAGAAAAACAGCGGCCACAGCTTCACCGACCACGTCAACAAGCTTCGTATCTGGAAGGCGGGCCAGCTATTGACCGATACCTCTCTACCGATAACGGACATCTGCTTCGAGGTGGGCTATCGCAATCTGTCAAATTTCAACCGGGTGTTTCTCCGCCACCACAACCTAACACCGTCAAAATACCGGAAACTGTCCACCAACCGCAGAACCGTTCCGTTACCTCAGGCAGTGACAGATCATATGCCTGTGCAGTGAACCTAGCGATTGGTCGATGAGACCAGCGATGCCGGCATGTCGATGGCGACAGGTGTCACCCGGCACTCCGGGTGACAGATCGTCCGGCCGACGTTGGGTGACGGCCGCGGTCCGGTCGATGTCGTCAAGACCTGATGAACGAGAGCAGGTCGGGGTTGAGGACATCTGCATGTGTGGTCAGCATGCCATGGGGGTAGCCCGGATAGGTCTTCAGCGACCCGTTTTTGAGCAGGTCGACCGCACGCGGCACGGAACTTGCAAAGGGGACGACTTGATCGGCCTCACCATGCATCACCAGCACTGGCACGGTGATCTTCTTGAGGTCTTCGGTATAATCTTCCAGCCAAGAGTCGACGGTCGCGTAGTGAGCCAGGGCACCACCGGCCATGCCCTGGCGCCACCAGTTCGCAATGATCGCCTCCGAAGGCTCGGCCCCGTCGAGATTGTAGCCGTAGAACGGGTTTTCAGGGACGAACCGGAAGAACTGCGACCGGTTGCCCAGCACGACCGCGCGGATCGCTTCGAACCACTCCGACGGCTGACCGGATGGATTGTCCTCGCTCCGGTACATGTTCGGCGTCAGGGAAGCGACCAGTACTGCCTTCGCGACGCGCTCCGGGTGGCGGGCGACATAGCGAGCCACCTCACCGCCACCTGTGGAGTGGCCGATGTGAATCGCGTCCCGCAGGTTGAGGTGCTCGGTCAGGGCCGCGAGGTCGGCAACCCAGTGGTCCATGTCGTTGCCGGTGCCGGGCTGGTCGGACCGGCCGTGGCCGCGCCGATCGTGGGCGATTACCCGGTAGCCGTGGTGAAGGAAGAAGGTCATCTGAGCGTCCCAGTCGTCCGCCGACAGCGGCCAGCCGTGGCTGAAAACGATCGGCTGGCCTGAGCCCCAGTCCTTGTAGAAGATGTTTACGCCATCCGTGGTTGTAATTGTAGGCATCGCGTCGCTCCATCTGCGCGGTTAAACATCAATTTGAAGATCATAATCAATCCATTAGAGCCATTCTTCGACGAGCTACTGCAATAGGCTCTTTCGACATTTAGCGTTTCCTCTCCGATTGGACAGAGTTGGTTGAGAAGTACTTCGGTGAGGCGGGTTCGATTATATCCAGAAATTGCGACGATAGTTAAATTCCCCTTTTATTAAAGACAAATACCTTCTACGTTCGAGCTATGCCTTAAAGGTATAGCGAGGGCCCAATGGAACTCAGGCATTTGCGCTATTTTGTTGCTGTTGCGGAGGAGGGAAGCTTGCTGACCGCAGCAGAGCGGCGGCTTCACACTTCCCAGCCCTCACTCAGCAGGCAAATTCGCGATCTGGAAACCGAAGTCGGTGTAAAATTGTTGGAACGGCAGTCGCGCGGCGTGACGCTCACCGCCGCCGGCAAAGTTTTTCTTGATCACGCGCGGCTGGCGTTATTGCAAGTCGAGGCGGCTGCGGAAGGGGCCCGGCGGGCAGAACGGCCGGAAAAGCAGTCGTTCGTTATCGGTTTTCTCGCAGGGCAAGAGGTCGTGTGGCTACCCCATGCATTGCGCATTATTCGTGAGGAAGCGCCGGAGGTTGAAATCATATTGTCCAGTCAGTCTTCCCCGGACCTTGCTCTGGCACTGATGCGAGGCAAGCTGGACGTCGCTTTCCTTCGCCCCGAGACGCAGAGTGTTGGTGTGTCCTTCAAGTTTTTAGCAAAGGAGCCACTGATCGCCGTGCTGCCGGCGGACCATCGCTTGACGTCGCGCAAAAAGATCCGGCCGCAGGACCTTGCCCGCGAAACTTACGTCAGTTCGGCTAGAATTTCTCCCGTATTGCAATCCGTGATCCAAGATTACGCGTCGAACGTTGGGATCACACTCAAGGCAGAGTACGAAGGCGAAGGCCTACCATCAGCAATGTCGCTCGTCGTGTCTACAGGTGGAATAACGCTTATTCCGCTTTATGCGCAAAATATGCTGACGCCAAATGTCGTTGCTAGAGCACTTGAGGGTGTGCCTCCGACAATTGATCTCGCCTTAGGATACAACGATTCAAATTCCTCGCCTTTGCTCCGCCGATTTTTGTCTCGTTCTGATGAACTAGTCGCCAACGTCCAAAATCAGAGCATCATCCGCTATGCTGAGGTTCCATAGCAGAGATCAAGCTCATCCGATTTCTGCTTGTTGGGGTGCTTCCGAATTTTGTTCCGCATTCTCGACTTTTCCGATCAAGGAGCGGCCCCAAAGGAGTCATTGGTCGTTCCGGGAAAGTTATCGCTTCCTCTCGTGGTCGTCCCAGCCGGGAGGGGGAAACGCTCCCTATGAAAACCGCGTAATCACGCTGATCCCTGTCGCCTCCGCTTTGTCGAGAGCCATCAGCGCCGGCACGGCCTCCTCGAGGCTGACGCGGCGTCCGATCAGTTTCTGCGGGGCGATCTTGCCGGCCGAAAGCATGGACAGCATCGCGTCATAGCGCCAGGCCTGCATGCCGTGGCTGCCGTAGATTTCCAGTTCGTGGCCGATCACCTGCGCCATCGGAATCTGCGGGGTGGCGTATTCTCCGAGCATCAGCCCTACCTGCACATGCCGGCCGCGCCGGCGCAGATTCTTGATCGAGTTGAAGCAGGTGGCGGGGTGGCCGAGCGCGTCGATCGAGACATGCGCGCCGCCCTTGGTGATCTCGCGCACCGCCTCGGCCACGTCGGCGACATCAGACGCATTGACCGTCGCCACTGCCCCGCATTCGCGCGCGAAGGCGAGTTTCTCTTCCGATATGTCGATGCCGATCGCATTGGCGCCGAGTGCGGTGGCGATCATGATCGCCGACAGGCCGACGCCGCCGCAGCCATGCACGGCGATCCATTCGCCGGGCCCGGTGCGCGCCTGGTCGGCGACGGCGCGGAACGAGGTGGCGAAGCGGCAGCCGAGGCTTGCCGCGGTCGCATCCTCGATCGCATCGGGCAAATGCACCAGATTGGTGTCGGCATAATCGATCGCCACATAGTCGGCGAAGGAGCCCCAATGGGTGAAGCCCGGCTGGAACTGGTTCGGGCAGACCTGCTGGTTGCCGGAATGGCATTCCGAGCAATGGCCGCAGCCGGAAACGAAGGGCACGGTCACCCGGTCGCCTACCTTGAAGCGCATGACGCCACGGCCGGTGGCGACGACACGCCCGGCAAGCTCGTGTCCCGGCACATGCGGCAGGCGGATATCGGGATCGTGGCCCATCCAGCCGTGCCAGTCGCTGCGGCAGAGACCGCTCGCGCCGACCGCGATGACGACGCCGTCCTCGGAAGGCGTGGGATCGGGCAGGGTGCGGATTTCGGGCGCCTGTTCGAAGGCTTCGTAGAACATGGCTTTCATCGGCGTCTTCCTTGCAGCTATCCGCGGTTCATCATCATCGCACGCGGCAGCTGGCCGATCCAACATTCATTCCATCATTTTTGCTGATGCACCCATCGCCGAAGCTGGCGTCGCCACGCACGAATATTGCTGCCCGGCGGCGTCCTCCGGCATTTTCTTGCTTCCGCATTTCCCGCCCGGATTTGCCCTTGACCGGGCTTGCCGCTGCGGCTTTTGCTTTCCCGACTTGATAGGGGAGGGCAGCATGGCCGTCGATACATCACCGCGTTCAACCACCTGGACTCATGTCGACGGGGAGTGGCTCTCCGGTAATCCGCCGCTGATCGGGCCGACCTCGCACGCCATGTGGCTCGGCTCCTCGGTCTTCGACGGCGCCCGCTGGTTCGACGGCATCGCGCCGGATCTCGACCTGCATTGCCAGCGCGTCAACCGTTCCGCCCTCGCCATGGGCCTGAAGCCGGTGAAATCGGCCGAGGAAATCGCCGCACTCGCCTGGGAGGGTATTGCCAAATTCGATGGCGCCACGGCGATCTACATCAAGCCGATGTATTGGGGTGAACATGGTTCGCCCGGCAGCGTCGTCTCCGTCGATGCCGAATCGACCCGCTTCGCGCTCTGCCTGTTCGAGGCGCCGATGGGCGGCCATGGCGGCACCAGCCTCACCGTTTCGCCCTATCGCCGTCCCTCGCCGGAAACGGCGATGACCGAGGCGAAGACCGGTTCGCTCTATCCGAACAGCGGCCGCATGATCGCCGAGGCCCGCAGCCGCGGCTTCGACAATGCGCTGGTGCGCGACCTCAACGGCAACGTCGTCGAAACCGCCTCCTCCAACGTCTTCCTGGTGCGCGACGGCGTGGTAATGACGCCGGCCGCCAACCGCACCTTCCTCGCCGGCATCACCCGCGCCCGCGTCATCGGCCTCTTGCGCAAGGCCGGCTTCGACGTTGTGGAAGCCACGCTCTCGGTCGAAGATTTCCTCGCAGCCGACGAGATCTTCACGACAGGCAATTATTCCAAAGTCGTCGGCGTCACTCGCCTCGACGACCGCAATTTCCAGGAAGGCCCGGTCACCCGCAAGGCGCTGGAACTCTACATGAACTGGGCCCATGGAAGGAGTGAGAGCGAGGAGTGAGCAGTGGTTCGGCGCAGCCGAAGCAATCGATCCGGTGAATCGATTGCAACTGCGAACGCCCGGAGCGCAAGCGCAGGGCCGGAGAGGTCCGGCGAAGCGGGAGCAATCGATCCAGTGAATTGATTGCAGCCGCGAACGCCCCAAGCGCAAGCGTAGGGCATGGGAGGTCCGAGCTGGTAAGTTTCAAGTCTGCGCCTCATCCGCCTGCCAATACCTTGGCGTGGGTCGAGCCACGGGTCTCAACCCGTTGGACCGCGTTTCGCAGGTCGCGACCGTCGATCCATTGAAAATAGTATCTCAGGCCAGATCGTCGGCAGCAATGTGCTGGACTTCGATAATACGCTGCAAAGGAATTTGCGCGATCTGGTTTGCTTCCTCGACATGCTCGGCAGAAGGCGCATCGAATAGGCAGAAAGATTTCTCTTCCGATGGCACGAAGGTCGAGCGCAGATACCTGACCGGCTTGCCTTGTGCGGTCATTTCAGCAGTGACGACCTTTGCGCGTGCCGCGGCGGCTGAAAGCTGCTGCGGAGTGATGCCGGGCAAGTGTCTTTCGACCATATACTGTGGCATGATGGGTTTCCTTCTGTGTACTGGATGAAGTTCAACCTCGATGCGCTCACTTTGTAAGATGATAGCGCCGATCGGCGGTAAACGAAATGAGTATCTACTTCGCCGTTATCTTCACCGATCTCGTCCGCCACTCCGCGGTCTGGAACAATGTCTCACGGGATGCGGCAGCGGAAATCGTCACGGAATATCGCTACCTGTCGCAGTCCCTGGCCAGCCAGTACGGCAGGCGGCATGAAAACTTCACGGGGGATGGTCACCTTTTTCTTTTCGAATCCGCGGACGTCGCGGTTCACTTCTCGCTGAAGCTTATCGCGTATTGGAAGCAACGCCGCCGTTCTCTGGCCGCATCTCAGTACGGGCATGATCTTCCGATCCGCGTGGGCTGCCACTTCGGCGAATGCTACCGGATTTCAGACGACGACGCGTGGATCGGCCGGGCTATCAATATCGCGAAGCGTGTGGAAGCGAGCGCCGACCCGGACTCGTTGTTTATCTCACAGACTATTCTCGAGCTTATCGACCTTCCCGTTTATAATTTCCAGGATGCTGGAAGTTTCGAGCTCAAAGGCGACTTTCTGGCCTGTCGCCAGCTCTACAGGATGGTGTCCGTCGACCAGGCCGCACTTGCCGCAAGGCCCGAGGACAAAATGACCGCGGAGGACTGGTTCCTGAGAGGGGTCGGGTTCGGATCGCGAAGTGATGGTGCGGTGGAGGACGAACTGCTTTGCTATCGCAGGGCACTGGAACTCCGCGCCACATACCCGGAGGCTCACAACAATCTCGGAATTCTTCTGAAAAGGCTGGGTGACGCCGTCGAAGCCGCCGAGCATTACCAGGAGGCGCTCCGCCTTTGGCCGAATTATCCCGAAGGCCATTATAATTATGCGATCCTGCTGCAGGAAATGGGAGATATCGGCTGCGCGGAAATGCATTATCGTGACGCCATTCGCCTTCGTCCCGACTTTGTGGATGCTCGTCTGCGATATGCGGGCCTTCTCGAGGCGAATGACGATCCGGTTCAGACCGACTGCCAATACCGGGAAGTCCTTCGTCTCCGACCCGCCTTCGCCGAGGCCAATAACAACTACGGCGTCTTCTTGGAGCGGATGGGAGATACGGCAGGTGCAGAAGCCCATTATGTGAGAGCGTTGGAGCATCAGCCCGATTACGCAGAGGCGCATTACAATTATGCCATGCTGCTCGAACCGGGTGATCAGCGTAGGGCGGAGGAAGAGTACCGCGCCGCCATTCGTGCGAGGCCGAACTATGTGGAGGCCCATAATAATCTCGCCGTCCTGCTTCACGAGATCGGGGACTTGCCCGCGGCAGAGCGCCACTACCTCGCCGCTCTCCAGTTGAAACCGGACGACCCGGGAACGAACTACAATCTGGCTCTGCTCGCTCAGGCAAAAGGCGACGCGGAAGCGGCCAATCGTCATTTCCGCCTTGCGGAAGCGTTGCGGGCCGGTGAATGCAGATCGCCCGCAAATGTGCAGCGCCCGCAATCGAACCATTCGCCGAGATGATAGGGGATATTCCGCGACCGTTCCGTTCCCCGCCCGCCTCTCGCTTGGCACATCCGCTCTCCCGCGAGCGGGGAGACGGTTAGGGTGAGGGGCAATTTTCTTGCTGTGAGGGCAGCCATAGCCCCGATGACTGCCCCTCAGGTCATCTACTTCCGATTCTCCGCAAATCTCTCCGCCAGCAGATCGATGAACAGTCGTACTTTCGTCGCCAGATGGCTGCGGTTGGGATAGACGGCGTTGATGCTGAATTCGACCGGCCGGTAGTCGTCCTGCGGCGCCGCTCTCGCCTCGGCCAGCGCCATTCTCGATGAGATCGACCGTTCCAATATGAAGGCATCGGCGTGGAGGCCGGCATCGCCTTGCAATACGGCGAGGTCAGCTACGGCAATATCGGCTCCGGCAACCGTCTCGACTTCACCCTGATCAGCGCGACGTCAATCTGCTCAGCCGCATCCAGACCGGCTGCAGTGAGTTGGGAGAGGCCATGCTGATGTCGGCGCCGTTCCGCACAGAGGCGGGGCAGTGGACGCCGTCTCCGTCGGAGCCCATCGGCTGAAGGGATTTGTTGAGCCGGTGGAGCTGTTTACGATCGCAAGGTAGGCGCGTCCGCCCGTCATCCGCCTGCCGGCACCTTCTGCAAGCGGGGCGAAGGGGACCATGCCGCAATCTCGCCATCCCCACCAACCTCTCGCAGGGCACGTCCCTTCTCCCCATTTACGGGGAAAGGGTTAGAGGGGCAGTCGGCAGCTGCGAAGGAGGCCTCTTACTTACCCTTCCCACATCTTTCCGCCATAGTGCCCGCGAACTCCATAACACCGAGGAAACGACCCATGACCGTGCTGTCCGACGAACAAGGCGAGATCATCCGTGTGCTTGGCGTTGCCGCCGAGATCGATCCCGCGCACGAGATCGAGCGGCGAACCGAATTTCTCAAGGATTATCTCGTCGCTTCCGGCATGCGCGGCTATGTGCTCGGCATCAGCGGCGGCGTCGATTCGCTGACGGCGGCGCTCATCGCTCAGAAGGCCGTGCGGGAGCTGCGCGACAGCGGCCACTCTGCAGAATTCATTGCCGTGCGCCTTCCCTATGGCGTCCAGGCGGACGAGGCCGATGCGGAGCGGGCGCTTGCCACGATCGGCGCCGACCGATCAATGGTGGTCAACATCAAGGCGGCGGCGGATGCGATGCTGGCCGCCGCTCAAAACGGCGGCCTCGCTTTCGCCGATGCCGGCCGACAGGATTTCATCCTAGGCAATATCAAGGCGCGCCAGCGGATGATCGCCCAGTTCGCTCTGGCCGGCGCGCTCGGCGGTCTCGTCATCGGCACGGATCACGCGGCCGAGGCTGTCATGGGCTTCTTCACGAAGTTCGGCGACGGCGCCGCCGATATCCTGCCGCTTGCCGGGCTCAACAAACGCCGCGTCCGACTGCTGGCCAAGCGGCTCGGCGCGCCGGACGATCTGGTGTTCAAGGTGCCCACAGCCGATCTCGAGGATCAGCGGCCGCTGCGTCCCGACGAGGAGGCCTATGGCGTCACCTATGACGAGATCGACGATTTTCTTGAAGGCAAGCCGGTCGGCGAGATTGCTCGCCGCCGGATCCTTGCCGCCTATCGGGCGACGGCGCATAAGCGCGCCCTGCCGGTCGCCGTCAACGCACTCTGATAGCGGCCGGCGCTACGGCCGTACCGGCTCGCCCACCCGTCCGGCCGAGGCAAGATAGGCTTGCGGGGCGAAGTAGACGCCGTCGGCATCGAAGGCCTGAAGGTCTTCCGCCTGCAGCGCCTCGCGCACCTTGGGACGCGCCGCGACACGAGCCATGAAGCCGTGCAGATCAGGCCATTGTTTCAGATCGATGTCGATCCAGGGCGACCAGTTGAGGCAGACGAAGAGATAGGCGTCGGCCACGGTGAAGGCATCGCCGGTAAGGTAGGGTGCACTGAAACGATCGTTCAGCCAGGCAAGCCGTTTCGAGATCAGCGCGCGGATCTCCTCATGCACGCTGGCATAAATCGGATTGAACAGCAGCACCATCGGCTTGTGCAGTTCGGCCGTGATGAAATTGAGATAGGATTGAACCTCGTTGCGCCTGATGTCGCCGACTTCCGGCAGCAGGGCCGAGCCTTCCGCCAGAAACTGCACGATCGCCGGTCCCTCGGTCAGCACCTTGCCGTCGTCGAGCATCAGCGCCGGCACATAGCCGTTGCCGTTGATGGCGAAATAATCTTCGCCGTCGCTCGTCCTGTGCGTTTTCCGGTCGACCTGGACGAGCTCGATGTCGAGTCCCAGCTCCCGGCAGATGATGTGCGGCGAAAGCGAGCAGGCCGCGGCGTGCATATAGAGTTTCATCGTCGGTTCCCTTTCTCCGAAGGTGGCGAAATGCCGCCGCCGGTTGATATTTGAGCATTTGTACATTTGTACTGTTTCGCATAAAATAACCTTCGTCAAGAATTTAATGCGAAGCGGTACAAAATATGAAGGACGAGAAGAAGCGCGGCCGCCCACGGGCCTTCGACGCCAAGGCAGCGCTCGGCAAGGCGCGGGATGTCTTTTGGGACAAGGGCTTTGCCGCCGCCTCGCTGGACAATCTCAGTGCCGCGACCAACCTCAACCGCCCAAGCCTTTACGGCGCCTTTGGCGATAAGGAGGCCCTCTATCTCGATGCGCTGGAGGCCTATCGGCAGGATGGCATGGACGTCCTGAAGCAGGCGCTCGATCCGTCGCTGCCGCTGCGCGACAATCTCGCGCGCGTCTATGCCGGTGCTTTGGCGATCTATCTGCATGGCGAAACCGCCGCCCGCGGCTGTCTGCTGATCGGCACCGCTTCGGTCGAGGCTGTCGAACATGAGCGTGTTCGCGAGGTGCTCGGCCGCAGCCTGAACGATTTCGACGGTGAGATCGAAAAGCGCATGCGCATTGCCGTTGAAAGGGGCGAGCTTCCCGAAAGCGCCGACCCGCTGGCGCTGGCAAGGCTCGCTTCCGCCGTCATGCATTCGCTTGCCGTGCGCGCCCGCGCCGGCGACAGCCGCGAAACGCTGGAGGCGATCGCCCGCTCAGGCGTCGAGCTGATCTGCGGAAGCGCGCATGTTTGATGTCTTAACCTCCCGCGGCCGCACCGCCCAGGCATAGGCCGCGCCTGCGACAAGCAGCAGCGAGGTGCCGAGGAAAACAGCCCGCATGCCGATATGCCCGCCGACGAAACCGCCGAGGACAGGGCCGGCCACCTGGCCGACATATTGCGAGGAGACGGAAAGCCCGAGAATGCTGCCGGCGGCGCTGTCGGGCACGCTATGGCGGATGACGGCGGTGATGCAGGGCAGAAGCCCGCCAAGGGCTGCCCCCATCAGGAAACGCAGCAGGATTAGCTGCCAGGAACTGGTGACGAAGGCCTGCGGGATCAGTAGCAGGCCCGCGACGGCGAGCGCGCCTGCTATGACCGGCCAGTGGCCGATCCTGTCGGCGAGCCTGCCGAGCCAGGAGGCTGAAAGAATGCTGCCGAGGGCGGCAGCCGACATGACGAGACCGGATATCATCGTCACTTGCGCTTCGACGGGGACGATCTCAGCGACATAGACGGTGATGATCGGTTCGATCGACATATTGGCGAGCATCAGCAGCATGCCGGTCGCCAGCATGGCGATAACAGGCCGCCTGTCGGCGATGGACTTCCAGCCGCCGCTCGCCTTGGCCGCCCGGCTGCGGGCTGGCGACTTCTCCTCCTTGATCAGCAAGGTGGTGGCGAGAAAGGCGAAAAAGATCATGCCGCCGGCGGCGAGAAACGTGCCGCGGATGCCGATGATCGGCGGCAGAGCTCCGCCGATCAGCGGCCCGACGAGATTGCCGGCCATGATGCCGGAGGAGAGCACGCCGAGCGCCCAGGCGGAGCGGTCCTTCGGCGTCTGCGTCGCCACCAGCACCATCGAGCCGGAGGAGTAGCCGCCGGCAAGCCCGACGAACAGGCGTAGCGCCACTAGTTGCCAGACATTGCCGGCCATGCCCATCAGCGAAATCGCCAGCGTCATGCCGAGGCTGGCGCGCACCAGCATCAGCTTGCGGCCGTAGATGTCGCCGAGCCGCCCCCAGAGCGGCGCAACGAGGGCCGCGGCAAGAAAGGTGGCGCCATAGGCGATGCCCGACCATTGCACGATCGCCGCATGGTCGGTCACGCCGAGTTCCTCGACATAGAGCGGCAGGAAGGGAAGCAGCAGCGTCATCGCCACGATCGTGGTGAAGGAGCCGATCAGCGAGACGGCAAGGTTGCGCTTCCAGTAGATCGAGCCAAGCTTAACCCCGGCGCCCCATTGTGTGTCTGTCATTCCTTGCATCGATCCTGTAGCGCAATCGCGCCGCAATCTGGATCATTTCTCGGAAAAGTGCTAGGACATATCCGATTGCGTAATGCAATCAGTCAATCGGAGGACATGCCATGAACGCCATGATCCCGACACGGGAGCAGACCGTCCGTGATCTCTACGCCGCCTATCTCGCTGACCGCAAGGATATTGCCGGCGCGATGCTGACGGAGGATTTCACCTTTTCCAGCCCGCGCGACGATCATATCGATCGAGCCGCCTATTTCGAGCGCTGCTGGCCAAAGGAGCCGCTCTTCCGCGCGATCCACATCGAGTTCCTGGCGATAAACGGCGATGAGGCTGCTGTCCGCTACTGCGCTGAAAAACTGGACGGCGGAAGCTTCGCCAACATGGAAAGCCTTCGTTTCCGCGGCGACAGGATCGCCGCCGTAGAGGTCTATTTCGGCCGCAATCTCTGACCCGCCGAAACGGCATTAGAAGATCCGCAACGCCGACGTCGTGATGATGACCATCGAGACCGCCACCATCAGCGCCCGCACCGGCAGGCGCTTGACGAGGATGGCGCCGAAAGGGGCGGCGATGACGCCGCCGATGATGAGGCCGATTGCCGAATTGAGCTCAGACCAGCCGAGCGTCACGACGAAGGTGATCGAAATCGTCAGCGTCACCGCGAATTCGGTGAAATTCGTCGAGCCAATCACCCGTTTCAGATCATGGCCGCGCCCGATCAGCGTGCTGGTGACGACAGGACCCCACCCGCCGCCGCCGATCGCATCGAGCAGGCCGCCGCAAAAGCCGACGGGCGGCACGGCCCAGTCGCGCACCTCGCGCCTGATCTGCGGTCGGAAGGCCTTGTAGAGGATCAGGAGGCCGATCGCGATCAGATAGGCCGACACGAAGGGCTCGATTACCTTGCCGTCGATATTGGCAAGCAGAGTGGCGCCGATCGCGCCGCCGATCATGCCGGCCGGGGCGAGACGCGCCACCAGCCGCCAGTCGACATTGCGATGATAGGCATGCGACAGGCCTGATGCCGCCGTCGTGAACATTTCCGTCACATGCGTCATGGCGCTGGCATTGGCCGCCGGCACCCCAAAAGCCAGCAGGCTCGTCGTCGACAGCACGCCGAAGGCCATGCCGAGCGCGCCGTCGACGATCTGCGCGCAGAAGCCGACAGCGATGAAGAAGAAGATATCCGATGTCATGCAGTCCCCTCAGGCGAACGGTAGCATCAGGATCGGCGATGCGGAAAAAAACTTTTGGTATCAGGAGGAAAAGCCGCGCTGCTTCAGGCGGACGATCTTGAAAAAGCCGTTCGGAAAAACCGGCAGAATATCGGTTGTTGAAAAATCGCCGCGGCGCTCGGCCCAGGCGACGATGCGGTGGATTCGGAAGGCGGACGACCAGCCGATGTGGCGCACCAGCGGCGCCACCGCCGCCTCGATCACGCCTTGCAGACCCGCGCCGTCGCCGAGCTTGCTTGCCAGGATGATCTCGCCGCCCGGCCGTAGCACCCGGGCACATTCGTCCAGCGCCCGCTCGGGCTCGGGAATGAGGGTGATGACGAAGGGCAGGCAGACCACGTCGAAGGAATTCTCGGCAAAGCGCAGCGCATGCGCATCCATCACCTCGAGCGCCTGCACATGCTGAAGGTTTTCGCGCCGCACCTTTTCGCGCGCCCGCGCGATCATATGTTCGGAAATGTCGATGCCTGTCACCCGGCATCGGTTGGGATAGTGGGCGAGCGTCAGGCCGGTGCCGACGCCGATTTCAAGAATATCGGTGCCGGCCGCGGCGGCAAATGCGGCCAGCTTGCGGTGGCCGTCGCGCAGGATGCCGCGATAGACGCGGTCGTAGACCGGTGCCCAGCGCTGATAGATTTTCTGCTGATCTTCCGCCCTGTTGCGACGCTCCGACATGTCTAGACCTCCCTGCGCGTGACCTTCGAGAATCGGAAAGGATTTTCGAAAGGGATCATGCATTTATCGCAAACATAGAGCGCCTTGACGCCTCTCACAGAGGCGCGGCGCTCTAAAAACCGAGACCTTCAACTCCTGAGGGTGGGGCCGGGTTCCGCTCGGGAATGTGACTGAAGTCACAATCGCTGCGGGGGCGGCTATTTCGCTGGCGTCAACCCAAGCTCTTTGGCATCCATCTCGCTGCCGATCTCGACCGACTTCTCCTGCTTGTCATAGACGCAGATCTGAACGACGAATCCCTTGGCCCCCTTCGGCTTTCCCGTCACCAGGGCCAGCCCGTAACGCGAGCTGCCAAAGGGATCAACGACGGCATTGGGTTTTTCGATCGCAACCGCAGCCTTCCTGCACTTGGCTTCCACCTCGGCGGCGAGCTGTTTCCAGGCCTCGTCCGAAGAGGCATGCGCCGCAGTGACAAGAAACGGAAGCGCGGCAATGGCGAGGTGCGGGATTATATTCCTGTTCATATCGGATCTCCATTGGTAGCGGTCGCCGACGAGGCGGTTTTCGGCGGTGTGGCGGCCGATTTGCACGCTCGAATACCGCCCTGAAACTGAGGCAAATTTTCCTCCGTCCGATCGTTTTTTGATATTTCGCCGGTTGCCTCTCCTCCTTTCCCCTCCTATGTTCCGCCTCACCTGCCGAGGACGCAATCTATTGCCAAGAGGAGATCTGACATGGCTTTCGAATTGCCTGAACTTCCCTATGATTACGAAGCGCTTGCCCCCTTCATGTCGAAGGAAACGCTGGAGTTTCACCACGACAAGCACCACAAGGCCTATGTCGACAACGGCAACAAGCTCGCCGCCGAAGCCGGCCTTTCGGATCTCTCGCTCGAAGAGGTCGTGAAGAAGTCTTTCGGCACGAATGCCGGGCTCTTCAACAACGCTGCCCAGCACTACAACCACATCCATTTCTGGAAGTGGATGAAGAAGGGCGGCGGCGGCAACAAGCTGCCGGGCAAGCTCGAAGCGGCCTTCGCCTCCGATCTCGGCGGCTATGACAAGTTCAAGGCCGATTTCGCCAATGCCGGCGCCACCCAGTTCGGCTCCGGCTGGGCCTGGGTTTCCGTCAAGAACGGCAAGCTCGAAATCTCCAAGACCCCGAACGGCGAAAACCCGCTCGTTCACGGCGCCACCCCGATCCTCGGCGTCGACGTCTGGGAACACTCCTATTACATCGACTATCGCAACGCGCGTCCGAAGTATCTCGAAGCCTTCATCGATAGCCTGATCAACTGGGACTACGTCCTGGAGCGCTATGAAGCAGCCACGAAGTAAGCGACTTCGCCCAATTCGACACCCGGCGTCGCAAACGCCGGGTGTTTTCTTTTTGCATAAAGCCGTCACAGCCCTGTCATCGGCCGCTCTTAAGCACGCCCCATGTCGTCCTCTGCTGTTCCCCTGTTCCGCTTCGGCATCATCGCCGACCCGCAATATGCGGCGGTCGCCCCACACGCGGCCATGGAGCGCTATTACGCCAACAGCCTGACCAAAGTCGCCGAGGCGATCGAGATCTTCAACGGCGAGGAGTTGAGCTTCGTCATGACGCTCGGCGACGTCATCGACCGCAGCTTCGCCAGCTTCGACGACATCCTGCCGGTCTACGGCAAGCTGAGGCACGAGGCGCTCTTCCTGCTCGGCAATCACGATTTCTCCGTCTCCGCGGGGCATCTGTCCGCAATAGCCGCTCGTCTCGGCATGCCGTCTCCCTATTACAGCTTCTCCCGTCACGGGTGGCGCTTCATCGTCCTCGACGGCAACGAGGTCAGCACCTTCGCGCCGCCGGAAAACCATCCTCATCGCGCTCTTGCCGCACGGATGCTGGCGGAGCTGCAGGCCAAAGAGGCGGCGAACGCCCATCACTGGAACGGTGCGTTGAGCGACGAGCAATTCGCCTGGCTCGGTGATGAGATCGCCAACGCGGCTGCCGCCGGCGAGAAGGTCATCATGATGAACCACTATCCGGTGTATCCGCCGGGTGAGCACGGCATGTGGGACAGCGAGCGCGTCGTCGCGCTGCTCGCCTCGCAGCCCCATGTCGTCGCCTATCTCAACGGCCATGACCATGTCGGCAATTACGGCAAGGCCGGCGCCTGCCACTTCGTCAACTTCAAGGGCGTGGTCGACTCCGAGAACCAGAACGCCTTCGCCATCGTCGAGCTGCACCCCAACCGCATCGAGATCCGCGGTTTCGGCCGAGAGGAAAGCCGCACGCTGGTTTATTAGGCTGCGACCGGGGCCGGCACGTCTTTTCATCCTGCTCAGGCTTGTGCCACTCTGCCGTCAGATCAGTGCAATAGCTGCCCCTCACCCTAACCCTCTCCCCGTAAACGGGGCGAGGGGACGTGCCATACCAGAGGTTGATGAGGAACGGAGGGGCCGCGGCATATCCCCTTCGCCCCGTTTACGGGGAGCAACCATGTTTAATTCTTGCGGTGTTGTGGCGTCCATTCGGTCTTGCGAAAGAGGATTGTGTTGGCGAGAAC
>NZ_JACHYV010000039.1:0-37927 GCF_014193135.1 Rhizobium sp. BK049
GCCAGCGCCACCTGGGCCGCCTTGCGGTCCTCGGGAACGTTGAACATGCCGAACATGTCGGAGTTGTAGATGACGCTGCCTTCGGTGCCGGGGAAGCGGTAGCAGAGGAAGTCTTTATCCGGCGTCTTCTTGGCGGCGACGAATTCGCCCTTGGCCCAGTCGCCCATCACCTGCACCAGCGCGTCACCCTTGATGACCATGGCGGTCGCCAGGTTCCAGTCGCGGCCGGAGAAGTTCGGATCGACGTATTTGACGATCTTCGCCAGATTGTCGAACGACTTCTTCATCGTGTCCGACTTCAGCGACGCCTCGTCGAGGTCGTTGAAGGCCTTCTTGTAGAACTCCGGTCCGCCGGTCGACAGCACGATGGAATCGAACATCGTCGCTTCCTGCCAGTTCTGGCCGCCGAGCGCCAACGGGATGACGCCCGCAGCCTTGGCCTTGTCGAGCAGCGCGATCAGGTCGTCGAAGGTCTTCGGCTGGCTGCCGCCGATCTTGTCCATGACGGCCTTGTTGATCCACAGCCAGTTGACCGAGTGCACGTTGACGGGGGCTGCGACCCACTTGCCGTCATAGACGGAGAACTTCTGAAGTGCGGCCGGCACCGACTTGTCCCAGCCTTCCTTCTTGGCCGTCTCCGTCAGGTCGCCCATGACGCCGGCCTGAGCGTAATCGAGCACGGTATAACCTAGCATCTGCGAGGCTGTCGGATAGGTGCCGGCCGCCACCATCGCCTTCAGCGCCGTCATCGCCGCATCACCACCGCCGCCGGCAACCGGAACGTCCTTCCAGGCAAAGCCTTCCTTCGACAGATCCTGCTTCAGAACGTTCAAAGCCGCTGCCTCGCCGCCTGACGTCCACCAGTGCAGCATCTGCACTTCCTTCACGTCGGCAGCGCGTGCGGACACGCCGGCGCCGGCCAGAGCCAATGCGATCACCGCAGTCGTTGTCAGAAACTTACGCATCAAAGAACCTCCCAGTTCAGTTTGGAGGATGCGGAACCATTCCCGCACCCGATCATCCGCCCTCCTCAGGCGTAGTTCATTGCCGGCCACGCCGGCCTTAGACTCTCGGCATCCACCAATTGGTGCGCTTGCCAATATGCATGTTCAGCGTCTTGGTCTCCGTGTAATCTTCGACCGCATGGCGGCCGAGCTCGCGGCCGAGGCCGCTCTGCTTGTAACCGCCGAAGGGAAGCTCTGAGGCGCCGTCCATGAAAGTGTTCATCCAGACCGTGCCCGCCCGCACCGACCGGCCGATCGTCAGGCAGGTGTCGAAATCGCGGCTCCAGACGCCAGCCGACAGGCCGTAGTCGATCGAATTTGCAATCCGGATCGCTTCGGCAGTCGTCTCGAACGTCAGAACCGACAGGACCGGGCCGAAGACTTCCTCGCGCGCCACCGCCATATCGGGTGTCACCGCTTCGAGGATCGTCGGCGACATGAACTGCCCCATGCCGAGATCGAGTGTCTCGCCACCATGGGCGACGCGAGCGCCGCTGCCCCTCGCACCGGCGACATATCCCGAGATCTTTTCCAGATGCTGCGGCGTAATGATCGCGCCGACCTGCGTCGAGGGATCTAGGGGATCACCGACCCTCACTCCCTTCGACAGCTCGGCAATCCGCCTGACGATGTCGGAGGCGGTTGATTTATGGAGGATCAGCCGCGAGCCGGCGTTGCAGCACTCGCCGGCATTGAAATAGGCTCCGAAGACAGCGGCATCGACGAAGGCATCGAGATCGGCGTCCGGAAATACGATCTGCGGGTTCTTGCCGCCGAGTTCCAACGAGATCTTCTTCAGCGTCAGCGCCGCATTCGACATCGTCAACTTGCCGACTCCGGTCGAGCCGGTGAAGGACACCATATCGACGTCCAGATGCGACGTCATGACCGAGCCGACCTCAGGTCCCGTACCGGTGACAATGTTGACGACGCCATCCGGAACACCTGCTTCCTGCAGGATTTCTCCGAGCACGAGCGTCGATCCCGATGTCAGTTCCGAGGGCTTGACGACGGTCGTGCAGCCCGCTGCCAGGGCGAAAGGCAGCTTCTGGCCGACGATGAGGAACGGAAAATTCCAGGGCGTGATGATCGACACCACGCCGATCGCTTCGCGCAGCACGACGCCGAGCGTACCATCGCCGAGCGTGTTATAGCTTTCCCCGTGAAGGTCGCGCGCAAGCGCCGCCGCGTAACGCCAGATGTCGACCGAACCGGCAATTTCACCCCGCACCTGGGTGATCGGTTTCCCCGCCTCGATCGCATCGAGAAACGCCAGCTCCTCTGCCCGCGCCGCGATCAGATCGGCAGCCTTGAGCAGGATGGCGGACCGTTCGGAAGCGGTCATCCGCGGCCACGGCCCGAGATCGAATGCTTTGCGTGCCGCAGCAATGGCGCGCTCGGCATCCGTCTTGCTGCCTGTGGGGAAGCGGCTGACCACGACCCCGTGGCTCGGCGCGATACGCTCGATCGGATCGGCGCTGCCGGCCTCCCATCTGCCGTCGATCAGCATCTGGAAATCGCGTGCTTTGTGATCGCTCAGCGCGGTGGGGTTGACCAGGACCGTCATTACCATTCTCCCTTGAACGTTGCCGGGCGCTTCTCGCTGAATGATGCGACGCCCTCCTTCAGATCGCCGGTCTTGGCGGCGAGGATCGAGCCCAGGGCTTCGACCGCGGTTCCATTGTCTTCACCGTTCGCCGATGCGATCATCAACTTGGCGATCTCGATGGCCGCCGGCCCCCTTGCGGCGATCCGTTCAGCATAGTCCCTGGCGGCGGCCAGCGCGTTTCCGGTTGGAACTACCGCATCGACGATTCCGAGCAGGCGCGCCTCCTCGGCGGTGAAAATCTCGCCGCCGAGCGCCATGCGCCGGACGGCCTGGGCGCCGAAGCGGCGCACGAGACGCTGGGTCCCGGACCAGCCCGGCACCATTCCAAGGCCGGTCTCCGGCAGGCCGATCTTGATGTGTTGCTCGGCGAGGCGAATGTCGGCGACACCTGCAAGCTCAAGCCCGCCTCCGAGGGCATGGCCGTTCAGGGCCGCGACCAGCGGCACCCTGAGCGTCGCCAGTCTTTCGAAGATACGGTGGCCGTTGCGAACCCAGGAATGACCGAATTCCTGCGGCAGCATTCCGCCCCAGGCCTTGATATCGCCGCCGGCAGAAAAGCCCTTTCCTTCGCCAGTGAGAACGGCTGCGCGAACGCCCGGGTTCGCCTCCACCGCGTCAGCCGCCTCCGCCAAAGCCTTCAGCATGTCGAGATCGAGCGCGTTCAGCTTCTCCGGCCGGGAGATCGTCAGCGTTGCCACGTGGCCTTCGATATCGACCTTGACCGTTCCGCTAGCCATGAAAGGTGCCCTCCAATGTCCGCGCCTTCTTTGCGGGAAGCGAGAGGCCGATCTCAGCCTCAAGGAACAGTGCGGCGTCCATAACCTTGAGATCAGGCGCGACGATCAGCGGGAACTCGGACTGGTCGAGGATATGAGCCTGCAGATCGACCCCAGGAGCGATCTCGGTCAACACGATGCCGTCGGGCGTCAGCTTCATCACACACCGCTCGGTGACATAGGTGATGTCCTGCCGCTGCTCGATCGCCCGCCTGCCGCTGAAGGTGACGTGTTCGACCTCGTTCACCAGCTTCTTCAGCTTGCCTTCCCTCTCGATGAGCAGAGTTCCATCGGCGATCGAAAGCTTCGCTCCGGCGTTGAACATGCCGGAGAAGACGATCTTCTTCGCCCGCGCCGTGATGTCGACGAAGCCTCCGGCACCCGCCGTCACATGCGGCCGGAAGGAGAGCTTGGAGACATTGACCGAACCGTCCCTGCCGATCTCGAGGAAGGAGAGCAGCGATGCATCGAAGCCTGCCCCTTGGAAATATGTGAACTGATAGGGAGACGGCATATAGGCATCGGCGTTGGAGGCGCAGCCGAAGGCAAAGTCGAGCAGCGGCACGCCGCCGACCGCGCCCTGCTCGATGACCCAGGTGACCGCGCCGTGGAGCCCCTCCTCCAGCAGAATGCGCGGCACATTGGCCGAGATGCCGAAGCCAAGATTGACGCAGCTTCCCGCTTGAAGTTCCTGCGCGACGCGACGCGCAATGACTTTCTGAACATTGAACTCCGGAACGCTGAAGCTATCGAGCGGGCGGAAGATCTCCCCTGATATCGCCGGATCGTACTGCGTCTGCGTCGTCTGCTTCTGTTCGGGATCGACGATGACATAGTCGACCAGCATTCCCGGAACCCGGACGTCATGCGGTTTCAGCGAGCCTTCCTTGGTGATCCGCTTGACCTGCGCGATGACGATCCCGCCATTATTGCGGGCGGCAAGGGCCTGATCGAGACCGCCGAGATAGGCGCCTTCATGTTCATATGTGAGGTTGCCGCGTTCGTCGGCCGTCGTAGCGCGAATGATGGCGACCTGAGGAACGATCGAGGGAAAGAACAGCCAATCGTCGCCCTCGAAGCTGACGCGCTTGACCACCGGATCGTTCGAAGCCAGTTCGTTCATCGCGCAGCCCTGCCGCCGGGGATCGACGAAGGTGTCGATGCCGATCTTGGTCAGGACGCCCGGCCGCTTGGCGGCGGCCTCGCGGTGAATGTCGAAGAGAATGCCGGAGGGAATGTTATAGGCCGGAATCTCATTGTTGGTGATCATCTGCCAGATCAGCGGCGGTTCGGCCGTCGACGGGCCGGAGGGATAAGAGCCGCCGATGACGCATTTGAGCAGTCCCTTCTTGGCGATATAGTCGACGCCCTTGATGCCACTCATATCCCCGGCGGCAATCGGGTGAAGGGTTGTAATGTGACGGGGATGGCCGGTCGCATCGAAACGCTCGCCGATCGCCTTCAGCATCAGATCGGGGCAGCCGAGACCGCTCGACGAGGACACTGTGACAACGGCGCCGTCCGGGATCAGTGCCGCCGCTTCGGCTGGTGTCAGATGCTTCTTCATGTGCGTCACTTCGAACCCCGTTTCAATTTGCCGCTCCGCCGGCCCTCGCCTGCGAGGCTGTGCCGGCGCCGCAACTTTCGCGGACGACGAGCCGAACGGCTGTCGTCACCGTCTCCGCTTCGGCCTTGCCGGCATTGATCTGCTTGAGGAGCATCAGCGCGCCGCGGCGCCCGATGCCTTGTGGATCGACCGAGACCGTCGTCAGCGCCGGAACCGCCGCCTGAGCCTCGATGACGTCGTCGAAACCGACGACGGCAAAGTCGGCGCCCGGCTCCAGACGGCGCGCACGTAATCCGTCGCAGACTCCGAAGGCGACTGCATCGTTGAAGCAGACGGCTGCAGTGGGCCTATCGCCATAAGCAATCGCTTTTCCGATCGCCTCGACGCCGCCCGCTCGCGACGGGGCGGACGAGATCACGAGTGCCTCGTCGTAGCCGAGTCCGGCCGCTTCCATTCCGCTGCGGTAACCGGCAAGGCGATCGTCGAAGACAGCGGTATCGGGAAAACCGCCGAGAAAAGCGACACGCTTATGACCGAGACCCACCAGATGCTGAACGGCTGACATCATGCCGGACCGGTTGTCGGAGACTATGGACGACACCTTAGCGCCGGGCAGGTTTCGAACGACCACCACGACGGGAATCCCTGCCGCGACCAGTGGCTTGAAGTCGGCGGCATCGGTGGCGCGCGCCGGCGAGACGATCAGGCCCGAAATGCCATGTTCGCGCATAGATGCGACAACCTCGCGCTGCCTGTCGATGCTCTCACCGGTATTCGACAGGAACTGCACGAAACCGGCCGACTGAACGACCATATCGACACCCACCGCCAGCTCGGCAAAGAAGCTGTTCGTCAGGTCGTTCACGACCACGCCGATGATCCTCGATTTTGCACCCGCCTGCCGTAGATTGGCCGCGCCGCGATTGTAGACATAGCCAAGCTCCCGCATCACGGCATTGACCTTTGCGCGCGTTCCCTCGTTGACGAGGGAGGAGCCCTGCAACACCAGCGACACCGTCGACTTGGAGACGCCAGCGGCCTTCGCAATGTCGATCACGGTCACCCGGTTTTTTGTCACTTCGCCCTCCCGACGCCACCGTCGCCTAATGCATATTTATTTGGAACGTTCCAAACATGTCAAGAGGTATTTCCGTTAAAGAGGCGTCGTATGGACATTACTCCGTCGTCCTGACACCGCAGGGCGAGATTCTTTTTTTGGAACGATTTAATTGGAGACATGGACTGCCCTCAAGGAACTCCTGTCCAGAGGCATTAGCGAAACTTTATCGTTTGTGGCCAATGCTGGGGATCGGGAACGTGCCAGATCCAAAGCGGGGCCGGAGATGCCGCATTCATTTGAAGCCATGCTGGAGAACCTGCCGCAGGGCATTGTTCTCCTTGACTCTGCCAATATGGTGACGGCTTTCAATGCCCGCGCGCTTGATATTCTGGGCCTTCCCAATGGCGCTCTGCGCAGAGGAATGAACATCGACAGCTTGCCCGGCACCGCTGACTGCCAGGCAGCCGCTTGTTCAGGGTTGACGATCGGCGGACCGCACACCTCGCAGTTTGCACTGTCTGACGGACGGATGATCTCACTAACCTGCGCTCCCTCGAGAGAGGGAAGCTGGATCCTCAGCTATGAAGACATCTCGACGCATATCCGCGTAAAAGACAATCTGACGGAACAGCATCACCGGTTCGATGCAGCCCTCAGCAATATGCCGCATGGGCTTTGCATGTTCGATTCGACGAAGAAGCTGATATTGTGCAATGCGTCCTATGCGCGGATGTACGATCTTCCGGACTTTCTGACGCAGCCCGGAACGCCGCTGGTGGACATCCTCGCCTATCGATGTCTGCAGGGAAATGGTCCGGCCGATACCGCCACCTATTTTGACGTCGTTTTCGAAGCGACGGCACTCGGTGCGCCGGCGAGCCAGAACATCGCGCTTACCGACGGGCGCATCATCAAAATCACCCACAATCCGATGCAGAACGGCGGATATGTGGCGACCCACGAGGACGTCACCAAGACCGTGCGGCTGGCGGAAGAACTGCGCCGCCATCATGATCAACTCGAAATTACGGTGCAAAGCCGAACGGCAGAGGTCGAACGGCAGGCGCGCGAGCTTGAGCGGATGCTCGCCCAGGAACGGAGCATCAACGAATTGCAGCGGCAGTTCGTGGCGATGGCATCACATGAATTCCGCACCCCGCTCGCAATCATCGATGCTGCCGCCCAGCGGCTGCTCCGGAAAGGGGGCACGGTCGAGCCCGAATTTCTCAACGACAAGGTCGAACAGATCCGCGCATCGGTGAGCCGGATCGTCGATCTCATCGAGAGCATCCTGGCGGCCGGACGCCTCGATACCGGCAAGACCGATATCAGTTATGACGCCTGCGCCGTGGGAACGTTGATCAGAACATGCTGCGAGCGGCAGTCGGCGATCTCGAAGACGCATGGTTTCGTGCTTTGCATAGACGGGTTGCCGGAATTCATCGATGCCGATCCCCGCAGCTTAAGCCAGGTCTTTACCAATCTGCTCTCGAATGCGGTGAAATACGCGCCAGGAACCTCCGAAATTCGTGTCACGGCATGGGAGGAGACGGGCAATATCAAGGTTTCGGTCAGCGACGATGGCGTGGGGATCGATGCTGAAGACGTGCCCCGGTTGTTTCAGCGCTATTTCCGCGCGCGGACGTCGACCGGGATTGCCGGAACCGGTATCGGCCTCAATCTTGTGAAGCAGATCATCGAACTGCATCAAGGCTCGATAGAGGTGCGGAGTGCAAGAGGGTGCGGGTCCACCTTCACCGTCACTCTTCCAATCAAGAGAGCCGCTGACGTACTGGCGAGCAACGACGTTGCCTGATCATTCAGCCTATGGCCGATGGCTCGTTCCCGAACTGCCGGAGCGGGATTGCTGTCCGGCATATCTACCCTATCCTTCTCGCAATAGAGGAGGATCATGCCATGGCTTTCATTCACACCCCGGATGCATCCGCCAGCGAGAAGACGACGTCGATGTACGCGTCGGCCGAGGCGAATTATGGTTATCTGCCGAACATGTATCGCGCCTTCGGCCACCGGCCGGAGGTAATGGAGAGCTGGGCCGGGCTGCTTTCGAGCATTCGCGGCCATATGAGCCTCAGGCGCTACGAACTGGTGACGCTGGCGGCGGCCAAAGAACTCAAATCCTCCTATTGCATGCTGGCGCACGGCTCCGTGCTGCTGCGCGAGGGATTTACCAGCGACGGGCTGACGGCGGTTGTCAACGAGACCGAAAAGGCGCCGATCGATGCCGGCGAACGCGCGATCATGACCTTTGCAGCCAAGGTGGCGCGTGATGCGACATCGGTCACGCAGCAGGATATAGACGGATTGAAGAAACACGGGCTGAGTGACGCCGAAATCTTCGACGTCACGGCCGCCACAGCGGCCCGCTGTTTCTTTTCGAAAATGCTGGATGCGCTCGGCGCTGCGCCCGATCACGCCTATATCGAGCGGCTGGAGCCGAATGTGCGAAAGGCGCTCAGTGTCGGCCGGGAAGTCGAGCGGCCTCTGGCGCCCACACCCTCGGGCGGCACATCGCATTGATGCAGTGTCGGCTGACGCCGGCGGCTGTGGCCCCTATTCTTCCGGTTTGTCGGCAAAATGCCGGATCGCAAACTCGGCAATAGTCTGGCTCGAGCGATCGGCATCGTCGAGCATGGCGGGAAATAGCTGCCACTGATGCGGCATGCCCGGCCAGACCTCGGTGGTCACATCCACGCCCTCCTCGCGCGCTTTGTCGGCGAGGCGCAGCGTGTCGTCAAGCAGGGCTTCGCCGGAACCGACCTGCAGCAATAGCGGCGGGAATCCCGTCATGTCGGCATAAAGCGGTGAGGCCTGAGGATCGGTGGCAGGCCGGCTGCCGAGATAGGTCTTACGCAAAGTCTCGAGCCACGCCTTATCGACCAGCGGGTCGCTGCCGGCATTTGCCGTCATCGTTCCGCCCGTCGCGGCGAGATCGGTGATCGGGCTCAGCGCAATCACAGCCGCCGGCAGGGGTTTTGCTGCCTGCTTCTGCCGCAGCACCGCCTCGAGCGCGATATTGCCACCGGCGCCGTCTCCCGCCACGACGACATTCTCGTTGCGATATCCGTTATCGAGAAGCCAGCGGTAGGCCGTCAGCGCGTCGTTGATCTGGGCGGGATAGGCATACTCCGGCATCAACCGATAATTGATCAGAAGCACGTCGCTGGATGCGGCCTTGGCGAGCGAACCGGCGAAGAGGCTGTGCGTGCGGATGGAACCGCCGGAAAAGCCGCCGCCATGAATGTAGAGAATCACCCTTTTGCCGATCGGGTGATGGAGCCGGGCGGGCCACATCAGCTCGCCATCCACGCCGTCGGCATCGACCTGCCTAACCTGGATGCGCGTCGGCCCGGGCATTGTTTCCATCAGCCTGGCGAAAGCAGCCCTGCGCTCTTGCAGACTGTCGGCGCCGGCAAAATGCTCCTTCCAGAGGCCGAGCAGCTTTTCGACCTGCGCATGCGAGGACTGGCTTTGCGGCCCGATTTCCTGTCCCAGCGCCAGTGGAGACGATAGAATCAGCACGACCAAGGCGGGAAAGAGATATCTGGGCCGCTTCGACCCTCCTCGATCAGCATTCGACAAAATCCGCCCCTTCATCAATCTCTCCCGATGATGCTGCCGATGGCCGTATCTTTGGCCGCTTTGCCCAGCGGAGTCAAAAGGGTGACGAGTGCAACCTTCCGCTTTTTCAAGTCTCCAACGGAGACCGGAAAAAATCGACAATCACCGCCAGCGCGGCTTGCCATCTGGCAGGCTTCCATCGGAAATAGGCTCCCGCCCTGCCCTCAACTTCCGTGCTTCGGCTCGCTTAGGATTGAAGGATACCGATGACCACCATTTACCTTGCCGGCCCGGAAGTCTTTCTTCCCGATGCACTGCCCATCATGGCCGAGAAACGCCGATTGGCGCGTCAGTTCGGCTTCGAACCGACGGGGCCCGGCAGTGACGAGAACCAGACGCCGATAAAGCGGACGGCTGCGGAGATCTACACCCGCAATGACGTCGCCATGCGCCGGGCCGAAATCTGCCTCGCCAACATCACTCCCTTTCGGGGCGTCAGCGCCGACCCGGGCACGGTCTACGAGATCGGCTTCATGATTGCTCTCGGGAAATCGGTCTTCGCCTATACCAACCACCCCGACGACTATGGGCTGCGCGTCCGCTCGATCTGGTATGCTGGAATGGAGATCGATGAGACGAGCGGACGCCCGCGCGGGCCTGACGGCATCGCGATTGAAAATCACGGCATGGCCGACAACCTGATGATCGACGGAGGCGTCGAGGCGACGGGAGGCAAGGTATTCCGTGCGACCGCTCTGCCGGCGGATCCTGCACGCGACCTGACGATTTATCTTCAGGCGCTTCAGACGATCGCTGGTCTGCGTGGGTAGGAATTGAAGCTTTTACTCTGCCCTGATCGCGTCGATCACCGCCCTGAAGCCCGCAGACATGTGTCGGCGGCTGGGATAATAGAGATAGAGCGGTTCCTCCGGCTGACACCAATCATCGAGTACCTGGACGAGCTCTCCGTCGGCAATGGCCTTTGCGACGCGAGGCTCCCAGATATAGGCAAGGCCGACGCCGCCGAGCGCTGCCTGCATCATCAGTTCGTGATCGTCGAGCGAAAGCGGTCCGGTCGGCTGAAAACTCACCGTCTGGCCGTCCTTCTCGAATTCCCAGGCATAACGTGCACCGGAGGGAAACATGTTCTGGATGCAGAGGTGGCGCTTGAGCTCGTAAGGCGTTTGCGGCTTCGGACGCCTTGCGAAGTAGGCCGGTGAACCGACAACGACCAGGCGGATGCGCGGCTTGATGCGCAGGGCGATCATGCCTTCCGTGACGCGCTCGCCGAAACGGATGCCGGCATCAAAACCTTCCTCGACGATGTCGACCAGCCGATCGGTCGCGTTAATTTCCAGCTGCAAATTGGGATTACGTTCAATCAAAGGGGCGATGACACGGCCGATGACGAAGGAACCGATCGAATTCGGCACGTTGATCCTCACCCTGCCGAATGGCGTGTCGCGGTAGCGGTTCAGCGCATCGAGTGCGGTCGCCATCTCCCCGAACGCCGGGATGAGATGTGAGACCAGGAGTTCGCCTGCTTCCGTCAGCGAAACGCTGCGGGTTGTGCGGTTGAGCAGGCGGATGCCAACTCGGTCTTCCAGATTAAGCACGGCATGGCTAACGGCAGAGGCTGTGACGCCCCGCTCCTCCCCTGCCTTGCGGAAGCTCTTGTGCCGCGCCACGGCCGTGAAGGCGGCCAGTTCGGAAAGTTCCGTTGCACGCATTGCTGAATTCCACTCATCATAGCATCAATAATAACAAATCTTATACAGCATCGGAATTTCGGTCAAATTCAGCCCGTCAGCATAAAGATGCGACAACAGCAAAGGAATTCGTCATGAAAGTCTGGTTTATTACTGGTGCATCGCGCGGTTTCGGCGCGCTGATGACCAAGGAGGCACTTGCAGCGGGCGATGCCGTCATCGCCACCGCCCGCAACGCCAAGACCATTATCGAGCAGTTCGGGGATCATCCGAACCTGCTGGCCGTCGCCCTCGACGTCACCAACAAGACGCAAGCGAAGGAGGCTGCAGCCGCCGGCATCGCCCGCTTCGGCCGCATCGACGTGCTTGCCAACAATGCCGGCTACGGCCTACTCGGCGCAGTCGAGGAAGCCACGGCCGAAGAGATCGAAAGGATCTATGCCACCAATGTCTTCGGTCTCCTGAAGGTGACACGCGCCGTGCTGCCCTATATGCGCCGCCAGCGTGCCGGCCATATCCTGAACTTCTCCTCCATCGGTGGCTATTTCGGCTATCCCGGCTGGGGTGTCTACGGCTCGACCAAATTCGCCGTCGAGGGACTGTCGGAATCCATGGCCGCCGAACTCGAACCTCTCGGCATCAAGGTGACGATCGTCGAGCCCGGCTTCTTCCGCACGGACTTCCTCGCCGACAGCTCGCTGGCAATAAGCCCGGCCTCGATCGCCGATTACGAAGGCACGCCGGCCGGAAACATGCGTAGTTTCGCCGCCGACGCCAATCACGCCCAGCCTGGCAACCCCGCCAAGCTCGCTGCCGGCATCATGACGATGGTCAACTCCGCCAACCCGCCGCTGCGCATGCCATTCGGCAGCGATACGGTCGCTATGATTGAGGCGCAGCATGCGAGTGTCGAAAAGGAACTGGCCGCCTGGCGCGAGCTTGCCGTCTCCACGGATTTTGCAAGCCACGCAACCGCTGGGGTCTGAGCAGCCAAGACCAATGCCGCCGCATTCGGATCTGGGCATGCGGCGGCAGCGCCTTGGAATTGATGCAAAGAACGCCTTGCGGCGAATTGGCATTCGCCTCTCGCTGAGGATGGCCTAGATGTAAGTCAGACCGTGACCCGTGAAGAGGCAACGCATGTCCATCAAGTCCATCTGTATTTATGGCGCCGGCGCCCTTGGCGGCGCTATCGCCGCCAAGCTCGCAGGCAAGGAAGATAACGACATCGACGTCTCCGTCGTCGCGCGTGGGGCGCATCTCGATACGATCCGCAGCCACGGTCTCAGCCTGCGCGGGGCCGATGCGGAAACCCCGCTCAAGGTGCGCGTGACGGCAACCGACGATCCGAAGACATTGCCGCGACAGGATCTCGTCATCACCGGCCTGAAGGGACATCAGCTGCCGCCTGCCGCCGAGGGGATCGCCGGTCTGCTCAAGCAAGGCACCCGCGTCGTTATGATCCTCAACGGCATTCCGTGGTGGTATTTTCATCGCGATACCAGGAGCGGATATGCGGAGCTGCAATTCGACGAGCTCGATCCCGGCGGCAGGCTCTGGCGGCTGATCGGCCCCGACCGCGTGATTGGCTGCGTCGCTTATCAAGGTGCGGAAGTTGCCAGCCCGGGCGAGATCCGGCTTTCTCACAACGGCCGCTTCGTGCTTGGCGAGCCCTCCGGCGAAATGTCTGCCGATCTTTCGGCCATAGCAGCGGTGCTGACCGGCGCCGGCCTCAGCATTACGACCACGGCGGACATCCGCAGCGAAATCTGGAGCAAATTGATGGGCAATGCCGCCTTCAACCCGATCAGCGCTCTGACGCGGGCGCTGATGACCGACATTATGGCGGATCCGTCGCTCATGGATCTGATCAGCAAGGTCATGAAGGAAGTGCGCGCCGTCGGCGACGCGGTCGGCGCGCATTTCGCCATGTCAGTCGAGCAGCGGCTGGAGCAATCGCGCCACATCGGCGGGGTTCGAACCTCGATGTTGCAAGACTTGATCGGCGGCAAGGCGCTCGAAATTACCCCGCTTGTGGGCATGCTGGTGGCGCTTGGACGCCTGATCGCCGTGCCGACCCCGGTATCGGAGACGATCCTGACGCTGGTAACGCAGCTGGATCGGGAAAACCGGCGCGGCAACTGACAACGAGGAGAGCGGCCATCGGGGTCGATCATTC
This sequence comes from Rhizobium sp. BK049, assembly GCF_014193135.1. Classification (NCBI taxonomy): domain Bacteria; kingdom Pseudomonadati; phylum Pseudomonadota; class Alphaproteobacteria; order Hyphomicrobiales; family Rhizobiaceae; genus Rhizobium; species Rhizobium sp. BK049. Next base: position 13,487 of record NZ_JACHYV010000039.1, read on the forward strand.
CTTTCCCGACACCGCGCCGATTTCCAACTTTTCGTTAACCGGCATGCTGGTAAAATCTCGCCAAGTTATCAGACGCCGCGAGACCGATGCAGAAACCGAATTTCCGCTTCACCCATTACGATCTCAAGGAACAGCGAGCCGGAACGATCGTCGAGGTGTCTCTGAATGCGGTGAACAATGTTCGTCTGATGACGGCGCCGAACTTCCAGCGTTTCACCGAGGTTCTCGATTTCAAATATATCGGCGGCGTGGCGCGCAAGTCGCCGGTCAAGCTCGCCGTTCCGGAAAGCGGCCACTGGCACGTTGTCGTCGATATGGAAGGCCACCACGGGCTCGCGGAATCCGCCGTCAAGGTGATCGCCGCGCCTGTCAATCAGAAGACGCCACGCCCCTCCTGAGCTTTGCAGCACCGGCATCTTTTCTGACGCGCCAGGACTGGCACGGACGTGTTTTGTCGACAGACCTGATCAGGAGACGGCCAATCGTACTGATCTTGATCACGATCAATGAATCATCCCGAGTCGTCGTTCACAATTCTCAGTCGCGGGGCTTCCACCACGCCGCCAGCTGCAGTCGGCTCCCATTCATGCTCGGATCGCGGAGAGAGGAACAACAGACGAATATCTCATCACCTGGGGCAGCCCATGACTTCGAACCCGATCGATCGTGTTACCGATATCATCGATCCCGGCGATGCACTCGGTGAAGTCCTTTTCGGACTGATCATGGCGCTGACTTTGACGGTCGGCTCGAGACTTGTTTTTGAAGAAGAGGGGTTGGATGCTCAGGAGTTGATCGTCGCAACAGTCGGATGCAACGTCGCCTGGGGGATCATTGACGCCGTTTTGTTCGTTCTGGGGACGACGTTTTACAAGAGCAGGCGGCTGCGCCTTTTTCGGCAAATCAAAGCCGCCGGAAGCGAGACCGCGGCGCTCAACATGCTCGCGAAAGAATTCCCGATCGAAGAAGCACCGTTTTCTGCAAAGGCTGCCGATGCGGACCCGCTTTATAGATCACTGCTGACGCTCGCACGCAGGGCCGATCCTGTGAGGGCGTCCCTCTCGAAAAATGATCTCCTTGCCGCCCTCGCGGTCGTTTTTCTCGTCTCGGTCACGTCCATACCGGCCGTGACCCCTTTGTTTCTCATCGACAGCGCCCACCTCGCTCTGAGAGTCAGCAACCTGTTTCTCATCACGCTGCTGTTCGTGACGGGTTATGCGTGGGCGAAATTTTCGGGAGGCAGGCCCTTTTATGCGGGGATGACAATGACTTGCCTCGGATTGCTCCTGGTCGCCATAGCGGTCGCTCTTGGCGGTTAACCCCGCCCACGCGTCAGCGCGGATTGCGCTCTTTGCGCAGCTTCGCCCACCATTCCAGCCGCTTACGGATATCCCGCTCGAAGCCGCGCTCCGGCGGATCGTAGAAGGTCTGGCGGCCCATTTTCTCCGGGAAATAATCCTGGCCGGAAAAGGCGTCCGGCTCGTCATGGTCGTAGCGATAACCTTCACCATAGCCCTCGCCTTTCATCAATTTGGTCGGCGCATTGAGGATATGTTTGGGCGGCAAAAGCGAGCCGTTCTGCTTCGCGGCCTGGCTTGCCGCCTTGAATGCGGTATAGACGGCATTCGATTTCGGAGCGGTGGCGAGATAAACGCAGGCTTGGGCAAGCGCCAGCTCCCCCTCCGGCGACCCCAGGTAGTCATAAGCATCCTTGGCGGCGTTGCAGATCACCAGCGCCTGCGGATCGGCAAGCCCGATATCCTCCACCGCCATGCGCACCAGACGCCGGCCAAGATAGAGCGGATCCTCGCCGGCATCGAACATGCGGGCGAGATAATAGAGCGCAGCATCCGGATCCGAGCCGCGCACCGATTTATGCAATGCCGAAATCAGATTGTAGTGGCCGTCCTGCGCCTTGTCGTAGACAGGGGCGCGGCGCTGGACGATATGCGTCAACGCTTCGGTGTCGAAACTCTCCCCCTCGCGCGCCGCCCGCCAGACCTCTTCGGCAAGCGTCAGAACCGCGCGGCCGTCGCCATCGGCCATGCGGATCAGGCTGGCGCGCGCCTCCTCGGTCAGGGGCAGCGGCCTCTGCTCGATCGCCTCGGCGCGCGTCAGCAATTCCTCCAGGCTCTCCTCGTCATGTGACTTGAAGGTGAGGACGCGGGCGCGCGACAACAGAGCGGCGTTGAGCTCGAAGGAGGGATTTTCGGTGGTGGCGCCGACGAGGACGACGGTGCCGTCCTCCATGACCGGCAGGAAACTGTCCTGCTGGGCTCGGTTGAAACGATGAATCTCATCGACGAACAGCAGCGTCTGGCGGCCGTCCATGCGGCGCATGCGAGCCGCCTCGAACACTTTCTTCAGATCGGCGACGCCGGAAAAGATCGCCGAAATCTGCTCGAAGGCCAGCCCCGCCTCACCGGAAAGCAGCCGCGCCACCGTCGTTTTGCCGGTGCCTGGCGGACCCCAGAAGATCATCGATCCGAGCGAACCGCTTTCGATCATTCTCTGCAGCACGCCGTCCTCACCGGTCAGATGTTCCTGACCGGTGACATCGGCAAGCGTCTTCGGCCGCAACCGGTCGGCAAGCGGCCGCCTGGCGGCAACCTCCTCCGGAATACGCGGCGCGAAGAGATCATTGCTCATCGAAAGAACTGCCTGATACGCTGGCCATCGCGCTCGATTTCGACCCGCCAGAGACCCGGATCGCTGCTGGCTATCTCGGCCAGTTCTTTGGTCGATTTTACTTCCGTTCCGTTGATCGAAACGATGATATCCTTGGGCTCAAAACCCAGGCGGGCTGCCGGGGAATCTTCCTTGACATCGGCAACGACGACACCCGCCGATTCCGAGGGCATGCGCAATTCATCTGCGACGCGCGGCGACAGGTTTTCGACGACGGCGCCGGTAAAGGGAGTGCGCCCGCCGATGACGCGCTGGTCGCGCGGCGAGGTCTCCGGCGCGCGGTCGAGCGCCAGCGACAACTGCTCCTCGTGACCGTTGTCAATGACGGTCAGATTGACCGTTTTGCCGAGGCCGGCTGTCGTCAGGCGATAGAGCAACGCATCCGGATGCTCGACGGAAATGCCGTTGACTGATGTGACGATCTGGCCGGCCTTCAGCCCGGCCTTCGCCGCCGGGCTGCCTTCCGAAACCTTGACGACGAGTGCGCCGCGTACTTTGTTGAGCCCAAGCGCTTCGGCGACTTCCGACGTCACGGCATCGAAGCTTGCGCCGACATAGGGCCGCTCGAAGGATTTGACGCCGGCATCGGCGGAAGCGAGGAAGACTTTGACGAGATTGGCAGGAATGGCGAAGCCGATGCCGTTCGAGCCGCCGCCGCGCGAGAAGATCGCGGTGTTGATGCCGATCAGCTCGCCCTTCATGTTCATCAATGCGCCGCCCGAGTTGCCCGGATTGATCGAGGCGTCGGTCTGGATGAAGAAGCCGAACTCGTTCTTGACCACCTGGTTACGGGCAAGTGCGGAGACGATACCGCTCGTCACCGTCTGGCCGACGCCGAAGGGATTGCCGATCGCCAGCACCAGATCGCCGACCTCGACAGTATCGGAATTGCCGATCGGCAGCGTCGGGAAGCTCTCCTTGGTGTCGATCTTCAGCACGGCGAGGTCGACGCGGTCATCGCGCAGCACCACCTTGCAGGGGAATTCGCGGCCATCCGGCAGCGCCACCTTGATGTCATCGGCGCCTTCGACGACGTGATTGTTGGTGACGACAGTGCCGTTCGCCTCGACGATGACGCCGGACCCGAGCGAGGACTGCTTCTCGGATCGATTCGGCATCTGCTGACCGAAGAACTGCTCGAAGAAGGGATCGCCGGCAAAGGGCGACTGGCGCTGGATGATCTTTTCCGCATAGACGTTGACGACGGCGCCCGAGGTCTGTTTGACCAGCGGCGCAAATGAGAGCTGCATCTGCATCTGGCTCTCGGGCACCGTCTTTGCCGTCTGCGCCTGGGCCGCAGCCGGCAGAACGAGCATGAGAGCGAAGAGCGAAACGGAGGCGCGCTTGAACAGGCCTTGCATGGGTATCCCTTTTGAATCCTCTTAAGCAACGTTGTAGCGTCCGACGCTAGAAAGGAAAGAGGGCGGAAGCATGGAAGAATAAGGCAAGGAAGTGCCTTGAAGGCGCTGCGAATTTGATCCGGGAAGATCCACCATGCAACTGATATCAAAAGCCAAAATCTGGGCAAAGTCACTGAAGCGTGACATCGTGGCGCTGTGGCTTGCCGCCCGCGATCCTCGCGTGCCCTGGTATGCGAAAGCGGTCGCTGGCGCTGTCGCAGCTTATGCGCTTTCGCCGATCGATCTGATCCCCGACTTCATTCCTGTGCTCGGCTATGTCGACGATCTCGTCATCGTGCCGCTCGGCATCCTGCTGGCGACGCGGCTTGTGCCGGCAGAGGTGATGGCTGCGCTTCGCCAGGAGGCCTCAAGGCGGACTGAGCGCCCCTCCGGCGGGGCCGGACTGATCTTCATCCTTGTCGTCTGGCTCGCCTGCATCATCTTTCTGGCTCTGGCAGTGCGCAAGCTGATTTGATCGGCAGTAAAGGAAGATGATGATGACATGGCGAATGTCGGCCGCGCTCGGTTTGGCGATCCTGATTTTCCCATCGGATCCTGCATGGTCGGCGAGCTTCGATTGTGATGCGAAGGAATTGAAGCCAGACGAAAAGGCGATCTGCGACAACCGCGCCCTCAACGACGCCGACGTCAAGATGGTGACGACTTTCGAGCTGCTCTCCGGGCTGCTGGCCATGGGCTCTCGCGGCACGTTGCAGGACGAGCAGACCGCCTGGCTGAAGAAGCGGCAGGAATGCGGCGCCGATGCCGCCTGCATCAAGGCTGCCTACGACGAGCGGATGAAGCAGCTCGGCGAGACCTACAAAAACATCAACCGGCCGCTTTGACAGCGACCGGTCGACAGAGCAGCTGACTCTTGATCAGCGGGTCGTAGGTTCGAGGCTACTCAGCGAGCGTTCAGATCCCGCACGGCGCCGCGATCGGCGCTCGTCGCGAAGGCAGCGTAAGCTTTGAGCGCGGTGGTGACGTTGCGCTTGCGAACCTCGGTCGGCCGCCAGCCCTTGCCGTCTTGCTCGGCGCGGCGGGCGGCGAGCTCGGCCTCGCTGACACGCAGGCTGATCGTACGGTTGGGGATATCGATATCGATCATATCGCCTTCGCGCACCAGGCCGATCGTGCCGCCATTTGCCGCTTCCGGCGAGACATGGCCGATCGAGAGACCCGAGGTGCCGCCGGAGAAGCGGCCGTCGGTGATGAGCGCGCAGGCCTTGCCGAGGCCTTTCGACTTCAGATAGCTCGTCGGATAGAGCATTTCCTGCATGCCGGGACCGCCCTTCGGGCCTTCGTAGCGGATAACGACGACGTCGCCGGCCTTGATCTCGTTGGCGAGGATCGCCTTAACCGACGCATCCTGACTTTCGAAGACGCGGGCCGGGCCTGAGAATTTCAGGATCGATTCATCGACGCCGGCCGTCTTGACGATGCAGCCGTCGACCGCGAGATTACCCTTTAGCACGGCAAGACCGCCATCCCTCGAGAAGGGATGTTCGACCGAACGGATGACGCCGTTTTGGCGATCGGTGTCGAGCTCGTCCCAGCGGGCCTCCTGGCTGAAGGCGACCTGGGTCGGGATGCCGCCGGGAGCGGCCCGATAGAAGTTGCGGACGGTGTCGCTGCTGGTGCGGGTGATGTCCCAGCGATCGATTGCATCGCCGAGCGTCTCGGCATGGACGGTCGGGCAATCGCGGTTCAGCAGGCCACCCTTATCGAGCTCTCCGAGGATCGACATGATGCCGCCAGCGCGATGGACATCTTCCATGTGTACATCGCTCTTGGCAGGCGCGACCTTCGACAGGCATGGCACCCGGCGCGACAGGGCGTCGATATCGGCCATAGTGAAGTCGACTTCGCCTTCATGGGCCGCTGCCAGGATGTGCAGGACCGTATTGGTCGAACCGCCCATGGCGATATCGAGCGCCATCGCATTCTCGAAAGCCTGCTTGGAGGCAATGGTGCGCGGCAGCGCCTTGACGTCGTCCTGCTCGTAGTAGCGGCGGGCGAGATCAACGATCAGGTGGCCGGCCTCGACGAAGAGGCGCTTACGATCGGCATGGGTGGCAAGCGTCGAGCCATTGCCGGGCAGCGACAGGCCGAGCGCCTCCGTCAGGCAATTCATGGAGTTTGCGGTGAACATGCCGGAGCACGAGCCGCAGGTCGGACAGGCTGAACGCTCGATCACCTTGACGTCGTCATCAGAGATCTTGTCGTCGGCAGCCGCGACCATGGCGTCGACGAGGTCGAGCGCATGTTGCTTGCCATGCAGCACGACCTTGCCCGCTTCCATCGGACCGCCGGACACGAAGACGGTGGGGATGTTGAGGCGCAGCGACGCCATCAGCATGCCGGGAGTGATCTTGTCGCAGTTGGAAATGCAGACCATTGCATCAGCGCAATGGGCATTGACCATGTATTCGACGCTGTCGGCGATCAACTCGCGCGAGGGCAGCGAATAGAGCATGCCATCATGGCCCATGGCGATGCCGTCGTCGACGGCGATCGTATTGAACTCCTTGGCGACGCCGCCGGCCGCCTCGATTTCGCGGGCGACGAGCTGGCCGAGATCCTTAAGATGCACGTGGCCCGGCACGAACTGGGTGAAGGAATTCACCACCGCGATGATCGGCTTGCCGAAATCCGAATCCTTCATGCCCGTGGCGCGCCAAAGGCCGCGCGCGCCCGCCATGTTGCGGCCGTGGGTCGTGGTTCTGGAACGGTAAGCTGGCATCGGTGTCTTCCTCGACATGTCGGAAACATCAGGCGAAGCCGGGGCGGCAATGAAGCCTGCGGGCCGGGCGAACGCCGCTTTTTGGAATTGTCCTAATCCAATCGATGGGGGCTGTCACTACCGGCAAGGCCAAATCCGGTACGCCGCCGGGAGAAGCGCGTTGAGCGCCATTCGAATATATACGGTTCGGCGGGCCTTTGGTTACACCCTATCCCATCACAGCAGAACACAAAAAATTGGCTTCCTGTCAGCAATATTCAAGGCATAGAAATTGATCCGAACATGCGGGCGGTTCGTTTAAGGACTATATTCGGAATATCCGCCCTGGAGGTTTTCGACATGCCAAACTATCGCCCCCCAAAGATCGCGTCGTCGGAGATCACGCCCCGCCAGATCTATCTGCGCCGCCGTGAATTCCTGGGCGCAGCGACGCTTGGCGCCATGGCGCTCAATGGCGCTGGAAAGGCCAGCGCGGCCGCCCTTTCCGCCGTCGAGAGCAAGTACAAGGTCGATGAGAAGACGACGCCGATCAAGGACGTCACGACCTACAATAATTTCTATGAGTTCGGTCTCGACAAGGGCGACCCCGCCGCTCTCTCCGGCGATTTCAAGCCGCTGCCCTGGACGGTCAAGGTCGACGGCATGGTCAACAAGCCAGGTACCTTCGACGTCGAGGCGCTGATGAAGGAATTCCCGATCGAGGAGCGCACCTATCGGATGCGCTGCGTCGAGGCATGGTCGATGGTCATTCCATGGAACGGGTTTCCCCTGGCGGCGCTGCTCGACAAGGTGGAGCCGCTCGGCAGCGCCAAATATATCGCCTTCGAAACCGTCGTGCGACCGGAGGAGATGCCCGGGCAGAAGGGCTTCTTCCAGTCGCTCGACTGGCCCTATGTCGAGGGCCTGCGGCTGGACGAGGCGCGCCACCCGCTGACGTTGCTTGCCGTCGGGCTTTATGGCGAAACGCTGCCGAACCAGAACGGTGCGCCGATCCGCCTCGTCGTGCCGTGGAAATACGGTTTCAAGGGCATCAAGTCGATCGTCAGGATCACGCTCACCGACCAGCAGCCGAAGAACACCTGGCAGGTGACCAATCCGCAGGAATACGGTTTCTACGCCAACGTCAATCCAGCCGTCGACCATCCGCGCTGGAGCCAGGCGAGCGAGAGGCGCATCGGCGAAAGCGGCTTCTTCGGCGCCAGCCGTCATCCCACCCTGCCCTTCAACGGCTATGCCGACGAGGTGGCGAGCCTTTATGCCGGCATGGATCTGAAGGCGAATTTCTGATGGCGGAACTGTCGCTCGCCATCCCGAAGCGCTGGCAGCCCGCTTCCGTCTGGCTGCTTTATGTCGTCGGGTTCGTGCCCGCCGCCTGGACCTTCTATCTCGGCGCGACCGATCAGCTCGGCGCCGATCCGGTCAAGACCTTTGAGCTCTTCCTCGGCATCTGGACAATCCGCTTCCTGATCGCAACACTTGCAGTGTCCCCTGCCCGCGAGTTGTTCGGCTGGAATTATCTGCGCTACCGCCGCGCTCTCGGCCTTTTGACCTTCTACTATGCGCTGATGCATTTCACCGTTTACATGGTGCTCGACCAGGCGATGGATATTCAGGCCGTCGTCAACGACGTGCTGAAGCGCCCGTTCATCATGTTCGGCATGGCTGGCCTTGCCATGCTTATTCCCCTGGCGGTGACATCCAATAATTTCTCGATTCGTCGCCTCGGTACGACCTGGATCTGGCTACACCGCCTCGTCACCATCATTGCCGCCTGCGGGGCTCTGCATTTTGCCCTTTCGACCAAGATCCTCGATCTCGAGCAGTTTATTTATGTGGGGTTGATCATCGCGCTCATCCTTTACCGCTCCTGGCGGCCGATCGCGCGCAGTCGGAAGAAAAGCCAGGGGCGGCAGCGCAATCGTGCGGTGGCGTCGGTTTCCTGAAGCCAGCCGTCAACGGCGCGCGGGATCAAAGGCACAGACCACAGCGATGCCGATCGCATAGGCCAGTATGTTCCAAAGGGAAAATATCCGGCCAAGCAACAAGGCGCCTGCAGTCGTCAACCGAAACGCGTCCAACCAGGGTGTATGATAAAGTCGGAAGAATTCGACTGCGATTGCCATGAACAGCGCCATGACCGCAATGACTGCCCGCGGTGACTTTCCGAGAACGAGCGCCACCAGCAGATAGGCCATCGCCCCCCACAGCGCCGACCCGCCATATTTGACGACGACGAAAGGCAGATCGACCGCGTAGCCGAAGCGCCTGAGCGCCAGGCCGGCCGCAATCACCACAAGCACAGCCGCGAGACGGAGGAGCTGCGCTCGAGAATGCGCTTCGCGCATAGAACCTTCCATCTTAATCTCCACAGTTTGGGGCTCCGGGACAGACATACGAATGGCTCTGTCGCCGAAGAAGCTGCGCCGCTTCCGTTTTCGACCGATGCACAAACGAAAACAGCCGGGCTTCGCAGCCCGGCTGTTTTCTATCCGCCGAAGCGGAAGACTTAGGCGGCGACGGCCTGCTCTTCGGCAGCGACGCGGGCCTTGTCGGCTGCGCCCTTGGCGTAAGTGTCGCGGTCGACGAACTCGATCACGGCCATGGCGGCGTTGTCGCCCTGGCGGAAGCCGGCCTTCATGATGCGCAGGTAGCCGCCGTTGCGGGTGGCGTAACGCGTTGCGATCGTGTCGAACAGCTTCGAGACGACGGCAGCATCGCGGATCTGCGAGATCGCCTGACGGCGAGCGTGCAGGTCGCCGCGCTTGCCGAGCGTGACGAGCTTTTCGACGATCGGACGGATTTCCTTGGCCTTCGGCAGGGTCGTGACGATCTGCTCGTGGGTAATCAGCGAAGCCGCCATATTGGCGAACATCGCCTTGCGGTGGCTTGCAGTTCTATTCAGCTTGCGGCCGGCTTTACCATGGCGCATTGCTCTTCTCCTTTAATGCAGTGCCCTTACTTCGTTACCGGGCCTGCCGTTTCCTGGCACATGCAGGCGATATGCCTGCTGTTTGACGGGGAAAGGCAGCCGAAAGAGCCTGCCTTTTGTTTTCTTAATATTGGTCTTCGTAGCGCTTGGCGAGATCTTCGATGTTCTCGGGCGGCCATGCGGGCACTTCCATGCCGAGGTGCAGGCCCATGGATGCGAGAACTTCCTTGATTTCGTTCAGCGACTTGCGACCAAAATTCGGCGTGCGGAGCATTTCTGCTTCGGTCTTCTGAATCAGGTCACCGATGTAGACGATGTTGTCGTTCTTCAGGCAGTTTGCCGAACGGACCGACAGTTCGAGTTCGTCCACCTTCTTGAGGAGAGCCGGGTTGAAAGCAAGTTCGGTGACTGCTTCCTCTTCGGTTTCCTTCTGCGGCTCGTCGAAGTTGACGAAGACGCCAAGCTGATCCTGGAGGATGCGCGCCGCAAAAGCGACGGCGTCTTCGCCGGTGATCGAGCCATCGGTTTCGATGGTCATGTTCAGCTTGTCGTAGTCGAGAACCTGTCCTTCGCGGGTATTTTCTACCTTGTAGGACACCTTCTTGACCGGCGAATAGAGGCTGTCGACCGGGATAAGGCCGATCGGAGCATCTTCCGCACGATTACGCTCGGCCGGAACATAACCCTTGCCGTTGTTGACGGTGAACTCCATCCGGATCTCGGCGCCCTCGTCGAGCGTGCAGATCACATGCTCGGGGTTGAGGATTTCGATATCGCCGACCGTCTGAATGTCGCCAGCCGTGACAACGCCCGGGCCCTGCTTGCGCACGACCATGCGTTTTGCGTCGTCGCCATCCATCTTGATGGCGATTTCCTTGATGTTGAGCACGATATCCGTGACATCTTCGCGGACGCCGGGAATCGAGGAGAATTCATGCAGCACGCCATCGATCTGCACCGCCGTAACGGCAGCACCGCGCAGCGAGGAGAGCAGAACGCGGCGAAGCGCGTTGCCGAGGGTGAGGCCGAAGCCGCGCTCCAGCGGTTCGGCGACGAGCGTCGCCCTGGTGCGCGAGCTCGAGGAGAACTCCACCTTGTTCGGCTTGATCAGTTCCTGCCAGTTCTTCTGAATCATGAGTTTGCCTTCCGTTCGTTGCCACCATCCAATCGTGACAACCGAGCTTGAAAACCACCGGGAGCGCCAAGGCGCTCACCGGTGACGAGAGCGATGATCAGACGCGGCGCTTCTTGCGCGGACGGCAGCCATTGTGCGGGATCGGCGTCACGTCGCGGATGGACGTGATCATGAAACCTGCAGCCTGGAGCGCACGCAGAGCCGATTCACGACCCGAACCCGGACCGCAGACTTCGACTTCCAGCGACTTCATGCCGTGTTCCTGGGCCTTCTTGGCGCAGTCTTCGGCAGCGATTTGGGCAGCAAAGGGGGTCGACTTGCGCGAACCCTTGAAGCCCTTGGCGCCAGCCGACGACCAAGCGATCGCATTGCCCTGCGCATCGGTGATGGTGATCATCGTGTTGTTGAAGGTCGAGTTAACGTGCGCGACACCCGACGAGATATTCTTGCGCTCGCGACGGCGAACGCGGACGGCTTCCTTAGCCATGCTATTCCTTTCTTTGATCTCTTCACCGCCGTAATACCAGCGGCTACACCGGAACGGCGCCTACATGGTCCCGCTCCAAACTCAAAAGAGGCCGGCGCGGACCGCCAGCCTCCCCACCCCGGTTTCCCGGAAATTACTTCTTCTTGCCGGCGATTGCCTTTGCCGGACCCTTACGGGTGCGGGCATTGGTGTGCGTGCGCTGACCGCGGACCGGAAGGCCGCGACGATGACGCAGGCCGCGGTAGCAGCCGAGATCCATCAGACGCTTGATGTTCATCGCGGTTTCGCGACGAAGATCACCCTCGACCTGATAGTCACGGTCGATGGTTTCGCGGATCTGAAGGACTTCAGCGTCCGTCAGCTGATGCACACGACGCTCAGCCGGAATACCGACCTTCTCGACGATTTCCTGTGCGAATTTCGGACCGATCCCGTGAATGTAGGTCAGCGCGATGACTACGCGCTTTGCAGTCGGGATGTTGACGCCAGCGATACGTGCCACGCCTGTTCTCCTTGCATTCCAGTTGCCATCCGGCAAGTGGGCTTCGTTATGCGACCCTCAGGGCCGCCCGTTCAGATTTAATGTCCGTAACATGTCAAAACGACCGCACCCGGACTTCCCAGGGAAATCCGCGCCGATCGCAGGGAATGTCGCGAGTTGGCGCGGTGTTTAGCGGAATCACTGCTGAAAAGCAACCGTTTCCGCCAAGTTTATTTTCAAGCCTTAAAGCTTGGAAAGAATGGCTTCGACCTCAGCAGTCACATGGTCGATTTCAGCCATGCCGTCGACAGACCTGAGCTTGCCCTTGGCATGGTAGTAACCGATCAGCGGTGAGGTCTCCTTGTAGTAGACCTGCAACCGGGCCGTCATGGTCTCCGGAGTGTCGTCGGGACGGCGCTTGAAGTGGGTAGAGCCGCACTTGTCGCACACACCCTCATTGGCCGGGACCTTGTCCGTGTCGTGATAGACGCTACCGCACTGGGCGCAGGAGTAGCGGCCGGCAACACGACGGACCAATTCGGCATCATCGACACGGAATTCGATGACGACGGAGAGACCAAGACCCTTTGCTCTCAGCATCGCTTCGGTGGCGTCCGCCTGAACGAGCGTCCTGGGGAAGCCATCGAGAATGAAACCGTTGGCGCAATCGGGCTGATCGATTCGCTCCGAGACGATGGCGATGACGATCTCGTCCGAGACCAGCTTACCGGCGTCCATGACCGCCTTGGCGCGCTTGCCGATCTCCGTGCCGGCGTTGACCGCCGCACGCAGCATATCTCCCGTGGAAAGCTGCGGAATGCCGTGCTTTTCCACGATCCGCTGGGCCTGGGTTCCCTTGCCCGCGCCCGGCGGCCCCAAAAGGATAAGTCTCATCGCCCCCTCTTTCCTCCTCGCAACTTCGATTTCTTGATCAGGCCTTCGTATTGCTGCGCGATCAGGTGACCCTGGATCTGTGCAACCGTATCAAGAGTTACGCTAACCACGATCAAAAGCGAAGTCCCACCAAGGGATAATGGAATGCCGGTTTGCGACACCAGAATCTCCGGGAGGATGCAGACGAAGACGAGATAGATGGCGCCGATCACCGTGATACGGGTCAGCACGTAGTCGATGTATTCGGCGGTGCGCTCACCGGGACGGATTCCGGGAATAAAGCCGCCATGCTTCTTCAGATTGTCGGCCGTGTCCTTCGGATTGAAGACGATGGCCGTATAGAAGAAGGCGAAGAAGGCGATCAGCGCCGCATAGAGCACCATGTAGAGCGGCTGGCCATGGCCGAGGGCGGCAACGATCGACGTCGCCCAGGCAGGCATGGCCGTGGTGTTGGCAAAGCCCGCGACTGTCGCCGGCAGAAGCAGCAGCGAAGAGGCAAAAATCGCCGGGATCACGCCCGAGGTGTTCAGTTTCAGCGGCAGGTGCGACGTATCGCCCTGGAACATGCGGTTGCCGACCTGGCGCTTCGGATACTGGATCAGCAGCCGGCGCTGGGCGCGCTCCACGAAGACGATGACACCGATGACGGCGATTGCGACAATGATGACGAGCAGGATGAGGCCGGTCGACAGCGCCCCGGTGCGGCCGAGTTCAAGCGTGCCGGCAAGAGCGCTCGGCAGGCCGGCTGCGATACCGGCGAAGATGATCAGCGAAATGCCGTTGCCGATACCGCGCGAGGTGATCTGCTCGCCCAGCCACATCAGGAACATCGTGCCGCCGAGCAGCGTCAGAACGGTGGAAACACGGAAGAACCAGCCCGGATCGACGACAAGGCCCTGGCCGCTCTCCAGGCCGGCCGCAATGCCGTAAGCCTGAAGCGCACCCAGAATGACGGTGCCGTAGCGGGTGTACTGGTTGATGATCTTGCGACCCTGCTCGCCTTCCTTCTTGAGGTTTTCAAGCGTCGGCACGACCGACGTCATCAGCTGCACGATGATCGAAGCGGAGATATAGGGCATGATGCCGAGCGCAAAGATCGCCATGCGCTGAACGGCGCCGCCCGAGAACATGTTGAAAAGGCCGAGAATGCCGCCTGCCTGGCCGCGGAACGCCTGGGCATAGGCTTCGGGATTGAGACCCGGAAGCGGGATATGGGTGCCGAGCCTGTAGACGAGGAGAGCTGCCAGTGTGAACCACAGGCGCTTCTTCAAATCCTCGGCTTTGGCAAAGGTCGAAAAATTGAGGTTGGATGCCAATTGTTCCGCTGCAGAAGCCATGCGATTCTCCGCCCTACCAATTCCGGCGTCTCTGGGGAAATGCCGGCCCCGGAATCAGTATGAAAATAATTCAAAACCGGGTTTTGGACGGATTGCAGCGCAACCCCATGCCTCACCCTTGTTTTCCAGTTTTACCGGCGTGACGCGGGCGCGCCAGCCAAGTCTTTGTGAGGCCCACATATGGGAGCAAAATCGCCCGGTGTGAAGCACCCCGGGCGATATATCATCAGATATTATTCCGCTGCAGCCGGAGCCGAAAGCAGCGTCACCGTGCCGCCGGCCTTTTCGATCTTCTCGACGGCGGGCTTGGAAGCGCCAGCGACGACGATGGTGATCTTGGCCTTGAGCTCGCCGTCGGCGAGAACGCGAACGCCATCCTTGGCGCGGCGGATAACCCCGGCAGCCTTCAGGGCAGCGGCGTCAACAGTCGCCTTGGCGTCGAGCTTGCCGGCGTCGACTGCCGCCTGAATGCGGCCGAGCGACACGACGACAAAGTCGGAAGCGAAAATGTTATTGAAGCCGCGCTTCGGCAGGCGACGATAGATCGGCATCTGGCCGCCTTCGAAGCCGTTGATGGCGACGCCGGAACGGGACTTCTGACCCTTGACACCGCGACCAGCCGTCTTGCCGGAGCCCGAACCGATACCGCGGCCGAGGCGCTTGCGGCTGTGGGTCGAGCCTTCGTTGTCCTTGATTTCATTGAGTTTCATGAGCGTTTCCTCCGTCTCACTTCTCGTCGACGATGCGAACGAGATGCTGGACAGCACGGATCATGCCGCGAACGGAAGGAGTATCCTCCAGCGTGCGGCGACGGTGCATCTTGTTCAGTCCGAGACCGATCAGCGTGCGCTGCTGAACGTCCGGACGGCGAATCGGGCTGCCGATCTGTTCGATCGTGACAGTCTTCGCTTCAGCCTTCTTGGTAGCCTTGGCCATTGGTCAGCTCCTCTTATTCTTCAGAGGCGTTGCCGGAGGCGCTACGACGAGCCTGCAGCGTTGCATACTTGATGCCGCGCTGAGCTGCGATGTCCTTCGGGTGAACCTGGTGCTTCAGAGCGTCGAAGGTGGCGCGAACCATGTTGTAGGGGTTCGACGAACCGGTCGACTTGGCGACGACGTCGTGCATGCCGAGCGTTTCGAATACGGCGCGCATCGGACCGCCGGCGATGATGCCGGTACCGACCTTGGCCGAGCGCAGCAGAACCTTGCCGGCGCCGTGGCGGCCATGGACGTCGTGATGCAGCGTGCGGCCATCACGCAGCGGTACGAAGATCAGCTCGCGCTTGGCGGCTTCGGTTGCCTTGCGGATGGCTTCCGGCACTTCGCGTGCCTTGCCGTGGCCGAAGCCGACGCGGCCCTTCTGGTCGCCGACGACGACGAGTGCTGCGAAACCAAAACGACGGCCGCCCTTGACGACCTTGGCGACGCGGTTGATCGCGACCAGCTTGTCGACGAATTCGCTATCGCGCTCTTCACGGCTCTGGCGGTCTTCCCGCTGCGGCCTTCTTTCCTGTGCCATTGTCCTCTTCCTTTTTCTTTTCCGGGTGCAATCGGCAAATGAATGTGGACCGCATCAGCCTCCCCTTCTTGCCAGGGAGTGCCTGCGGTCCGGCGAAAATCCGGCCGGAGCGACAGCGCCCGGCCGGAAACTGATCAGAAGGTCAGACCGCCTTCGCGGGCCGCTTCGGCGAGAGCCTTGATGCGGCCGTGATAGATGAAGGCGCCACGGTCGAATACGACGTCCGTAACGCCGGCCTTGGAGGCGCGCTCGGCGACGAGCTTGCCTACGGCGGCGGCGGCGGCGGTATCGGCACCGGTCTTCAGAGAACCGCGCAGATCCTTGTCGAGGGTGGAGGCGGACGCAAGCGTCTTGCCGGCCACGTCATCGATGATCTGGGCATAGATGTTCTTCGAGGAGCGATGAACCGACAGGCGCGGACGGCCATTGGCCACCGACTTGATATGACGGCGCACGCGGTTGGCACGACGTGCAAGTGCTTCTTTCCTGCTAGCCATTTCGCGTGATCCTTACTTCTTCTTGCCTTCTTTGCGGACGATCCGCTCGTCGGCATACTTGACACCCTTGCCCTTGTACGGCTCGGGACCGCGATATTCGCGGATTTCGGCCGCAACCTGACCGACCTGCTGCTTGTTGATGCCGCTGACGATGATTTCAGTCGGCTTCGGAACAGCGATCGAGATGCCGACCGGCGGTTCATAGACCACGTCGTGGCTGAAACCGAGGGCCAGCTGCAGGTTCTTGCCCTGCATGGCGGCGCGGTAACCGACGCCGTTGATTTCGAGCTTGCGCTCGTAACCGTCCTTGACGCCCTTGAAGATGCCTTCGATCATCGTGCGGGACATGCCCCACTTCGAACGCGCATCCTTGGACTGGTTTACGGGCGTCACGACGACCGCGTTGTTTTCGAGCTTGAGGCTGATTTCGTCGTTAGCGACGAAGAACAGCTCGCCCTTCGGGCCCTTTGCGGTAACCTTCTGGCCTTCGACCGTAGCCGTGATCCCAGCAGGCACCTGAACGGGCTTCTTACCGATACGAGACATGTTTCAATCCTGTCTGTTCGCTATGGAGATCCCTGCCCGATCTTAGAAGACCGAGCAAAGAACCTCGCCACCAACGTTCTGTTCGCGAGCCTGGTGATCGGCCATCACGCCCTTCGGAGTCGAAAGGATGGTGATGCCGAGGCCGTTCGCGACCTGCGGAATGGATTTGACCGAGACATAAACCCGGCGGCCCGGCTTCGACACACGGCCGATCTCACGGATCACCGATGCGCCTTCATAGTACTTCAGCTCGATGTTGAGCTCCGACTTGCCATTGCCGAAATCGACAACGGAATAGCCACGGATGTAGCCTTCGGACTGCAGGACATCGAGAACACGCGCACGGAGCTTGGATGCAGGCGTCGAAACCGACGACTTGCGGCGGGAAGCGCCGTTGCGGATGCGGGTGAGCATATCGCCCAACGGATCAGTCATTGTCATCTAACCTGCTCCTTACCAGCTCGACTTGACAATGCCCGGCACCTTGCCGAGATTGCCGAGTTCACGCAGCGCGATACGCGACATGCGCAGTTTGCGGTAGTATGCGCGCGGACGGCCCGATACTTCGCAACGGTTGCGAATGCGGGTCTTCGATCCATCGCGCGGCAGGGATGCCAGCTTGATCGAGGCCTTAAACCGCTCTTCGATCGGAAGAGCCTGGTTCATGATGATCGCCTTCAACGCAGCCCGCTTTGCGGCCTGGTTGGCGACCGTATTACGGCGGCGCTTGTTCTTTTCAACTGCGCTTGTCTTCGCCATGTCAGGTTCCTTTTCTACGCTCGTCGTTACGGTTATTGACGGAACGGGAAGCTGAACTCCTTCAGGAGAGTCCGTGCTTCGTCGTCGGTCGTCGCCGTCGTGCAAACGATGATGTCCATGCCCCACATCTGATCAACCTTGTCGTAGTTGATTTCAGGGAACACAATGTGCTCCTTGATGCCCATGGCGAAGTTGCCACGGCCGTCAAAGCTCTTCGGGTTCAGGCCGCGGAAGTCGCGAACGCGCGGAAGCGCGATGTTGACCAGGCGATCCAGGAACTCGTACATGCGGGCGCCGCGCAGGGTGACCTTTGCGCCGATCGGCATGTTTTCGCGGACCTTGAAGCCTGCGATAGAGTTGCGTGCGCGGGTGATGACCGGCTTCTGACCGGCGATCGCTGCGAGGTCGGCGGCAGCAACCGTCGGCTTCTTCGAATCAGCGGTCGCTTCACCGACACCCATGTTGATCACGATCTTGTCGAGCTTCGGGATCATCATCTCGTTGGCGTAGGAGAACTTCTCCTGCATCGCCTTGCGGATGCGCTCGACATATTCCTTCTTGAGCCGCGGCTCGTATTTTGCCTCAGCCATCGATCACTTCTCCAGAACGCTTGGCCACGCGGACCTTCTTGCCGTCAACGACCTTGAAACCGACGCGGGTCGGCTTGCCGTCCTTGTCGACGATTGCAATGTTGGACAGGTGGACCGGGGCTTCCTTGTTGATGATGCCAGCTTCCTGGGTCTGCGTCTGGCGCTGGTGGCGCTTCACGACGTTGACGCCACGGACGACGGCACGATCTTCCTTCGGCATGACCTGAACGACTTCGCCGGTGCGGCCCTTGTCCTTGCCAGCGAGCATGACGACCTTGTCGCCTTTACGTATCTTCTGCATCGCTTCGCTCCTTACAGTACTTCGGGAGCCAGCGAGATGATCTTCATGTGGTTCTTGGCGCGAAGTTCGCGCGGAACCGGTCCGAAGATACGGGTACCGATCGGCTCTTTCTTGTTGTCGATGAGGACTGCTGCGTTGGTGTCGAAGCGGATGACGGAGCCATCCGGACGACGGATGTCCTTGGCGGTGCGAACGACAACCGCCTTCATCACGTCACCCTTCTTCACGCGGCCGCGCGGGATCGCTTCCTTGATCGAAACGACGATGACGTCGCCGATCGAGGCATACTTGCGCTTCGAGCCGCCCAGCACCTTGATGCACATGACACGACGTGCGCCGGAATTATCCGCGACGTCGAGGTTTGTTTGCATCTGAATCATATCAGGTCGCCTTCTTGGTTTACCGGAATGGTTGGGCCTAAGCCCCCTACCCCGGCTTATGAAAATGTTCGCCGGCCAACCCACCGTAACGGCAGGCAAAAACACGGCATAGCTGAATAGCGCGGGGTCGATCGTGCCAGGGTGGTTTCCCGAACGGGACCTTCCGTGCGCTCAAAGCAAAAGAACGCCCGGCATTCGAGCGTTCTGACGCTGCTTCATACAGATATTTTGGCGAGACGCAAGGCCTCGCGCAAAATTCTGTTACTTGCCCTGGGCGGCAATGACCGTCCAGCGCTTGTCCTTGGAGATCGGCGCGCATTCCTCGATGGATACGGTATCGCCGATCTTGTACTGGTTGTTTTCGTCGTGGGCCTTGTACTTCTTGGAACGACGAACGGTCTTCTGGAGCAGCGGGTGAGCGAAACGACGCTCAACGCGAACCACTACCGTCTTCTCGTTCTTGTCGCCAACGACGACGCCCTGCAGGATGCGCTTCGGCATGTTTTTCTTCCTTTAGGCCTTAACTTCTGCCGCCTTCTGGCGGGCAATGGTTTTGACGCGGGCGATGTCCTTGCGGACTTCGTTGATGCGCGAGGACTTTTCGAGCTGGCCGGTCGCCTTCTGGAAGCGCAGGTTGAACTGCTCCTTCTTCAGCTTGGCAAGCTCGTCCTTGAGTTGGTCGGCGCTGAGCGCGCGAACGTCTGAGGCTTTCATGAGCTCAATCCTTACTCTGCAATGCGCTGTACGAAGCGCGTCTTGACCGAGAGCTTGGCAGAGCCGAGGCGAAGCGCCTCACGGGCGATCTCTTCGCTGACGCCGTCGATCTCGAACATCATACGACCGGGCTTGACCTTGCATGCCCAGTACTCAACGGAGCCCTTACCTTTGCCCATGCGGACTTCGGTCGGCTTTGCGGTTACCGGAACGTCCGGGAACACGCGGATCCATACACGGCCGGCGCGCTTCATGTAGCGCGTGATCGCGCGGCGGGCCGCTTCGATCTCGCGTGCGTTGACGCGGTTGGGCTCCTGAGCCTTCAGGCCGAATTCGCCGAATGCCAGGTCAGAACCGCCCTTGGCAACGCCCTTGATGCGGCCCTTGAACTGCTTGCGGTACTTAGTACGCTTTGGCTGCAACATTTTCTTACTTCTCCGAGCTTATCTTTCGCCAGCGCTAATTACGCGTTGTCGCGTTCGCGGCGACGATCGCCACGGTCGCGTTCGCGGCTTGCCGGACCCTGTGCATCGCCTTCCAGCGCGCGACGTTCGGAAGCCATCGGATCGTGCTCAAGGATTTCGCCCTTGAAGATCCAGACCTTGATGCCGCAGATACCGAATGCGGTTTCGGCTTCTGCCGTGCCGTAATCGATGTCGGCGCGCAGCGTGTGCAGCGGCACACGACCTTCACGGTACCATTCAGTACGGGCGATTTCAGCACCGCCGAGACGACCGGCGCAGGTGATCTTGATGCCTTCGGCTCCAAGACGCATTGCCGACTGAACGGCGCGCTTCATGGCGCGGCGGAAAGCCACGCGGCGCTCGAGCTGCTGGGCGATCGACTGTGCGACCAGCGTCGCGTCGACTTCGGGCTTGCGCACTTCGACGATGTTGAGGTGCGTTTCCGAATTGGTCATGTCCGACAGCTTCTTGCGGAGCTTGTCGATGTCGGCGCCCTTACGGCCGATGATGAGGCCCGGACGGGCCGAGTGGATCGTGACGCGGCACTTCTTGTGCGGACGCTCGATGACCACCTTGGAGATGCCTGCCTGCTTCAGTTCGCTCATGACGAACTTGCGCATCTTCAGGTCTTCGTGCAGCAGCTGGCCATACTCGGCATTGTCCGCGAACCAGCGGCTATCCCAAGTACGGTTGATGCCGAGACGGAAACCGATCGGATTGATTTTCTGACCCATTATGCGGCCTCCTCTGCTGCCTGCACTTCACGAACGACGATCGTCAGGTGCGCGAAGGGCTTTTCGATGCGCGATGCGCGACCGCGGCCACGAGCGTGGAAACGCTTCATGACGATCGACTTGCCGACGTAGGCTTCGGCGACGACGAGCGCGTCGACGTCAAGATCGTGGTTGTTCTCGGCGTTGGCGATCGCGGATTCGAGCGTCTTCTTGACGGCGCCCGCGATGCGCTTGCGGGAGAACTCCAGCTCAGCGAGTGCACGCTCTACCTTCTTGCCGCGGATGGCCGCAGCAACCAGGTTGAGCTTCTGGGGGCTGACACGGAGCGTGCGGGCGACTGCTTGCGCCTCGTTGTCCTTCAGCCGGCGTTCGGCTTTTGCCTTGCCCATTGTTACTTCCTCTTCGCCTTCTTGTCCGCGCCGTGACCGTAGTAGGTGCGGGTCGGAGAGAATTCACCGAATTTGTGACCGACCATGTCTTCATTGACACTGACCGGGACATGTTTGCTGCCGTTGTAGACGCCGAAGGTAAGACCGACGAACTGCGGCAGGATCGTGGAGCGACGGCTCCAGATCTTGATCACTTCTGCACGTCCGCCTTCACGAACCTTCTCAGCCTTCTTGAGAAGATAGCCGTCAACGAACGGACCTTTCCATACTGAACGAGCCATTGGAGACTTCCTCTCTTACTTCTTACGCTGATGACGCGAGCGCATGATCATCTTGTCGGTCGACTTGTTCGACCGGGTGCGCTTGCCCTTGGTCGGCTTGCCCCACGGTGTCACCGGATGGCGACCACCGGAGGTGCGGCCTTCACCACCGCCGTGCGGATGGTCGACCGGGTTCATGACAACACCGCGGTTATGGGGACGCTTGCCGCGCCAGACGGTACGACCGGCCTTGCCGTCGTTGATGTTGGCGTGGTCGGGGTTCGAGACGGCGCCGATCGAAGCAAGGCAGATGCCGCTTACGAGGCGCTGCTCACCGGAGTTCAGGCGAAGGATCGCCATACCCTGGTCACGACCGACGAGCTGCGCGTAGGAACCGGCGGAACGGGCGATCTGACCGCCCTTGCCCGGCTTCATTTCCACATTGTGGATGATGGAGCCGACCGGGATGTACTGCAGCGGCATGGTGTTGCCGGGCTTGACGTCGACAGCCTTCTCCGAAGCGATGACCTTGTCGCCGGCAGCGAGACGCTGCGGAGCAATGATGTAGGCCTGCTCGCCATCAGAATAGGTCACCAGCGCAATGAAAGCCGTGCGGTTCGGATCGTATTCGATACGCTCGACCGTGCCTTCGACATCGAACTTGCGACGCTTGAAGTCGACCAGTCGGTAGCTGCGCTTATGACCGCCACCGATGAAGCGAGCCGTGATGCGGCCGAGGTTGTTACGACCACCGCTCTTGGTCAGACCTTCCGTCAGCGCCTTGACCGGCTTGCCCTTGTAGAGCGAGGAGCGGTCCACGATGACCAGCTGACGCTGGCTCGGGGTCGTCGGATTGAATGTTTTCAATGCCATTTTCTTATTCCTCAGAGACCGGTGGAGACGTCGATCGTCTGGCCTTCAGCCAGCGTCACGACAGCCTTCTTCACGTCCTTCTGCTTGCCGACGAAACCGCGGAACCGCTTGGTCTTGCCCTTACGCAGCAGAGTGTTGACGGCCGTAACCTTGACGCCGAACAGCGCCTCGACAGCAGCCTTGATTTCCGGCTTTGTCGCCTGCTTGGCGACATTGAAAACAACCTGGTTGTTTTCAGATACCAGCGTGGACTTTTCGGTGATCGCCGGAGAGACGATCACATCGTAGTGGCGAAGATCGGTCACTTGAATCGCTCCTCTAGCGCTTCAACCGCAGCCTTGGAAAGCACGAGCTTGCCGCGGCGCACGATGTCGTAAACATTGATGCCCTGGATCGGCAGAACATCGATGTTCGGGATGTTCTGCGCTGCAAGCTTGAAGTTGCCGTCAAGCTCTGCACCGCCGATGAAGAGGGCGTTGGTCAGGCCGAGCGTCTCGAAAGCAGACGCGAGAGCCTTGGTCTTGGCTTCAGCTGCGACCAGGTTGTCGATGACGATGACGTCATCGGCCTTGATCTTGGCCGAAAGGGCATGGCGAAGGCCGAGTGCGCGAACCTTCTTCGGAAGGTCGTGCTCGTGGCTGCGAACGACCGGGCCATGGGCCTTGCCGCCGCCGCGGAACTGCGGAGCGCGAGCCGAATGGTGACGGGCGCGGCCCGTACCCTTCTGCTTGTACATCTTGGCGCCGGTGCGCGAAACCTCAGCGCGGCCCTTTGCCTTGTGCGTGCCCTGCTGCTTCTTGGCAAGCTGCCAGCGGATAACGCGGGCGAGAATGTCTTCGCGGGGCTCGAGGCCGAAAATCTCGTCCGAAAGGGAGACCTTCCCGGCGTCTTTTCCCTCGAGGGTCTTGACGTTCAATTCCATTGATCTGGCTCCCTTACTTCGCGGCCGACTTGACGGCATCGCGCACGATGATCCAGGCACCCTTGGAACCGGGAACAGCACCCTTGATCAGGATCAGACCGCGATCTTCGTCGGTCGAAACCACTTCCAGGTTCTGCGTCGTGACGCGCGTCTGGCCCATGTGACCAGCCATCTTCTTGTTCTTGAAAACCTTGCCCGGATCCTGGCGCGAGCCGGTCGAACCGTGCGAACGGTGCGAAACCGACACACCGTGCGTGGCGCGCAGACCGCCGAAACCGTGGCGCTTCATGGCGCCGGCAAAACCCTTACCGATGGTCGTACCCGTCACATCGACGAGCTGACCGGCGGCAAAGTGACCCGCCTTGAGCTCCGTCCCGATCTCCAGCAGATTGTCTTCCGACACGCGGAATTCTGCGAGCTTGGCCTTCGGCTCGACGTTGGCAACGGCAAAGTTGCCGCGCATCGCCTTCGACGTGTTCTTTACCTTCGCCTGGCCGGCACCGAGCTGAACTGCGGTATAGCCATTCTTTTCGACAGTGCGCGTGGCAACGACCTGGCAGCCGTCCATACGCAGTACCGTTACCGGGACATGCTCGCCGGCGTCGTTGTAGACGCGGGTCATTCCCACCTTCTGTGCAATCACACCTGAACGCATCGGTTCAATCCTTCCAACTCAGCTCGAGCAAGCTCAGAGCTTGATCTCAACATCGACACCGGCGGCGAGATCGAGCTTCATCAGCGCGTCTACCGTCTGCGGGGTCGGGTCTACGATGTCGAGCAGGCGCTTATGCGTGCGCATCTCGAACTGTTCGCGGCTCTTCTTGTCGATGTGCGGGGACCGGTTGACCGTAAACTTCTCGATGCGGGTCGGAAGCGGAACGGGGCCCCGGACGCTTGCACCGGTGCGCTTCGCCGTCGACACGATCTCGCGCGTGGAAGCATCGAGAATCCGGTGATCGAACGCCTTCAGGCGAATGCGGATATTTTGGCCGTTCATTCGACGTTATCCTTGTGTTTGTTTTCCACATGTCTCTCAACAAGACACGGGTTGTTCTTTCTTCCTAAGGCGGACCACCGGTTTCAAAGATCGAGAGGGCGCCGATGCCCGGCGTCCCTATCCAGTCTTCAGGGCCTTCTAGCCCACCTTATTTGCTTGTTCAGTCACCGCTTCGTCGTCCAAAGCGGCACGCAAATCGCGCTCGCGCGCCATTTGCTACATTTCTGTGTAATAAGCAAGCGGCTTACGCCGCCTGCATCATAATATTGTCATCGAATCGGCCACCCCACCGGAGTGGCCGAATGAATTACTCGACGATCGAAGCGACGATACCGGCGCCGACGGTGCGGCCGCCTTCGCGGATAGCGAAGCGCAGCTTTTCTTCCATCGCGATCGGAACGA
>NZ_JACHYV010000040.1:0-32299 GCF_014193135.1 Rhizobium sp. BK049
TCATTCGAATAGGGTCGCGTCATGGATGCTGGCCTCCATTCCAGCATCCAGCATGAATCACAAATCTGCTGATTTGGGAATCCAGAACCGATTCCGATAAGCAATGATCCGCTCTAGGCAAGGGTAGAGACAGAAGGCGGCGCAGGGGATGTCGTCAGAGGCACTACATGTCTGGCGGCGGGACTGATTGATCGCGCCACCGATCCCCTCTAAATTCTTGTCCTTACCCGATACTCAGGAGAGCGGCATGAAAGTCCTGCGCATCGTTGCCAATATCCAGGCGCCCGACCTCATGGCCGCCAAACGCTTCTATCAGGATATTCTCGGGCTCGATCTGATGATGGATCTCGGCTGGATCGTCACGTTCGGCGCGAATACTTCCATGAAGGTTCAGCTCAGTGTCGCGAGCCAAGGCGGTTCCGGGACTCCGGTGCCCGATCTCTCCATCGAGGTGGATGATCTCGATGCTGCTTTCGAGGCGATGTCTGGCGCCGGCATTCCGATCGAATACGGTCCGGCCGACGAGCCCTGGGGCGTCAGGCGCTTCTACGTGCGCGATCCTTTCGGCCGGCTGGTGAATATTCTCGTTCATAAAAGTTGAGCCGGCGGCATTACAGCGCAGCGCGTCTTTTCAGACGCGCGAAAGGCGCTGCAATGCCGCGGGGCTTTCAATGCGATTTCGGGACGCCGCTAAGCCCGCGGCCGTTCAATCAGACCGGTGGACCCTATTTCCGATTGGTGCGGCGATAGGTATTTGCCGCTCCGCCGACCCGCACAGGCACAGGGACGGCGGCAATCTCCGTCACGAGCTTGTGCTTGATTTTGCCCAGCTGGCGCTTGTGCTCGAGATAATAGGCATAGGCGAATTGTGTCGCAATGCCCGCGATGACGAAGAACGGGCCGACCAGCGGATCCTTGTTGGTGATATAGAGCACGACCTGGCCGATCATGGCGAGGATCGTGCCGGCGACGAAGATGTTCAGCGAATGGCGGCCGAGGATCGTCAGCGGGTGGTCGGCGGGACGCCGCAGGATGCGGGAGAACGCCGGGATGCTGATGATGAGGTAGGTTAGCGCCAGCACATGCAGCAGCCGCGGCAGCGACAGGAAAGTCTTGTCGAAACCGGTGATGACGGTGGGCAGGCCAAGCGCTGCCAGCGAATTACCGAAAATCCAGAGATGGCCGGTTACCCAGACGAAGGACAGCAGGACATAGAAGGCGGCAGCCGCAAACAACAACGGATGCCGCGGGATCGTGCCGCCGCGCTTGATATGCAGGATCGAAATAATGCCAATCGAAAACAGGAACTGCCAGGAGAGCGGATTGAGGAACCAGTAGCCCTCTATCAGCAAATTGTGCGGCGCCACTTCGTAAATGCCGGCCAGCAGCCAGACCGTGCCGGAAACCGCGAGCGCCAGAAGCGGGCTTCGCTCGTTGAGGAGCAGGATGATCGGCACCATCAGCAACAATGCGCCATACATCGGCAGGATGTTGTTGTAGCCGATCTGGTGACCGAGCAGCAGCAGCGCCGGAATGCCTTCCTTCAGGTTCATCAGAACCGCCAGGATGTTGATCTCGACCAGCAGCCCCGGCCGGTGGAACAGCCAGGCACCACAGATGAAGAGCGCCAGCGTCATGAAGGTGGTGATCATATGCGCAAGGTAGAGCGTGAAGGCACGCCGCGCCGCCTTGATCGCCGTCTTGATGCGGCCCCCCGGCTTGAAGCGGGAACCATAGGCGAGACCGACGGCGATGCCGGAGATCAGGACGAAGGCCTCGGCGGCGTCGGAAAAACCAAAATTCTTCGTCGTCACATATTCGAAGATCTGTCCGGGCACATGATTGATGAAAATCATGATCAGGGCCAGGCCACGCAGCACGTCAAGCCTTGTATCGCGCCCCGTCGCAGCTGCGGATGAGGAACTGCGCTCGGTGCCGATGGCTTCGGTCAGCGTGCTTGCCATATGGGTTTCTCCTGTTGTCCGGTTTTGCAAACGCGACGACGGCCAAAAGGGTTCCCTTTTGGCCGTCGCGAATCGCCGTGTTCTTCAGCGTGGAGAACGCTGTTATCCGAGCGGATATCCCTCTTCGGGATCGGTGACTTCGCTGCCGTTGATCGACAGAGTGTAGCCGCTGGCATTGGACGCTTTTGAGACCGAAATGCGGTATTTGACGCCGCCCCGCTCCACCTCCGCCGCAAAACCGTCCCATTCCGACGGAAGCGACGGACGCACATGGAGCCGGCCGTCCTTCAACCGGATCCCCAGAATGCCCTCGACGGCGGCTCGGTAGAGCCAGCCGGCCGATCCGGTATACCAGGTCCAGCCGCCGCGCGACGTATAAGGCTCATGCCCATAGACGTCAGCTGCCACGACATAGGGTTCGACCCGGTATTGTTCGGCCGAAGCCTTGTCGAGCGCATGCGTGATCGGATTGAGGATCTGGAAGCAGCGCAGCGCGTCGTCGCCCCGCTTCAGTTCCGCAAGCGCCATCACCACCCAGGTCGCGGCATGGGTATATTGCCCGCCGTTTTCACGCACGCCCGGCGGATAGGCCTTGATGTAACCGGGATCCCTGGCGGAATTGACGAAAGGCGGCGTGAACAGTCGGATGATGCGCGCCTCCTCATCGACCAGTTGGTCGAGCACGGCATCCATCGCCTTTCCGGCACGAGCCGGGTCGCCTTCGCCGGACAGAACGCTCCAGGATTGTGCGATCGAGTCGATCCGGCATTCCGGGCTCTCCTTGGAGCCAAGCAGCGCGCCGTCGTCGAATGTGCCGCGGCGATAGTAGCTGCCGTCCCACGCCGCAGTTTCGAGCGCCTTCTTTAATTCGGCGAGATGGGCGGACCAGAGGTCCACTCGGGCCGAATCGCCGCGCTCTTCGGCATAGGGAATGAAGGCGCGCAATGCACCCGCCAGGAACCAGCCAAGCCAGACGCTGGTGCCGCGCCCGCCGATGCCGACGCGGTTCATGCCGTCGTTCCAGTCGCCGCCGAGGAACAGCGGCAGACCGTTTGCGCCCTTGCGGGCGATGGCGAGATCGAGCGCCAGGGCCGCATGTTCGTAGACGCTCGCCTTGTCCTCCGAAATCTCCGGTTTGTAGAACGAGTCGTGCTGACCTTCGAGGAGAGCGGGTCCTTCCAGAAAGGCAAGCTCCTCGTCGAGCACGGTCTTGTCGCCGGTGACGCTGCAATAATGGTGGATCGCGTAGCTCAGCCAGACGACGTCGTCCGAAATCAAGGTGCGAACGCCCGCACCCGTTCCCGGCAGCCACCAATGCTGAACATCACCTTCGCGGAACTGCCTTGAGGCGGCATTCAGAATCTGACGCCGGGCGATCGAGGGTTCGTGCATCAGGAAGGCCAGCGTATCCTGCAACTGGTCGCGGAAACCGAAGGCGCCGCTTGCCTGGTAGAAGGCGGTGCGGGCCATGATGCGGCAGCCGAGGCTCTGATAGGGCAGCCAGGTGTTGACGAGATTGTTCATCCCGCGATCTGGCGTGGAGATCTGCAGCCTGCCGGTGAAATCCCGCCAGAAGGCGCGGTTTGCCTCGACCGCATCGTCGAACGAAGACTTGCGGATCTCGGCGATAAAGGCGCGCGCTTCTTCCTCCGTCGGCGTATCGCCTAGCAAGAAGGTGACGTCGCGCTCTTCGCCGGCCCCGAGTTCGATGTCGATCGCCAGAGCCGCGGCCGGATCGCCATCGAGCTCGGTGATGCCCGAAAGCGGGGCTGCGGAGGTGACGGCCTGAGGCATCTGGATCGTGCCAGCCTTGCCGATAAATTCGCGCCGGCTTGCCGAGAAGCTTGAAAGCTTCTCGCTCGCCGCGAAGAAGGCGGTTCGGTTGGAAAAATCGATGCTGTAGGGATTGGTGGCAAACAGCGCCCCCGTCTCCTCGTCATGGCTCGACAGAATGAAGGGCGCAGTGCGTCCCGGGTTGCTGCCAAGAACCCATTCGACGTAACCGTAGAGACGCAGCTTGCGGCCGGTCGAACCGGTGTTGCGCAGGCGCAGGCGCTGCAGTTTCACCGGCTTCTCGCGGTCGATCGTCTGCGTCAGCTCGAGCGCGATCTCGTGCTGAACGGTGGAGAAGACCGAATAGCCGAGTCCGTGGCGGGCTTCGAACCGGATATCCGGCCGGCGCGAAAGCGCTGCGAACGGCGTCATGACGGCGCCGCTTTCGAGATCGGCGAGATAGAAGGCCTCGCCCGACCGGTTGATCACCGCATCGTTCGACCAGGACGTCAGCTGATAATCGCGCGAGTTGACGCTCCAGGTGAAACCTGCGCCTTCAGCCGACACGTGGAAACCGAAGCTGTCGTTGGAAATGACGTTGATCCAAGGCTGCGGCGTCGCATGACCGCCGGGCAGGCGAACGACATATTCGCGGCCGTCGCGCGCAAAGCCGCCAATGCCATTCCAGAAGTCGAGGTCGCCTTCCTCCTCGATGGCAACGGCCGGCACCACGGGCGGCGGCACCGGCGCGATGCGCTTGACCGGCGCCCTGTTGCGCTCGGCGCGCTCCATCTCCTGCAGTTCATCCTTTGACGGCGCAAAGAGGGCGACAGCGCGGTTGATCTGATCGACGACCTTGCCGTTCTTCGCATGCAGGGTGACGCGGGAAGCCGCGATCAATGCCTTGTAGGTGTTTTCCTCCATCAGGTCCTTGCGAACCGCGAAAATATGCTGGCGCAAGCCGTCGGCCTGACCCATGCGGCGTACGTTCTCGCACATGGCGTCGAGCGCGTGTTGCATGTCCTGCGCATAGGAAGAGGCGCGTTCGTTCATGATGACGAGATCGGCGGTGACGCCGCGCGAACGCAGATATTCCTGCGCCAGCAGTGCCTCGCGGGCGATATCGAGATCCATGTCGTCGTCGACGCGCAACGTGAAGATCGGGAAATCGCCGGAGATAGCCAGCGGCCAGAGCGCCGATTGCGATTGCAGCCCGGCCTCGACCGTCGCCTCATCCTTGCGCAGCTGCATGTCGGGATAGACGAGGTAGCGCCCGAGATGCTGGAACGCTGCCGCCTGCTGCGAGGTGACGCCGACATGGCGCATCTGCACCTGCGTGCGCGTCCAGGCCTGGACGAGCTCGTGGTTGAAGGCGTCGGGATGACGATAGCGATTGACCGCCTTGTCGACCTCGTCGCGGCTTGGCGCGGCAATCGTCCAGAAGAACACGCTGACCTTCTTGCCAGCCGGCACCCGCACGGTGCGGCGCAACGACATCACGGGATCAAGCGTGAAGCCGTCGCTGCCGGAAAGTGTCGCACCCGGATCGAACGCCGCCGCGTCGGCGAGGCTGCGGCCGCGACCGATGAACTTGCGCCGATCGGTTTCGAATTCGGTGTGACGGGTGTCGCCGGCATTGTCGACGATCAGATGTGCGAGGCTGATGTTCGGATCGTTCGGATCACGCTTGTTGCGTTCGGCGCGGATGACGTCGCCGCGCTTGCCGATCTCGGTCTTGACGAACATGCGGGCGAATGCCGGATGCGCGCTGTCGGTATCATCCGAGGTGATCACCGGTTCGAGATAGGACGTGACTTCGATGAAACGATCTTCCGTTCCCATGTTGAGCAGGGTGACACGACGGGCTTCGGCATCGTGCTCGGTGGCGATGATGCACTCCACCTCGCTCGTCAGGTCGCCGACCGTCTTGGTGAACTGCGCCTTTTCGTCGGCGAATTCGACCTTGATCTTTTCGCCCTCGACACCCTTCGGCTCCGCTGTCGCCGACCACCATTCGTTGGTGGCGGTATCGCGCAGGAAGATGAAGGTGCCCCAGCGGTCTTCGGTCGGATCGGCCTTCCAGCGGGAAACGGAAAGGCCGTTCCAGCGGGAATAACCGGCGCCCGTCGCCGTCAGCATCATGGAATAATGGCCGTTCGACAGGAAGACGAGCTCGCGGTCGCGCGAAAGGGGATCGCTGATCTTCCTGATTTCCGGCCGCATGAGATCGTCCTGAATGCTGGCCGGCGTATCGGATTCATGCTTGCCGCTCATGACGGGAATGTCGCGGGGCGCCTTTTCCTGCAGCAGAAGCTCCGCCGCCTCGATCACCGGGTCGGAGTGGAAGAGTTCGCGCAGATGGCCGTTGAAGGCGACGTTGGCGACGGCCGCGATCGACATGCCGTGATGGTGGGCATAATAATTGTAGACCACCGCGCATTTCTTGCCTTCCGGCACGCGCGTCGGCGTGAAATCGACCGCGTCGTGGAAGCCGAACTTGCCGAGTGCGCCGACCTTGCGCAGCCTCTGCAGGTTTTCGAGCGCGCCCGGCGGGTCGTACTGGCTGGCCAGCAGCGAAGCATAGGGGGCGATGACGGCATTGTGGCCGAGGCCGCGCTTGAGACCGAGCGTCGGCACACCGAAATTCGTGTACTGGTAATTGAGGTTATGGTCGCGGGCATTGAAAGCCGCTTCCGAAATGCCCCACGGGATACCGAGCTTGCGGGCATAATTCATCTGCTCGATGACGACCAGATTGTTCGTCTGATTGAGAATACCCCCGCCACGCTCCTGCATGACGAGCGGCGGCATCAGATATTCGAACATCGAGCCGGACCAGGAGACCAGCGCGCCGCGTGAACCCACCGGCACGACCTGGCGGCCCAGACGATACCAGTGTTCCGTCGGCAGGTCGCCCTTGGCGATGCCGAAGAGGCTGGTCAGGCGGCATTCCGAGGCGAGAAGGTCGTAGCAGGCCTGGTCGAGTTCGCCGCTTTCGACGCGGTAGCCGATCGACAGCAGGCGCCGTTCCGGCCGGAACAGGAAGCCGAAATCCATCGAGAAGGCGAGATCGCGGGCCTTGTCGCGCAACGCCACCAGGCGCGGCCTGAGGGCATCGACCTTGGAGAGATCGAAGGTGCTGTCTGATATATGCGCCTCGCAGACCTTGACCAGCGACGCCGCCCATTGGGTGACCTCTTCGCTCTGCTTCGACTTGACCTCATGGTCGAGATTGGCGGCGAGCTTTTCGATGTCGCGTGCGAGAACGGCGAGGTTGATGATGCGGATCGAGGCGAACTCGTGCTCGCGCTTGACGGCGGCAAGCGCATTCTGGAAGCCGACGATCCGTTCTTCCAGGCGCCGGCGCAACGGGCGCACGGTCTTGCGGTCGTCGGGCAGGTCCGCCAGCACTTCGCCGAGGATGCCGGCGGTGTCGCCGACGCCGTCGAGATTGCCCTGCATGTGGGCCGACGGCGCCTCAGCCCAGTTGCGGCAGGCCGAGGAAATCGCGATGAGGTGGCCGGCGAGATTGCCGCTGTCGACGGCAGAGACGTAACGCGGCCCGAGCGTCTGCAGCGTATCGGTGTGATACCAGTTAAACAGGTGGCCGCGGAATTTCTCCATCTTGTCGATCGTCGCGATCGTCTGCTCCAGCCGCTCGAGCGTCTCCTCAAAGGAGAACCAGCCGAAATGCCGGCCAGAAACGACGGAGAGCAGATAGACGCCGATATTGGTCGGCGAGGTGCGCGCCGCCACGATGACGTGCGGCGTTTCCTGGATATTGTCCGGCGGCAGATAATTTTGTTCAGGCGTGGTGAAGGTCTCGAAATAACGCCAGGTGCGCCGGGCGATCTTGCGCAGCTCGCTCGATACGGAATCGGCGACCTCGAGCCGGTCCTCGGTCTCGGCCGACTGGCTGACATACCAGGCGACGACAGGCGAGAGAATCCATAAAAGCGCGAAGGGGATGCCGACGAGGAAAGCGTTGCCGCCGGGAAGGGCTGCGAAACCGAGCGCCAGCAGCGCCAGTACCGGCGCATGCCACATCTGCCTGTAATAAGAGGCGAGGGTGCCTTGGCCGCCTGCCTGGACGCTGGCGGCGGTCCGCCACTGCAGCATCAGCTTGCGGCTGACGAACAGCCGGTAGAGCGACCGGCCGATCGCATCCGCCATCATCGCCGCCGAATCGGCGATGAAGACGATCCGCAATGCGACCTGCGCATTGGCAGCGGTGATATCCGACCAGACCGTATAGAGATGGGCGCGGGCGACGATATCGCTGGTGCGCGGGATGATGCCGTTGATGAGCGACAGCGTCGGCGCCACGAACAGGCAGAAGATCAAGAGAATCTGCCAGACGAGCGCGCCGAGCGGACCCATGAAATACCAGCCGAGCACGGAGGCGAAGAACCATGCGATCGGCGTCAGCGAACGGCGAAGATTATCGAACATCTTCCAGCGGCCAAGGGCCGTAACGCCGTATTTCGGATTGAACATATAGGGCAGGAGCTGCCAGTCGCCGCGCGCCCAGCGATGCTGGCGCGAGGTCTCCACCTCATAGCGGATCGGGAAATCCTCGACCAATTCGAGATCGGTGACGAGCGCACAGCGCGCCATCGAGCCTTCGAGAAGGTCGTGGCTGAGCACCGAGTTCTC
The DNA here is from genome assembly GCF_014193135.1 of Rhizobium sp. BK049. NCBI lineage: Bacteria > Pseudomonadati > Pseudomonadota > Alphaproteobacteria > Hyphomicrobiales > Rhizobiaceae > Rhizobium > Rhizobium sp. BK049. The sequence goes on from NZ_JACHYV010000040.1 coordinate 8,394, forward strand.
CTCGATGCGGCCCTTCAGCGAGGCTTCGAAAGCATCGACGTGATAGAGGCCCTTGCCGGTGAACGTGCCTTCGCCGGCGAGATCCTGATAGACGTCGGACACGGTGAAGACATAGGGGTCGAGACCGCGATTGATCGAGAAGACGCGTTGGAAGACCGAGGCATCCTTGCCCGTGGTCAGCGATGGCGTCACACGCGGCTGCAGCACGCCATAGCCGCTCTCGACGCGTCCGGTCTTCGGATTGATGACCGGTCGGTTGATCGGATGATAGAGCTTGCCGACGAGCTTGGTGACGGCATCGCGCATCAGGCGTGTGTCGGCATCGAGCGTCATGACATATTGCACATTGGCGGGCACGGTGTTGGCGCCGGGCAGATAGGTCGTGTCGCGGTCGCCGCGCAGCAGCATGTTCAGCTCATGCAGCTTGCCGCGCTTGCGCTCCCAGCCCATCCACACACCTTCCGAGGGATTGTAGAGGCGGCGGCGATGCAGCAGGTAGAAACGCGTCTTGCCGTCATAGGCATAGCGGGCGGAAAGATTAGCGATCTCGCGTCTTGCATAGTCGAGAACCTCGAGATCGGCAGGCGTTTCCTCGGCATCGCTGTCGGGCCAATCGCTGAGCATCGCGAAATAAATCTCTCCACGCGGATTGGCGAGATAATGAACTTCGAGATTGCGCACCTGATCGTCGACGCTGTCGCGGTTCGAGATCAGGCAGGGCACCACGAGCAGCGTGCGCGCATCCTCCGGAATGCCTTCCTTGAACTCGTAGCCGACGAGGCGGGCCGGGGTGACGAAGAAGGACAGCAGGGTATTAAAGAGACCTGTTGCGCCCTCCGAGGCCGGCAATGAGAACATGATCAGCAGGATTGCGATTTCGATGGCGCCCATTCCGGCACTTGCCATGAACCTGCCGACGATCGCCATGGCGATGATCGTCAGCAGCATGACGGGCAGCGCGATCGACAGCCAGTTGAACCGGCGCACGGCGCGCACGAAGTGCTGGGTGATCGTCGGGCGATAATTCGCCCGCGCCTCGAGCTTCGGCCGTTGCGCGCCGGACAAGAAGCCACCGACATTCGGCTCATGTGGCTGCGGCTCGTCGGAGGCCTTGGCGGCCTCGGTCATGTCGAGCGCCAGCTGGGCGATTTGCATTTCGGTCAGCGGCGAGCGCTTGGCCAGTTTCTCGATCTGCTTGCGGTATTTGTTTCGTGAACCGGAATCGAGGATGCCGTAATCCGAATGCTCCCAGAGCAGCTTGTCGACATGGCTGACCTGTTCGACCCAGACCGACCATTCGGTATCGTCGATCTCGCGCAGACTACGGATGATGTTGCCCATCGTCACGTTGCCGGAAGAGAGACGGCTGTGTTCGGCCGTCGTCGCCTCTTCGGTGTTGCGACCAAGCTCTTCCAGGCGTTCATCGAGCCAGGTGATCGCCAGACTCGACGTCTGTGAGCCGTCACGCAGGCGATAGAGGAACTGCGTCGAGAAGGTATTGTCTTCGGCAAGCGGTTCCAGCGTCTTCAGATAGGCGGCCGCCTTGGCCGGATCGGTCAGGCGCACCAATTCGTCGGCCGCCTCATTGGCGCGCCGGCGCAGGCGGCGGCTGGCTTCGACACGGCTCGAAATGCGGCGAAGGTTTTCCACCAGCACATAGCGCACCAGCGAGGGCAGTGCCCAGAGTTCGCCGATCCTCAGCGTCTCCCTGCTCTGGAAGCCGTCGACCAGCGCCGTCAGGCTTTCCTGCGAGATCGTGCTGTGGGTATGGGCGACGTAGAGCCAGGCAAGCACCAGCGTGCGCGGAATGTCGACGCCGCCGACACGCATCGTCGGCAGTTCGCGGTAGAAGCGCCGGGGAAAGTCGCGCCGCACCTCCTGGATCGCCTCTTCGACGATGTAGTGATTGTCCAGCAGCCATTCCGCCGCCGGCGTGATCGTCTCTCCGGCCTCGACGTCGGTTGCCGTGGTGCGGTAGACGCGCAGAATTTCCTTCTCGTTTTCCTTGTGGCGCGCGAAGAAATCAAAGGGTGCGAAAGCCGGCAGCTTGTCGACGCCGTTGACGACGACCGCTTCGCCCATCGCCTTGATGTCCTCGATGGAAAGATAGGTCGAGCGGATCGAATCATTGTGATCAATCTGCTTCGTATCGGATTCGCGCGGAAGGCTCGGAGAAAGATTGGCAATAGACATGGGTTCGGTTCTGGATCCAAACAAAGTTATGGCTGTTTTGCTCAGCCTTTTGCACTGCTTATCATGACTGCTACATGAACGGGGCCCGATTCTTCGAAGATCGATGAAGCCGGGTGAATGACGTCTGGGCAAGCGATGTAACCGGGCCTAGCCTTGGTCCAGCGCGGCCTGAAGGTCGATCAATACCCTCTCCGCAAAACCATGGCGAAAAGTTGGACACTATCGCGATAATTCAAGTCAAGAATGGTGAGCCGAGCGGGCCGGCGCGCTTGCTGCGCAAGGCAGAGCGCCGTGCATGTCGCAACCTTGCGGCCCGGCCGCGGCTTGTCGATAGGAGGATGGTTCGCCAGATCATGGTCTGGCTGCGCTTTGATCGGGCTTGCCCCGAGCGAGGTAACGCGCCGCATGAGGCGCAGGCGGCCCCGGCACGTGCCGAGGCCTATCATCTGCCGACTATCCGAGGACGCCGCAGACCATTGCCACCACGAACAGGAATGCCGCGGTGAAGATCGTCCCATGGAGCACCGTCTGAAGCCTGTGGCGCGTCGCGTGCGGCTTCTTGGTGGCTACCGAACCATAGTGGTTCACGTGAGTATGCGAAATACCCAGCTCTGCCATGTGTCGCCTCCGTTGTTCTCGTTCGGCCGGTTGTGCGGCTCGCTGTTATATTTCTTATTCCCTATCAGGTAGGTAGATATAAATTTCCTTCCAGAGCGGGCGGAAGAGAAAATTCAACCGCTCTTTAGCAGAGCGTGCGCCATGCCCAGATCAGGGAGCGCTCGATGGCGTTCTCGTTCTGCTGCAGATCGGAGGTCTCGGTCCCGATCAGGCGCCGGTCCTGTTCCGCCGGTATGGAGACCGTGATCTGTTCCTTGCGATCGGCTTTTACGGGAGGATCGAGATAGCCCATGGTCATCCCACCGAGAAAGAACATGCCTCGACCTCCATCGATCACGAAAGCTAACAATCGTTAACAGGATCATGACAGAAGCGCGGCGGCTGTCAATAGTCTAGTCGAATGGTCGTCTTTTAAGGGAACATTATCCTTAACGCCCCCACCGGCCTTTTCTTTTCAATGGCTTGAAATGATTACCTTTAGGCTTTGACGAAACCCTTGCTCGCGATCATCAGATTTTTCGTGTAATCCTCCTTGACCGCGCTCCGCGCCAGCTCTTCCGAGCTCAATCGTTCGACGACATCGCCGCTGCGCATCACCGCGAGCCTTTCGCACATATGGGTGATGACGCCGAGGTCATGGCTGACCATGACGAAAGTGAGCTTGCGGTCGCGGCGTATCTGTTCGAGCAGGTTCAGCACCTCCGCCTGCACCGAGGCGTCGAGCGCCGATGTCGGCTCGTCGAGCAGCAGGATCGACGGTTGCACGATCAGCGCCCTGGCGATCGCCACACGCTGTCGCTGACCACCGGAAAGCTGATGCGGATAGCGGAAACGGAAACCATTGCCGAGACCGACTTCGTCGAGCGCGCGGGCAATACGCTTGTCGCTGTCGGTAACGGCGTGGATCGCAAGCGGTTCGAGCAGCAACCGATCGATCGTCTGGCGCGGATGCAGCGATCCGTAGGGATCCTGGAAGACCATCTGCACGCGCCGATAGAAGGCCTTGCTGCGCTTCGAACCCTTCAACTCTTCGCCGTCAATGCGGATCGCGCCGCCGCTGATGGGCGCAAGTCCAGCAACGGCGCGCAGCAAGGTCGATTTGCCCGACCCGGATTCACCGACGAGGCCGAAAGATTCACCGCGCTCGACCCTGATGCTGACATCCTTCAGCGCATGAAAATCATCGTAGGCGACACTGAGATTGTCCACGTGGAGGGCTGCGCTCATGCCGCCCACTCCGGCTTGCGGTCGAGCACCGGCAGCGGATGGCGGTTCGCGCCGATTTCCGGCATGCAGTTCAGCAGTCCCCTGGTATAGGGATGCTGCGCATGTTTGAGATCGGCAGCCGCCAGCTCTTCGACGATCTTGCCGGCATACATGACGATGACCCGGTCGCAGAAGGAAGAGACCAGCCTCAGATCATGGGAAACGAAGATCAGCCCCATTCCGCGCTCAGAGACCAGCCTGTCCATGATCCGCAGCACATCGAGCTGCACCGTCACGTCGAGCGCCGAAGTCGGTTCGTCGGCAATCAGCAGTTCAGGCCCGGCAATCAGCATCATGGCGATCATGGCGCGCTGTCCCATGCCGCCCGAAACTTCGTGCGGGTGCAGGTCGAAGACACGTTTGGGATCGCGGATCTGCACCGCTTCCAGCATGGCGAGCGCCCGTTCGCGCGCTTCCGCTTTGCCGATCTTCTCATGAGTGCGCAGCGTTTCGCAGATCTGCCGTCCGATCGTCATGACTGGGTCGAGCGAATATTTCGGATCCTGCAGGATCATAGCGATGCGCTTGCCGCGCAACCTGCGCCTTTCGCCGGCGGATGCCTTGAGGAGATCGATGCCGCTGAAATCGAGCCTGTCGGCCGTGACGATCCCGTGTTTCGGCGTCAGCCCCATGATCGCCCGGCCGGTCTGCGACTTGCCGGAGCCGGATTCGCCGACGATGCCGAGCCTTTCTCTGCCGAGCGTGAAGGAGACGCCGCGCACTGCCTCGATCAGGCCAGTGCGGGTGGGGTAACTGACCTTGAGCTTGTCGACCGTTAGAAGCGTCGTCATCGGCCGCTCTCCTTCGGATCGAGCGCATCGCGCAGGCCGTCGCCTAAGAGATTAAAACCGAGACTGACGATGAGAATGGCGATGCCGGGCATGGCCGCGACCCACCACTGATCCAGAATGAAGCGCCGGCCCGAGGCGATCATCGCGCCCCATTCCGGCAGCGGCGGCTGTGCGCCGAGACCCAGAAAGCCGAGGCCGGCCGCTGTCAGAATGATGCCGGCCATATCGAGCGTCACGCGCACGATCAGCGAGGAAATGCAGAGCGGCATGACATGGCGCACGATGATGCGGAACGGCGAGGCGCCCATCAGCTTCACCGCCGCAATGTAGTCGGAACGCCGGACCGTCAGCGTCTCGGCCCGAGCGATGCGGGCATAGGGGGGCCAGGAGGTGATGGCGATGGCGATGACCGCGTTCTGGATGCCGGGGCCGAGCGCGGCGACGAAGGCGAGCGCCAAAACCAACTTCGGAAAGGCAAGAAAGATATCGGTGATGCGCATCAGGGTCGCATCTACCCAGCCTCCGGCATAACCTGAGACCGTGCCGACGATCAGCCCGATCGGCGCGGAGATGATGGCGACGAGCACGACTACGAACAGGGTCAATCGCGATCCATAGATCAGCCGTGAATAGATGTCGCGGCCCTGATCATCCGTGCCGAGCAGGTAGCCGCTCGTTCCCGGCGGCAGCAGGCGGGCATTGCGGAGATCGCCGACGACGGGGTTGTGCGTGGCGAGGAGATCCGCGAACGCGGCGACGAGGAGCAGGGCGACGATGATCAGCAGGCCGACGACGGCAAGCCTGTTGGCCGTGAACTGCCGCCAGGTGACGTAAGCGCGGCCGAGACGGGCCTGCCTTCGCGATTGCGGCCGGTCGGAAAGCAGCCATTCGCGGCGGCTCATCGCAGGAGAGGGGCTGGCAGGAGCCGTCATCGGTTTCGCGTCCTCGGATCGAGCGTCCGGTAGAGAAGATCAGACAGAAGATTGATGCCGATGAAGATCGTCCCGATGACGATCGTGCCGCCGAGCACGGCGTTCATATCGGCGTTCTGCAGCGAATTGGTGATGTAGAGCCCGATGCCCGGCCAGGAAAATACGGTCTCGGTCAGCACCGATCCTTCGAGCAGCCCGGCATAGGAAAGCGCGATGACGGTGACGAGCGGCACGGCGGCATTGCGCAGCGCATGGCCCCAGATCACCCGTGTTTCCGAAAGACCTTTGGCACGCGCGGCGACGATATATTCCTGCGAAAGCTCGTTCAGCATGAAACTGCGCGTCATGCGGCTGATATAGGCAAGCGAAAAATAGCCGAGCAGCGACGCGGGCAGGATGATGTGGCGGAAGACGTCGTAGAATACATCCCATTGCCCCTGCCAGGCGCTGTCCAGAAGATAGAAGCCGGTGATCGGCGTGAAGGTATATTCGAAGACGATGTCGATTCGGCCGGGAAAAGCCACCCAGCGCAGCTGCGCATAGAAGATGACGAGGGAGATCAGCGCCAGCCAGAAGATCGGCACCGAATAGCCGATGAGACCAATGACGCGTACGATCTGGTCGGCGATGCTGCCGCGGCGCACTGCGGCGAGAACGCCAAGCGGCACGCCGACGCAGGCGCCGATCAGCGTTCCCAACGTCGCGAGCTCGATCGTCGCCGGCATGACCCGGCGGATGTCGACCATGACAGGATTGGTCGTCAGCACCGAGTTGCCGAAATCGCCGGACAGGACGCCTTTGATATAGATGTAGAACTGCTGATAGAGCGGCAGGTTGAAACCCATCTCCTGGCGCACCCGCTCGACGACATGGGTGGGAGCGCGGTCGCCGAGAATGGCGAGCACGGGATCGATCGGTACGACTCGGCCGATGAAGAAGGTGACGGCCAGTAGGCCGAGATAGGTGGTGACGGCGGCGAACAGGAAGCGCCCTGCCGCCTTCGCGAAGATGCCGGCACGGCCCTTGCGGGGCCGCGCCTCCCGTGTGGTTTCGATGGTGCTCACGCCGCTAATCCTGCCGGATTATTCCTTGGCGATCGGACCGACGAAGTTGGTGTCGAAGCTCGGCCCCAGCTTGAACTCCTTCAGATTCTTCCGATAACCGGCCACCTCGGTCTGCTGGAAGATGATGACGAAGGGGCTGTTGGCAAGGAACTTCTTCTGGATATCCTCATACATTGCCGCGCGCTTGGCGCTGTCGCGTTCAAGCAGGGCCGCCTTGGTTTGCTTATCGAGTTCCGGCGCTTCCCAGGTGTTGCGCCAGGCGAGTGTCTTCACCGTGCCCGCATCCGAATTGTCAGGATTACTTGTGAAGGTATCGGCATTGGAGTTCGGATCGAAATAATCCGATCCCCAGTTACCAATATAGATGTCGTGGGTGCGAGCGCGATATTTGGTCAGCGTCTGCTTGCCGTCACCCGGAATGATTTCCAGCTTGACGCCGGCCTGCGCCAGCGTCTGCTGCATGGATTCAGCTATACCGGTCACCGGCTGCGTGTTGCGCACATCCATCGTAACCGAGAACCCGTCCGGGAGGCCGGCCTTGGCAAGGAGCTCCTTGGCCTTGGCAACGTCGAGCTTGTAGGGGTTTTCATCCAGGGCGCCCAGTTGACCCTTCGGCAGGAAGGTCTGGTGGATCTCGCCGATGCCCTTGATCAAGGTCGCGCCGATCGCATCGTAGTCGACCAGATACTTGAAAGCCTCCTGGACTTCAGGCTTCTTCAGGTTCTCGTTCTTGTTGTTCAGGCTGACATAGTAGATCGTGCCTTTCGGCGCACTTGTCGTGGCGAGATCGGCATTCTTGGAAACGGCGTCGATATCGCCAGGCTCCAGATTGCGGGCGATGTCGATATCACCAGCTTCGAGCGCCAGCCGCTGGGCCGAACTTTCCTTCATATAGCGGTAGATGACGCGGTTGAGCTTGGCCTTGTCGCCGTAATAATTGTCGTTCCGCTCAAGCACGACGACTTCGTTTGCCCGCCATTCGCGCAGTTTGAAGGCGCCGGAGCCGGCATAACCGGTCTTCAGCCATTCATTGCCGAAATCATTGTCGTATTTATGCTCGGCATCCGGCGTCACCGCCTTCACATGTTCCATCACGAGCTTCTTGTCGACAACCGAGGCGACGGTCGCCGTCAGGCAGTTGAGTACGAAGCTCGGCGCATAGGCCTTGTCCACGGTGAAGACGAAGGTATTGGCGTCGGCCGCCTTGGCCTTTTCGGTGACATTGTCGCCCGTCAGGCCGAACTGGGTGAGGATGAAGGCCGGGCTTTTGTCGAGCTTGACGGCGCGTTCGAACGACCATGCAACGTCTTCGGCGGTAATCGGATTACCGGAGGCGAATTTGAGGCCGGGCTTCAGCTTGAACGTATAAGTGAGGCCGTCATCCGAAACGCTCCAGCTCTCGGCAAGATCACCCTTCACCTTGGACGTGTCGGCGAGATCGAGACGGACGAGCAGGCTGTAGCTGTTGCTGGTGATCTCCGCGGTCGAAAGCTCGAAGGCTTCGCCCGGATCCATGGTGATGATGTCGTCGATGGCAAACCCTTCGACCAGCGTGTCCTTGGGCGTCTCGGCAAAGGCGGCGGGTGCCGTCATCATCAGGAGCGAAATGGCGGCTCCTGCGGAAAGTAGGCGGAAATTGCGGCTGAGCTTGGCGATCATCATGGTCTGTTCCCCTGTTCTTGATTGATTACGAGGCGTTTTGTCGGTCATGTCCCATTAAAATATTGTCCGTTTTCAGTGCGTCGAGAGGCGCGCCGCACTTTAGGCGTGGTCCTCCCGCCAAGCTTGCGCCAGAATACGAAGCCAATTTTCACGGGCAAGTTTCTTGAGGTCGGCCTCACCATATCCAACCTCCCGGAGAGCGGCAATCAGCTTCTGATTGCCGGCCGCGTCGCCGATTTCTTCCGGAATGGTTGCGCCGTCGAAGTCCGATCCGAGGCCGACGCAATCGATGCCGATGCGGTTCACCAGATAGTCGATGTGGCGGATCATATCGGCAAGCGGTGTGTCGCTGTCCGAGCGACCGTCGGGACGCAGCATGGCGGTGGCATAGTTGATGCCGACGAGCCCGCGGCTTTCGCGGATCGCATCGAGCTGCCTATCCGTCAGATTGCGCGCCACCGGCGTCAGTGCATGCGCATTGGAATGGCTGGCGACCAGCGGCTGGTCCGTCGTCTTCGCTACGTCCCAGAAGCCCTTTTCGGTAATGTGGGCGAGGTCGATAAGGATACCGAGGCGATTGCACTCCCTCACCAGCTCGAAACCGGCCTCGGTGAGGCCGGGCGCCGTATCCGGCGACATCGGGAAAGCGAAGGGTACGCCATGTCCGAAGACGTTGTGCCGGCTCCAGACCGGGCCAAGCGATCGCAGTCCCGCTGCATAAAATAGTTCGAGAGCCGAAAGGTCGGGGCCGATAGCCTCACAGCCTTCCATATGCATGACGGCGGCAAAGATCCCCTCCTGCATGGCGCCGCGGATGTCCTTAACCGTCCGGCAGAGCCGCCAGGCGCCTGCCTGGTCGAGCCGCAAAGCGATCGCCGCCATTTCGGTGGCGATGGCAAGCGACGGCAGCGGATCGAGAGGAGCCGCCATCGGCGTGATGTAGCGGCCATCGGCATCCGGATCGGCGAAGACAAGATCGCCCGAGGGAATGTAGATGGCGCAGAGGCCGCCTGAGAGGCCTCCTTCCCTGGCGCGACGCGCATCGATATGGCCGGTCGTCGTTCCGTCTACGAATTCCACGATCGGGTCGCTGCCGTCTTTTGAATGTGTCCAGAGCCGGAGGAGAACGTCGTTGTGGCCGTCAAATACGAATTGCATCTGTCTTCCTGCGCTGCCCGAGCGGGCCAATAAGCGGCAGAATAGAAAAGCTGACGGAATTCGCCACCTCTTTTTTTGGGCATCGGCATTGTGGAGCATCACCAAAAGTGAAACGGGGGCCGAAGCCCCCGCAAAACCATCGGATCACATGGTCGTCCTCAGTGCTTGCGGCGCTTCTTTTGCCGGTAGACGTCGATGACGACGGCCGCGACGATGATGAAGCCCTTGACGATCTCCTGATAATAGGCGTCGATCCTGAGGAAGGTGAAGCCCGAGGTCATGACGCCAAGAATGATGGTGCCGATGACGGTGCCGGTGATGCGCCCGACGCCGCCGGTGAGCGAGGTGCCGCCGATAACGGTCGCAGCGATCGCGTCCAACTCATATCCGACACCCATGCTCGCCTGCGCGGTTTCCGCGCGTGCCGCCGTGACGATGCCGGCGAGACCAGCAAGCAATCCAGCAATCACATAGACTTTGACGAGGTGCGCTTCGATGTTGATACCGGAAACGCGCGCGGCCTGGGGGTTCGCGCCGATGGCGTAGGTGAACTTTCCATAGCGGGTGTAGCGCAGCGCGATGTGGAAGATCAGTGCAACGACGAGGAAGACGACAACCGGCCACGCCTTCGTCCCGATGAAATGAAACTGCTCGGTGATACCGGAAACCGGCTGCCCCTTCGTATACCACTTCGCAACACCTCTGGCGGAAACGAACATGCCAAGCGTTGCAATGAACGGAGGGATCTTCGTATAGGCGATGAGCGCGCCGTTCGCCAGACCCGCCGCCGCTCCGATCAGCAGACCGATCATGATGGGCACGAGCGCCGGAAGATCGGTCAGCGAGGGAAAGACGGCCCGCCCCCAGGTGGAGGACTGGGCGAAACTTGTTGCGATCATCGCCGTCATGCCGACGACGGAGCCCGATGATAGATCGATGCCGCCTGTTATGATGACCTGCGTGACGCCGACTGCGATAATGCCGATGACGGAGACCTGCAGGATCATGATTGTCAGGCGCTGCGAATTCATCAGGAAGCTTTGGCCGATGAAAATCCAGCCGAGCGCTTCATAGATGAGCGCGATGCCGACAAGCACCAGGAAGATGCTGAGTTCCGGCGGCATACGCCGCCGTCTCTGCCGGGTTGCGAGCGGGGCCGTACCCTCTGCTGCCTTGGTACTCATATCAAACCTCCCTTAGGCGATTCCAAGCTGCGCATTACCGCGCAGCCAGTTCCATCACCTTGATCTGCGTTGCTTCATCGCGATTGAGGAAACCGGTCACCAGGCCCTCATGCATGACCATGATGCGGTCGCTCATGCCGAGAACCTCGGGCATTTCGGATGAGATCATGATAACCGCCACGCCGTTTCGAGCCATTTCCGTGACTAGCCGATGGATTTCCGCCTTGGCGCCGACATCGATGCCGCGCGTCGGTTCATCGAGGATCAGGATCTTCGGATGGGTGAGCAGCCAGCGCCCGATCAGTACTTTCTGCTGATTGCCGCCCGAAAGATTTTCCACCCGCTCGTAAAGATTGGGGGTTTTTACGCGCAGCCTTTTCGCCATGTCTTCGCAGGTCGCCTCGAGTGCGCCCTGCTGGACGAAACCACCCTTGACAAATTTGTCCTGCAGGACGGCGATCTGCATGTTTTCCAGAATATCCAAGATCAACAGGCAGCCGGTGTCTTTGCGATCCTCCGTCAGGAATGCCATTTGGTGACGGATCGCCTCGGTCGGCGAGGAAATCGTCACCGGCTTGCCGAACAGTTCGATCCTGCCGGAGCTTGCCGGCGTCACGCCGAACAGCGTTTCGGCGACATTCGACCGTCCGGAGCCGACGAGGCCGGCCACACCGAGAATCTCGCCAGCCCTGACCTCGAAGGAGACGTCCTTGAAGACACCGTTGAGGCAAAGATCCTTGACGGAGAGCACGACCTCGCCGATCGGCACCTGTTCCTTCGGAAACATCTGGGTGATCTCACGCCCGACCATCATGCGGATGATGTCGTCGCGGGTGACGTCGGTCGAGGCGTGCGTGCCTATATATCGGCCATCGCGGAAGACGGAAAACTCGTCGGCGATCTCGAACAGCTCGTTCATCTTATGGGTGATGTAGACGATGCCAATTCCCTCAGACCTGAGGTCGCGGATGATGCGGAAAAGATGCTCGACCTCGCGCTCCGTCAGGGCCGAAGTGGGTTCGTCCATGATGAGGACATCGGAATTATAGGAAACCGCCTTGGCGATCTCGACCATCTGCCGGTTGGCGACCGAGAGGTGCCGGACTTCGATATCGGGATCGATATCAATATTGAGCCGGGCAAACAGCTCCTCGGTCATGTTATGCATCACGCCATGGTCAATGAAACCGAAGCGGTTCTTCGGTTCGCGGCGGATCCAGATATTTTCGGCAACCGTCATGAACGGCATCAGGTTCAGCTCCTGATGGATCATGGCGATGCCGTTCTCCAGCGCATCGAGCGGAGATTTCAGCTGGATCTCGACGCCTTTGAGGCGAATATCGCCTTTATCGGGCGTATAGATTCCGGCGAGGATCTTCATCAATGTCGATTTGCCGGCGCCGTTTTCACCCATCAGCGCATGCACGGAGGCGCGTTTCAGCCGAAACTGCACATCATCGAGTGCGACGACGCCGGGAAACTCCTTGCGGACGCCCTCGGCGCTCAAGAGAAACTCCGCATTCGGAACGGCGCCGCTCGCACGCACGGCTGCCATGGTTGTCGGACTGACGGCCATATCATCTCCTCCGGATACGGACAGACTGAAAGGATGCGGGCAGAGCCCGCATCCTGCCTGGCACTCGCCTCAGTTCTTGGCGACGAAGTCCTTGACGTTTTCTGGGGTGACGAGCTGGAAGGGGATGTAGACCTTCTTTTCGACCTTTTCGCCCTTGGCAAGCTTGAGCGCCGTATCGAGTGCGCCCTTGCCTTGGCCGGCAGCGTCCTGGAACACGGTGACGTCGAGGTCACCCGCCTGCATGGCGGCAAGCGCGTCCTGGGTGGCGTCGACGCCACCGATAACAACCTTGCTCATATCCTTGCCGGCTGCCTTCAGCGCCTGGATGGCGCCGATCGCCATTTCGTCGTTGTTGGAGATCACAGCGTCGAATTCGATCCCGCTGGAGAGCCAGTTGGTCATCAGGTCGGCGCCCTGGGTGCGATCCCAGTTGGCCGTCTGCTCTTCGACGATCTCAAGGCCCTTGCATTCATCCGTCTTGATGACGTCATGGACGTCCTGGGTGCGCATGCGGGCAGCCTGGTTGGAAAGCTCGCCCATGATGACGACGGCCTTGCCCTTGCCACCGAGAATGCGGCAGATTTCCTTGGTTTCCAGCGTGCCGGATTCCTGCTCGTTGGAAGCGACGAAGGCCTGCTTTTCCGGAAGCATGTCGACGTTGACCGGCTGGCGGTTGACGTAAACCAGCGGAATGCCGGCATCGGCGGCGAGCTTCGACATTGCCGTGGTCGCATCGGTATCGACGGGGTTGACGATGATGGCATCGACCTTGGAGGCGATGAAATTCTGGATCTGGCTCTGCTGCTTGGAAACGTCGTTCTGTGCGTCTTCGACCTGCAGCGTGACGCCGGAAAGCGTTTTAGCATAATCGGTCATGCCGTTGCGCAGAACGGTCAGGAAGTTGTCGTCGAACTTCGCCATAGAGACGCCAACCGTTTCCGCGTGGGCGGCCGTCGACATGACGAGCGCCATCGCAGTGCCCAGGATAAACTTTTTCATTTTCACTTCCTCCACAAAGCGGTGCCCGGCTGCACCCTCCTCACGCCGGAGCTCCGGGCATCTGCCCTGAAGCCGCAATTTGCTGCGCCGCCTCTCCCGCGGCGTTCCGAAAACGGAACAAACAAACCGTAAAATTTGTCCTGCGGAATATTCATTCCATTTTCTGGGAAAGACGTCAAGCCTCTCTTTAGCGGCACTCGGGATATTGATGGGGCAATGCATGGGAATTGCGCGTGGCACACGCGTTCGGCGGCATTGCGCACGAAGTGGGCAGCCTCCATCTATGGAAAGGTCGAAGACAGGCCCCGCCGCAGGCCCTTCGACATCGCCGCGGCCGCTCATTTTGAAAATTCTGGAGACAGACTGATGTCCATTTCGATCTATCGCCTTACCGTTCCGATGTTCCAGCGCGGCCTCGCCAGCCTGAAGACCTATCTCGATAAGGCTGAAGCCTATGCGAAGGAAAAGAATATCGATCCCGCGATACTCGTCTCCGCGCGGCTTGCACCCGACATGCTGCCGCTCGCCGGCCAATATCAGCGGGCCAGCGACAGCGCCAAGTTCACGCTCGCTCGCCTGACCGCAACCGACGCGCCAAAGTTCGAGGATAACGAGACGACGATCGAGCATTTGCGCGAGCGCCTGGCAAAGACAGAAGCCTATCTCGCCGGCTTCTCGGCGCAAGCCCTGGAGGGCGCGGAAAGCCGACAGATCACTCTGCCGGGCAAGAGCGGCATCGTGCTGCCGGGTGACGAATATGTCACCACCTTCGCCCTGCCGAACTTCTACTTTCACGTCGCCACCGCCCACGCCATCCTGCGCAACCAGGGCGCACCGATCGGCAAGCGCGACTATCTGGGCTGATTCAAGGTAATTCCGGCAAAGCGCACAGTGGGTCTTGCTGGACGTAAAAATAAAGCGAGCGGTGCCTCCATTCGAAGAAGACGGAAACGCTCTACCGGGGTCGGTGCGTCACCGGCCCCTTTTCCGTCAGCTCGGTATAGGCAAGCGTCTGGTCGAGATGCCGTGCTCTCAGCGAGAGCAACTTCTCGGCATATTCAAGCCGGATCGCCGCATAGGCCGGATCAGTCGCGACATCGTCGAGCTCCATCGGATCATTGCTGAGATCGAAGAGCAGCGGCGGCAGTGCGGCAAAATGCACATATTTGAACCGATCGTCGCGGATCACGGCGAGGTTGCATTGGTTCGGCCCCAGCCCGAAATGCCGCTCCGCCTCGCCCTTGGCGATGTCGCGGAAATCGAATTCCCAGAATATCGCGTCGCGCCAGCCTTCGACGACCTCGCCCGTGATGAACGGCATCAGCGACCGACCGTCGAGGCCGTTCTTCGGCTCGATGCCGAGCCTTACGCACAAGGTGGGAAAAATATCCGCAGCGCTGGTGAAATCGTCAACGATCCTGCCGGCCGCAGCGTTTGTGGGATCGCGGATGATCAACGGGATATGGTAGCTGCCATCGAAGAAGCCACCCTTGCCGAGCGTCCAGTGATCTCCCGCCATCTCGGCGTGGTCCGAGGTGAAGACGACGAGCGTATTCTCCCAAGCGCCCGCATCCTTCAGCGCCTGCCAGATCCGGCCGAGCTGCGCATCGACCTCTGAGATCATCCCGTAATAAATTGCCCGGATCGCCGCGAAGTCCTCGCTGCTCCAGGCGCTGAGCGGCCCTTGCGCCCCGTGAATGAAGCTGCCCTTGTCGGTGAGCGGCATGGCATGGGCGAGATAGGGATGAGCTTCCTGTTCCGCTTGGCGGTTTTCCGCACGCGCAAAGGCCGGCCCGTCATCCGGCTTGTACATCCGGTTGAACGGCGCCGGCACTGAGAA
The DNA here is from genome assembly GCF_014193135.1 of Rhizobium sp. BK049. Lineage (NCBI taxonomy): Bacteria > Pseudomonadati > Pseudomonadota > Alphaproteobacteria > Hyphomicrobiales > Rhizobiaceae > Rhizobium > Rhizobium sp. BK049. The sequence continues at coordinate 23,677 of NZ_JACHYV010000040.1, forward strand.
TGGCGGGTGCGGACGCAAGAAGGAGACATGCGCAAACCACGGCCGGTCCTGTTCGCCCATCCAGCGAATGAACTCGCCGGCCAGGAAGGCGGTCTGGGTCTCATCGCTGGAATAGGCTGGTGCAGCATCGGAAATTTCGCCGGCTCGCGCACCGACGGGGATGTGGATGTCGCGGCTGACGGCATTTGCATGGCTACGTGACCTGAGCCATGAGAGCCATTGCCGCTCATGCTCGGGCAGGAGTTGGCGAGCGGTAAAACCCGGCAACACGCCTTCGTAGGTGGTCAGATGCGGGTCAGCCGCATCCATGCCGCGCGGATCGGGCGCCGTGTCGGTATAGCCGAACAGCGTTGGGTCGTATCCCGCCCGCCGGGCAGCTAGAGCCAGATTGTCGAAGCGAGCGTCGAGCGGCGAACCATTGCGGCAGACGCGGTGGTTCATCTGATAAAGGCCGGTATAAAGCGTGGCCCGGGCCGGAGAGCAGGGCGCGGCCCCGGCATAATGCTGCCGGAAGAGCGTGCCTTCGCGCGCCAGTGCATCGATGTGAGGTGTTTTCACACAAGTATGACCGACCGCCGACAGGCAGTCGCCACGCCATTGGTCCGCGGTGATCAGCAGAATATTGGGCCGGCGGAGCTTTTCAAGGCTTTTTGGCTCAATGCTGCTTGGCTCAATGTTGGTTGGATTTTGCATGCCAATTCCAGGCGGAGCGGATGATCTCGGACAGATCATATTGCGGCACCCAGCCGAGCACGTCGCGCGCCTTGTCGTTGTTGGCGACCAGCGTATGCGAATCCCCTTCGCGCCGGCCGATATATTCGACAGGGAAGGGTCGGTTCGACACGTCCTCGATCGCGCCCAGCAATTCCCTGACCGTCGTACCCGTGCCGGTGCCGAGGTTGAGCGCGACGGAATCGCCGCCCTTCAGCAGATATTCGACGGCGCGCACATGCGCGTCGGCAAGGTCGAGCACATGGATGTAGTCGCGCACGCAGGTGCCGTCGCGCGTCTCGTAGTCGCTACCGAACACCTTGAAGCCCTGGCGACGGCCGAGTGCGGCGTCGATCGCCAAGGGAATCGCATGCGTTTCCGGCTGGTGCCACTCGCCGATCCGACCTTCGAAATCAGCACCGGCCGCATTGAAATAACGCAGCACCACCGAGCGCAGGCCCTTGTACTGGTCGTAATCGGCAAGCGCCTGTTCGACGATATATTTCGTCCGCCCATACGGGTTGATCGGCACCTGCCGGTGCGTCTCGTCGAGCGGTACGCTCTGTGGCAGGCCATAGGTGGCGCAGGTGGAGGAGAAGACGAAGGCGTTGACGCCGGCCGCCTGCGCCGCCGAAAGCAGCGTCAAGGTGCCGATCACATTATTTTCATAGAATGAAACCGGATCCTTGACCGATTCGCCGACCTCGATCAGCGCCGCGAAGTGAAGGATTGCCGCCGGCTTGTGCTTGGCCAGCACCTCGTCCAGCCGAGCACGATCGCGAATGTCGCCCTCTTCCGCCGGCCCCCATTTGACGAACTCGCGATGGCCGTTCGAAAAATTATCGAAGACGACAGGCCTATAGCCCTTGTTCGCCAGGTCGAGGCACGTATGCGAGCCGATATAACCGGCGCCGCCGACCACAAGAATCGTTTCACCTGCCATGCACCACCCTTAATTATCAGTGAGAGATGGAAGAAACCTAGACGAGATACGCGTCAATAAAAAGAAGGAACTTCGATCGGCGCGAGCGGACAATACGTCAAATACCGAAACCGGCGGTATTGCGATTTGGCCGAAACGGGGAAGTCGATCAATTATTCGCGTGATTTGCATGACCGCTCGATTTAAGCGGCTTGTACCATCGGGCGATGCTCAACGATCCGCGACAGACAGCAAGGAGAACGGGAATGAGGAAGGCATTGATCGTCTGGGGCGGCTGGCAGGGCCATGAGCCGGAACAATGCGCCCATATCGTCGCCGATCTCCTGCGCGAGGACGACTTCGCCGTGGAGGTGACCGGCGATCTCGGCATATTCGGATCTCCGATCCTGGCCAAGGCGGATTTGCTGGTGCCCATCATCACCGGCGGAACGCTGGAAAAGCCCCATGCTAGCGCCCTGGTCGAGGCTGTACGTGGAGGTCTCGGACTAGCCGGCCATCACGGCGCACTCGCCACCTCCTTCAAGGAAAGCGCGCCTTTCCGCTACGTCTGCGGCGTCACCTGGGTCGCCCATCCCGGCAACATCATCGATTTCCGTGTCGCCGTCACCCGCCAGGACGATCCCGTCATGGAGGGCATTCCCGATTTCGACTACCGTTCGGAGCAATATTATCTGCATTATGATCCGACGGTCGAAATCCTTGCGACCACCACTTTCACCGGCGCCTACGATCCGGCGGCGCGCAATGTGGTGATGCCCGTCGTCTTCAAACGCCATTTCGGCGCCGGTCGCATCTTCTATTCCGCACTCGGCCATGTCGCCGCCGAGTTCGACCATCCCTTTATGCCGCTCATCCTGCGGCGCGGCCTCGGCTGGGCCGCCCGCCAGTAGTATCGGGATGACACATTGCTGCATCCGGGCGGGATGAGTGCTTCAATTCGACTGGAAAAGGTTTTAACGCGCCGCTTTCAGCTGAAGGCCGTTCTCGACGGCGGGGACCGCCCCGTCATAGACCCGCATCAGCCGTCCGGCCGCCTTCAGTTTCTCGATAAGGTCATTTCCGTCGGGCGAGGCTTTGGTCAATTCCAGTTGCTCGAATTCCTTGAGCGCCTGCATCCAGTGGCTTTCCCCGCGCCCCTCCGGCCGGCCTTCCGATTCCCACAGCGAATAAGCGCGCTGGCTGACCCAGGCGTCCCGATTGTGACTCATAACAAACCCCAGCCGAAAAATTTGGAAGCAAATTTCGATAGCCGACAAGGTGCCACAGTTGGCTTTAGGAGTGGTTACGAGGCAACGTTAGTTTTTAGATAATGCGAAGAGATGCGGATACTTAGGCCCTGATAAAGTAATAGGAACCGACGGCAGAATTGCCGCACGTATCGTGCTGCGGCCCTTGCCAATACGGCAAAGGCCGGAGCACTGAAGGCAATCAACGGCGTTCCCGTTTGCGACGCCAGGGTGCATCCTTCTGCCAGTCGCCGGCCATGATGCTTCCGTACGGAACGACCTCGTCGACCACCTCGGCCAGACCGTAGTGCTCGATCTGCGCACGCACATTGGCCGCGGACTTGTAGGCGCTCGGCAGTTCCGAGACGTCGGCAAAGCCCGAGAAGAAGCGAACGTCCAGACCCGCCGTCTCCTTTTCCATGATCGCCGCCATGTTGTTCGGGCTCAAGCCGCGGGCATCCGCGCCATATTCTTCCGCCAGGCGCCTGATATGGGCGCTGCGCGAAAAATTTCGGCCGGCGCCGTGTGGCGAGAAGCCGAGGCCATGGGCGGCGTTGGAGCCGCGGACGATCAGGATCGGTTCCGCCATGTTCAGCGGAATGATCGTCAGATCGGTGGCATCCTCAGCCCATTTGTCGAAGGCCGGCGTCGCTCCCTTGCCGTGATAGAAGAGGCCGTCCGATTTCCGGAAAACGAAATTGTGCTCGTTCCAGAAACGATCGGCCACCTTCGCCGAGAGTGCCTTTGCCGCCATGTCATGCACGACATAATGGTTTTCCCTCGTCCACTGCCGGATGGCCTGCAGAGCCGACCAGTAGAGGTCGCCCTCTTCGGTGTCGGCGGGAATCCATGCATTATCCCGCAGGGTTTCCGGCGAGATCTGCTCGCGAAAGCGGTTCGCGGCCTTCATGCCCTTTTCGTAGAGCCGGGCACCCGGTGCACGCGACCCGTGATGGGTGACGAGCGCGGTCTCGCCGGTCGATTTCATCGTTCCGACAAAAGCGAAATGATTGCCGTCGCCCTGCGTGCCGAAATGTTCGATGCCGGCACTGAGTGCCCCGTCCCGCAGGAACGGGTTCTGCTGGAAGGCCGACAGCGTCGCTTCGGAAGGCTTGATCTGCGCACCGCGCGGACGGCCACCAGGCCCGAAATGCGTTACCGCATGCACGGCGTCGAGAAGCGATTTCGGATCGACATCCGGAAAGATCGAGATTGCCATGGAGCAGCAGATGTCAGCCGAGTGCATGCCCGGATGGATCGCCTCGGATGCCACGACACCGCCAACCGGAATGGTGCCGACCGGCCCGGCCGGGCAGGCGTCCGGCATGATCGCCGCAGCCCGGACGACCGGCGTGCGTACCAGCGCCCGCATCGTAGCATTGACCTTTTCGACATTGTCCTGCTCGAAGGCGTTCTCGGCGCGGATATTGGAATAGATCTCGATATCGTTATCCGATCTCAGTGCGAGCGTCGGCCCCGGCTGAAAAGCCCTTGCTGCTTCAAGCGCCTCCGCGGCCGAACCGCCCTGGCTCAAAACCCTGTTGGCCGCATCGAGAGCCGGACGAAACCACTTGCCCTGGCTCATGCCTGCATCGATCAGATCCTGTCCGCTCATTATCTCGGTCATCTTCTTTTCTGCGTCTGCAGTCCTTCTTCCTGGTTACGTTTCATGCTCGCCTGGGCGACGATTTTCCCGGACGCCAGGCATTTTTGCAGCGGCGACAAAGGTGGACGAAACCGAGTGGCCCCGCTCGTGCCAGAGAGCGCTGCCGGGACAGGAGTCGAACCTGTCAGGCCACCTCGATACGGAGGCTGTAGTTTCGTCCGGCATTCGCCGCTGCAATTCTCGTGATGGCGACAAGTCCTGAGGAAACATCTTGTGCATCCTTCTCCCTTTCGGGATTCGCGCGACAAGGCGGGCCTTGAACCCGCGCCCGGGGTTACCGATGTAGTTTCCCCGGCATTCGCCATGTCTTTTTACATGTCTTTCGATTGGTCCGTGACGACGAGATGTGGTGGAACACCCGCTCTATCCGCTGAGCTACGGATCCTTGTATTTTGGGGGACCCGACGGGATTCGAACCCGCGACCTGGAGAGTGACAATCTGTAGTTCCATCCGGCATTCGTCACGGTGCCTCGCGCCGTTCACTGGCGGCGCGAAGCAATTTCAAAGATCGGTCGCCTCGATCCGGCGAAGCCATTCGCCCGGACCGGATTTGCCGGCCGCGAAGCTGGTGATGGCTCCGTAGACGGCATCCGAGAAGCCGCCGATATTCAGCACGTCCTCTCCCGTTGCCGGCGTCTGGACGTAGGGCTGGATGTCGAGGCAGACCAGCTTCGCCGCCGGGTTCAGCCTCTTGATCCGCGCCCATTCAGCCATCATCCCGGTCGCCTGGCCCTGCCCCTGCGCATCCATCCAGGACTGGTTATCCGAGACGAAGAGCACGAGGTCGACCGCCGCCTTCTCCTTTGCCAGCAGCCGCAGCGGCGCGGAGCAGTTCGTTCCGCCACCGCCGACTGCCGCGAGCTTCGCCGCATTGGTCATCACGCTGTCACGCCCGTTCAGCTGGACGTTCACGACGTCCTGTTCGAACGGGATGATACGCGTCTGCCGGTTACGCCGCAGGAACGACGCAGCCACGAGTGCTGCGACATCGATGCAGCGGACGGTTGATGTCGCGCCCTTTCGGTAGCCGGTGACGGGGGACGACATGGAGCCGGAGACATCCGGGCAGACCACGACCTTCCCGCCGATCGTCGGCACGCTGGAGACTGCCACCTCCATCGCATCCTGCAGAGCATCCGCAACGACAGCCGGAACCGTCCGGTTCGCCATATGCCACGCCACCATCAACTGGTAGGGGAAGACACGCGCCTTGCGCACCGCTTCCGGATCGGCGATCCGCGCAGCAAGCCGTGCGGCCATGCCATTCACCTCGAACACGCGGTTTCGGGCAAAGGTGTTGAGGTTCTGGCGCACCATCTGCCACGAGCCCTTCAAGGCGATTTCCGACCACTGCTCCTTGCTCAGACCAAGCGAGGTCAACATCTGGAACGGCACGGGCGGCAGCGGCAAGCTGCTATCGCGCTTGAACGCTTCGAACGTCTTTACCTCCACCGGCAATGCGGCGAAATCATACGGCTTGCCGACTGCCCAGGCGTAGAGCGCCTGACGCTCCGCGTCTCGCGGCTTCGGATGTACCATCCGGATCACATCCGGCAGCGACGGATCATTGCCGACCATCGCATGCAGAAACTGTTCCGTCGTCACCCGGTCGAACCAGGCCTGCACCATCTTCTTCGGCCGCGATCCGAGCGATTTCCGGCCGGTCACACCCGACCGCATGACCTGCACGACGCCGCGCAACATCTTGCCGCTCTTCACGACACGCGGAAACGCCCGCGCAAAGGCATCGCTTTCGAGGCCCGAAAGCATCGCCAGCAGCATGACCGGCATGTCCTTCATATGGCCCTTCTCCGCCGCGTAGACCGCGAGCTTTGCCAGGAATTCCGGCTCGACCTCCGCACCTAGGCGCATCACGGCATCGAGCTGTTCCCCGGCATCCGCATAGAACGTGTCGCCGAATGTTCCGGTGACGGCATATTGCGCCAGGGCTTCACGCGGCGAGAGAGCATAGGCTGCTGCGCCTTCGTGGTTGGTCGTCGTCGTGCCGGCAAGCAGCTTTCCGAAATAGGATTTGAAGATTGCCTTGTTCACCATGGCAGCACCTCTTTGATTTGGTTCTGCCCAATACAATTCAAGTGGCGTGCCAGTTTCTAAAGTCCGCGACAAGTTTCCGCGAAATAGATCATAAACTTTTGATTTATAATGATAAAAACTTATAAGACAATTTCTGCCTTGCAAATTGCCAAGTTCGAGAAAGGGGAATAGTCTATCTGATGATATAGGATTTTATAATTTTGGATAAATGATGAAGCGCCGAGTCGCCATCAGCATGCTTGGAACGACTCTCGACGTGGGCCGGCGTGAAGACCGATGGACGCGCTGGCGGCCGAACGTCGGCCTTTGCCAACAGGCCGGTCTTTTTATCGATCGGCTGGAATTGATCCACGACAACCATTCCCACTGGCTGGCCAAAACTGTGATCAGGGATATCGAGACGATTTCGCCCGCGACGGAGGTTCGCCAGCGCATCATCAATCTGCGGGACCCCTGGGACTTTTCCGAAGTCTATACGAGCCTCAGGGATTTTGCCCGGGACTACAGTTTCGATCCCGAGGCCGAAGACTATTTCGTCAACATCACCACCGGCACCCATGTCGCCCAGATCTGCTGGTTCCTCCTGACCGAAGCGCGCATCATCCCCGGCAGGTTGCTGCAGCTCTCTCCGCCGCGCGAGCGCGAGCCGGGACAGGATTTCGCGGGAACCCATCGCATCATCGATCTTGATCTCTCGCGCTATGACGAAATCGCCAAGCGCTTCGCATCCGAACAGGCCGATGCCGCCTCATTTCTGAAATCCGGTATTTCGACGCGAAACCCCGCCTTCAACCGCATGATCGACGAGATCGAGCGCGTTGTGATCCGTTCCACCGCTCCCGTCTTGCTGACCGGCCCGACCGGCGCGGGAAAATCCCAGCTTGCCAAGCGCATCTACGAACTCAAGAGGGTCGAGCGAAAAGTCAGCGGTCCGTTCGTTGAGGTCAACTGCGCAACGCTCCGCGGCGATCACGCCATGTCGGCGCTTTTCGGCCATGTCAAAGGCGCCTTTACCGGCGCGGCAGGCGAACGGCCCGGCCTGCTGAAGTCGGCGGACAAGGGTGTGCTCTTTCTCGATGAGATCGGCGAACTCGGCCTGGATGAACAGGCCATGTGCCTGCGGGCGATCGAGGAGAAGCGCTTCCTGCCGGTCGGCGCGGACCGCGAAGTTTCCGCCGACTTCCAGCTTCTGGCGGGTACCAATCGCGATCTCGGTGAAGCCGTCCACCACGGTCAATTCCGCGAAGATCTCTTTGCCCGGCTCAATCTATGGACTTTCCAGCTGCCGGCGTTGCGCGAGCGCAAGGAAGATATCGAGCCCAATCTCGATTTCGAGCTTCGACGGTTCCTTGAACGTGAAGGGCAGAACGTGACGTTCAACAAAGAGGCGCGAAGCCGCTATCTCGCATTTGCAACCGGCTCGGAAGCTGTCTGGAGCGCGAACTTCCGCGACTTGTCCGCTTCCGTCACGCGCATGGCAACGCTCGCGCCTCAAGGCCGAATCACTGTCGAGGTAGTCGATGACGAGATCCGACGCCTGAAGGCAGCCTGGCGCGGCTCCTCGGGACGCCGGTCATCCGACGACATCCTCATCGATCTGCTCGGCGAGGACGCCGTTAACAGCCTCGATCGTTTCGACGCCGTTCAACTCGCCGCCGTTCTTCACACCTGCCAGGAGCATGTCAGCGCCAGTGCCGCGGGCCGGGCACTGTTTGCAAACTCGCGCCTGGAAAAGAAGAGCAGCAACGACGCCGATCGGCTTGCCAAATATCTCGCGCGCTTTGATCTGAAATTCGAAGACGTAAGAAAATCCCGCTAGGCGGCGTCTCCTCATCAGACCTGGCCCTTGCGAACCATCGCCAACCGGTCGTTGGGAGGCTGCCGCTTGAGTCCGTTCCGTACCTGTGTCTTCGGGATGTGCAAGAGTGCCCGACCTGAGAGATAGGTGACGTTTCGTACCGGAGACATGGGTTACACTTTTCGATTTTGATCGGGAGGTGTGGATGCCGTGGAGAGAGACT
>NZ_JACHYV010000041.1:0-29718 GCF_014193135.1 Rhizobium sp. BK049
AGGAATGCCGTTGCGCTCGCCGCTGCTGGGCGGGCGGCGCAGAGAGCGTCTCGCCAGCTCAGAAATGACTTCGCCGACGCTTCGGTGCTGCTGGGTTGCCATCGCTTTTGCGGCGATCAGGACATCGTCGTCAATCGCTAAGGTCGTTCTCATATCCGCCTCATCGCGCATCAATCATCACGCATCATATAAAGCAAGTGGTCGGCCGTCTCAAGGTGAGTACCGAAAGGACGCGTCATTGCGCCAATCTTTTCACCAGAACCTGCGATTTTTTGCTCGACATGATGACGGTCGCCAACACGACCTTGCAGGGGCCGTGAACGATGAGTGCTACCTGCGAAAGGGTGATTTCCGATCTGCGCGAGCCATCGGCTCGCTGGAGGGCTTATTAGCCCGAAAGGCTGGCTGTCTTTCCTTTGGCGTGCCGGAAATCGATGCGGTCCGGCCTGCCGGTAGCCTCACCTACGGCTCGTAGCAGCGGCGTCGCTTAGCGGCGTGCCTCGCACGCCAAATATGACCAGGTGAGGTCAAGGAGCCGTAACGCGACCGCAGCGTCCGCTTTCCGACCAATCGAGGGGCGTACTTTTTCAAGCACCTCCGCTAGAAGCCATGACCGGAAGTCGTATCATTATGAAGGTCGGTTGCGAGGGCTTCACGCTTGAATGATCTGCTCGCGTGGCCTCACTTCCACCATCGCCGCCATCCGTCCAAGGGGACGACGGGATCGGATCGAAACTCGGCGGCGCATTCGATGGCGAGGTCATCAGGCATCCCTCGGAGAAGGGGTGTCGTGTCGGGGTCAGGCTGAGGTAGCCCGCGAGATCGGTTGTCGGGGCAGGGATTCGAACCCCGCGTCACAGCTCGAAAGCTGGAAGCAACCTCGGACACCCGAGGGATGGGGAGAGCGCCACGCTCCAATTACGCTTACGCCCGACTGAAGCATTAACTCCCTGGCCTTGCGATTGTTCCTCCTGCTGCGAAGATGATTGTAAGATTCCTTTCCATTATCGCCCCAGGTTGTCGAATAGCGATGCTATACAATTCAGCCTCCGATGCATAAAGAACGACGACGTCGTCAATGTTAATGGTGCGTAAGCCGTTTATACAGTTGATTTCTGAAGTATGGACGAATAGCCTCAGCTTATTCGTCAGGCGGACCAGACGAATCAGAACTTGAGGCAGCCGAAACTGCCCGAAGAAACTCCAGGCGGCAACCAAGCCGCCCGCCAACTTCCCTGCTAGGAACCGAGCTTACGTTGCTGATGGCGTGTGCTCACGGCTGTTTGGAGATAACTATGAAGTTCGCCCTCGTAGAAGGAATCCGCCTAGAAGCGACGACTGGCACCCGTGGTATCTGTCCCGGTTGCGGCTCGCCGACGCTAACCAAGTGCGGCACCAAGCGCCTGCGTCACTGGCCCACGTGAGCACCGCCGTTTGTGACCGATGTTGGGAGCCCGAGACCGAATGGCATCGAGCGTGGAAGAACTTGTTTCCGATGGACTGGCAGGAAGTCCATCATCGGGCTCTCGACGGCGAGGTCACGTCGCCGTTGTCGTTTGGCAGTACGTAAGAATGCGGTTGTTTCGAATTCTTTGGCAGATAATTTAAGACTCCTGGCGAGGGGAATCTCAAATTAAGTGCAACAGCTCAGGCTTTGCTATCGGCCTCTTTGATCCTCGATGTTGGGTCGTGTGTTCAGATCCCTTCAACTGCCCCGGACGACGACTTGCCATTGATCGTGAATTGCCGCTACCCGGATGCCTTCGCCGCGGCGCTTATGAACTCCCTGCCGATAGGATTTTAGGCCCCGGTCCAGATCATCATCGGCGACTGGGATAATTGCGCCACGAGCAAACTATTGATGCAATTGTGACTAGCGCGTTCTGAGGCATTATCCACGTCAGACGAACTCAGCGTCGCCTGAAGCTATCAAAAACGAAGTTCGCAGGACGCGAAATGACCAAACCCCTTTCTTCCATGACCCGCAGAAATCATCCCACGCTGGAGCAGTGCTGCTATGGGTCGAGGTTGTGATTGCGCGGGCAGTATTCAATTCCACGGTTCATCCTCCAATATCGCTCGGATCCACTATGCCGCGGTATAATGTGCGTCACGTGTGATGTGCTGATAGAGTTCAAGCTTCAACTTATATTTGCCACGAGGATCCCGTGAAGGAAAAGCGACCAGAAGGCATCGAGCGCTACGACCGTCCGGCCGGCGGCTGGGATGCGTTACAAGCCGTAGCAAAGACCCTTGCCCATCAACAAATCATCGCCCAGGGCACACGAACGCTGCTAAAGGCCAACCAACCGGAGGGTTTCGATTGTCCAGGTTGTGCCTGGCCGGATCCCAAACACACCTCGTCGTTCGAATTTTGCGAAAACGGGGGCAAGGCAATCACCTGGGAGTCGACCGCCAAAAAGACGGATGCCTCTTTCTTCGAACAACACACCGTGGCGGCGCTGTGGGAATGGACAGACCACAAGTTAGAAGACGCTGGGAGGATTACGCTTCCGTTGCTCTATAATCGCGACACTGATCATTACGAACCGATTGCTTGGGATACCGCGTTCGAATTGATCGCGAGTGAGCTTAATCATCTGGACAGCCCTCACCAGGCGGAGTTCTACACGTCCGGCAGAGCCTCGAATGAATCGGCGTTTCTCTATCAGCTTTTCGTCCGCGCATTTGGGACAAACAACTTCCCTGATTGCTCCAATATGTGCCATGAGGCTACGAGCGTTGGCCTGCCGATGTCGATCGGTGTCGGCAAAGGTACTGTGACGCTGGAGGATTTCGACCACGCCGACGCCATCTTCAGTTTCGGACATAATCCCGGTACCAATCATCCCCGTATGATGTCGACATTGCATCAAGCGTCGCGTCGAGGTGTGCCAATCATAGTGTTCAACCCGCTCAAGGAACGTGCACTCGAGCGTTTCGCGGCACCTCAAGATCCGCTTGAGATGGCTACAATGTCATCGACGCGTATAGCCTCCGCTTATCATCAGGTCCGTGTCGGAGGTGACCTGGCAGCGTTGAAGGGGATCATGAAGGCGATTTTCGTTCGCGACGCCGAGGCGATTGCGGGCGGAGGCGAGGGGGTCTTGGATCGTGCCTTCATCGCGGAGCACACGGTTGGATTCGACGCACTCCAGGCGGACATAGAGTCGACGAGCTGGGCTGATATCGAATCAGTTAGCGGGCTCACCCCCCAAGCCATCGAAAGCGCAGCCGATGTCTACGTGAAGGCGAAAAACGTAATCGTCTGCTATGGGATGGGGCTGACGCAGCATGCCCACGGAACCGAAAACGTACAGCAGGTTGCCAACCTGCTCATGTTACGCGGCAACATCGGTCGCGAAGGCGCTGGGATCGCCCCGATCCGCGGCCACTCCAATGTTCAGGGTGACCGCACCGTTGGGATTACAGAGATCCCGACTGAGGCGCTGCTGGAGGGAATGGAGAAGGCTTTCGGCTTTAGGCCTAACGGCGAAAAGGGACACAGCGCCATTGAGGCTGTTGATGCGATCGCGGAAGGGCGTTCGAAAGCGCTGATCTGCCTCGGTGGGAACCTGGCCGTCGCCATGTCGGACCAACTTGCGACGTTTCAGGCGATGCGTAAGCTTGATCTCGCAGTGCATATTTCTACTAAGCTGAACCGATCGCATTTGCTTACAGCGCGAACGTCGTTGATACTTCCCTGCTTGGGTCGAACGGATCTCGATACGCAAGACTCGGGTCCCCAGGCCGTTACCGTGGAAGATTCGATGTCGATGGTTCACGCGTCGAGGGGCTTTTTAAAGCCGCCGGCGAAGATGTTGAAGTCGGAGCCGGCAATCATTGCCGGCATCGCCAAGGCCACGCTTGGTGGGCGTTATTCGATCGACTGGGATGGGCTGATCGCGGATTACAGCCGGATCCGAGATAAAATCGAAGCTGTATTCCCGGAGTTTTTCGATTTTAACAAGCGAGTCCGAGTTCCGGGAGGGTTTCGTCTGGATGTGGCCGCATCATTCCGTCGGTGGAACACGCGCACCGGGAAAGCAAACTTCCTGGTCGCTCGGGGCCTCCTCGAGGATCCCTTATTGACACGGCCAGACGCTCTCCTTCTGACGACGATCCGAAGCCACGATCAATATAACACCACCGTTTACGGAATGGACGACCGGTATCGTGGGGTATTTGGCCGACGGGACGTTCTTTTCATGAATCCGGCCGATTTGGCAACTCTACAACTCAGTGACGGCGACCTCATCGATATTCGGTGCCTGATTGACGCGGAGGACCGCGATCTTAGGGTACAGCGGCTTACCGCGGTTGCCTACGACATTCCATCAGGTTCTGTCGCCGGATATTATCCTGAGTTGAATGCTTTGGTGCCATTGAAGCACTTCGACCGCACCTCCGGAACGCCCTCCTACAAAGGAGTTCCGGTCGCAGTCGCCAGGGCGTGCTAACATCAGGCGGATGACTCCAGCGGTATTGTGCGGTATTGGTGCGAGGGGGCAGTCTCTTGCACATCACGCCTTTGTTTGTCCGGTCTTCCCGTGAGACGTGTCCAATCGCTGCTTTCGCAAGCAGCTCTCCGTATTGCAGGAGAATTTGATGGCACCACGGCAACCGCCTGAGATAGTCATCTTCGGGCCTTTTCGCCTGCATCTCAAGCTCCGCCGTTTGTTCCACGACGAGGAAGAGGTGCGCCTTGGCAACCGAGCAATGGAATTGCTCATCGCACTGGCGCGTAAGAAAGGAGAGGTCGTAACAAAACGAGACCTGTTCGACGCGGTATGGCCAGGCATCTTCATTGAGGACGGCAATCTCAAGGTCACAATCGCCTCGCTGCGGCGAACCCTTCGAAAATACTCGGCCACGGGCAACTATATTCAGACATTTTCAAACCGGGGCTATTGGCTTAGCGACCAAGCCGATGGCGTTGCGCCTGATGATGGTAACCTGCAGAGCATCGCGAGCACACAGCTCCCTCACTTAGGTAACGTCATTGGCCGAGCTGACGAAATCGCCGAGCTGTGCAAGACCGTCGGGGTCAGCCGGCTAACCAACATCGTCGGGGCAGGAGGCATAGGCAAAACAACGGTGGCTATTGCTGTCGCCCGGATTGTTGAGGGCGAAGAAGAGATTTCTGTCACGTTTGTAGATCTGTCGCGGATTACCGATGAAGAATATGTCATACCTTCACTTGCGGCCGTCCTGGGCATCAATTCAGGTAGTCAAGACCGACTTGATGCCATTTCCTCAACCCTCGCCAAACGAGCAACCCTGCTGGTGTTAGATACCTGCGAGCATGTGAGCAATGCCGTGGCGCATCTATGCGAAGTGGTACTCAAAAGAACCGAGAGCGTGAGGATCCTTTGCACAAGTCGACAAGCTCTGCGCGCCAAGCACGAGAAAGTCGTATGGCTAGCGCCCCTGGGGGTGCCGCCGGCAGGCGTAGCTCCCGCCGCGGAGGAAGTCCTGGCATATCCCGCTCCCAAGCTGCTGGTTGAACGGGCTTCGGAGGCGGGCCATTACAAACTGACGGACGGGGACGCAGAAACAGTCGCAGAGATCTGCCGGAGGCTTGACGGTCTGCCGCTTGCGATCGAACTTATCGCGCCCCGCCTGTTGGTCGAAGCGGCGGCCGATGTTCTCAGAGAACTCGACAACCGATTTGCTGGACTTACAGGCCGCGAGCTTGAGGCCCCGCCGCGGCAGCGGACCCTTCTCGCCACGCTGGAGTGGAGTTATGCAATGCTCACCGAAACCGAGGCGGCCGTCCTCCGTGCCGCCTCGATATTCGCGCACCCATTCGAACCAGGTGCACTACTGCGCGTGATACATCACCGCCAGTTTGATCCCGCCCTTGTCTTCGACGCGCTTGCGGGCCTTCGCTCGAAATCGATGTTGAGCATCGAGCACTCATCCGACGATATGCGCTATCGGCTTCTGGACAGCACACGAGCATTTGCTGCCAGCCTGCTCGAGACTTCAGGCGAGGTTGAACAAGTTTCGGCGGCATACGCTCGATATGTTCTAGAGGTGTTTGAGAGGTCCATAACCGAGCGGGCACGACTCCCGGCTCAAAAGTGGTACGCGACCTATGCAACCCGCGCAGAAGAATTGCGCAAGGCCATCACCTGGGCTCTCTATCAGAATGGTGACACGTTGCTCGGGCTGAGGCTCGTGGCTATCGGCCTTCCCCTTTGGCATGAACTTTCCATGATCGAAGACGCAAGAAGGAACTGCGAAGAGGCTCTTACAGCGTATGACCGGATATCTTGCTCAGAGCGCGCGCTCCAGCTGAAGCTCCTCCTGGGGCTGGCCGCGGTCACCAGATTTATCTCGACTGATACCGATAAGGCCATTGCGACGTTCGAGAAAGCTATAAAGCTGTCGCGTGATGTCGGGGACAAAGACGCTGAGTGCCAGGGCCTTGTGGCGCTGGCTAGCTATCGACTTTTGCCAGGATACCGAACGGCAGCGCAGGAGATACTTGCGCAGCTGAAGAACGCCGCGATGCAAAGCGGTAACCGCCCGGCTCTGTGGGAGCACGAGACCCTTCTCGCCGAGATGGATGTTATCCAGAGCGACTACCCGGCAGTTATCGCTCGACTTGAACGGCTCCGTGAGCAAATACGGAACGCTTCGGATGGGACCGCATCTCGTTTTGACGCCGACATTCGGATCAGGACCGAAAACACCTTGGGTGCGGCTCAATGGCTTGGTTCTCAGAGGCCGGGAACCGGATTACGTCGGGTCCAGGCCGCAGCCCATTGGGCATTGGAGGCACATCATGGTTGGACGCTGATATACTGCTTCACTCGCGGTATTCTCTTCATACTCAGCGAATGCCGCGACTACGCACTCGGCGGGCACTGTCTCGCCAAATTGAGGGAAGCCATCGACAGGTATGACATGCCAACCTGGACCCCGGTTGCCGTCTGTTATGCGGAAGCCTTCGACGCACTTTCCGGGTCAAGAAGAGATCCTGATGCGATCATGCGGGCGTTCGATCAACTCCGCACTGGCCTCCCTCAGCACGGCAGGCATGTCTACTACGCGCTTCTGGCGAGAGCGCTTCACGCGATCGGATGCGTGGATGAAGCGGCTCGCATTCTCAATTACGTCTTCGAGATCGGCCCGCAACGCTCAATGCTTCCCGAATTGCTTCGTCTCAAGGCAATCGAAGAACGCTCGAAAGGTCGCGATGACGATGCACATTCAACTCTGTCGCGGGCTCTGGCGATTGCGGAAGACCATGGTTCTTGGGCTTGGCGGCTACGGGCCGCGACGGACCTCGCCTCGCTTCTCCTGGAAAAGTTTCAGGTTAATGATGCGAAAACAGTGCTCGAGCCGGTATATGGCCAATTCCTTGACGGTTTTGTCACGCCCGATCTGCAGCGTGCGAACAAAGTGCTTGATGATCTCAACAGCTCAAATCTCATGAGTACTGTGGGAGTCGCGGCTTCTCGATAACCGCTGATTACGGCTGCTCGAAAATGGCGACTAGCAGGAGCCTCAACGAGAGACTTTCCCTTTAGCTTTCCGTTATCCGCCTTTCTTTCTCGGACTCGGCCGCCAGCTGCTGCCAGTCCAGGTCCTCTTGCAATTCCAGATATTGCGTCGCGCCAATGAGATCGGCGTCTCTAAGTTCATCGAGGCGCTGGCGCTGAGCTAGGGTCGCAGCGCGCAATAGCCCGCGACGTCGATCGTCCGACAGGCCGCCGGGGTCCGCTGCGGTCTTGGCATACTGAGCAATGAGTGCTGCTGCTTCGGGTCCTTCTTCTGAGGCCAACCTTGCGACCGCAGCTTCAGCAAGGCCCGCTCTAGCCACATCCGTCTCCTTTCGGACTGCCGTCTGGCGGCCCAGCCGGAGAAGGTGGATCATCGGAGCCAGCGTCCCCCCTTGGATGACAAGCGTCGCAAGCACAACGGCAAACGCCGCGAGTACTACCAAGTTGCGCTCGGGGAAATCTGGTGGGAGAGCGAAGGCAGTCGCAAGAGTGACGAGGCCACGCATCCCGGCCCACCCCACAAGCAGAGTCTCTCCATGTCGGAATGGTGCGAGGTAACCCCCTCTTTTGTGTCGGTACGCGACTACCGCGTGAAAGAGAAAAGCAATCGCCATTCTGCAAACGATCACGCTGATGACGACAATCGTGGCGAAGCCGACCGCGCGGGCTAGCTCATCAGGAGACATTGTCTGAACGATGCTTTTCGCCTGCAGGCCCATCAGCAAGAACGCTACCACATTCAGTAGAAAAACCACGGTCGTCCATACGGCAAACGAATGGACGCGCATCCGGGGAGAGTCGTTGACACTCGCCAAAGTGGCGATAGTCATAGCGCTTGATACGGTAGCCAATACCGCCGACAGATGCAGTCTCTCGGCGATTAACCAGGTTGCGAACGCGTAAACGAACTGGAGAAGCGTCCCGCCTACCGTGTTTTCCGTAAGTGGCCTGAGTCTGGAAAGAAGATAACCAAATGCTATACCGAAAAGTATCCCACCCGGTGCCGCGATCGCAATCTTGATAACGGTCGCCGACCCTAGCCCGCCACTGGCATGGACGTTCAGAGCCGCGCTGAACAGCAAAAGGGCGGTCGCGTCGTTGAACAGGCTCTCGCCCTTCAGCAGCGTATCCACCCTGCGATCGACGGGTAGTCCTGACAGAACGGCGGTTGCCGCCGCAGCGTCCGGAGGAGCGACGATCGCGCCAAGAGTGACGGCAACCGCTAGGGGGAGACCGGCGGTCATCGTGCCGATAGCAACGACGATACCCGTGGTAGCGAGAACGGCTACTACAGCGTAAACAAAGATCGGCAGGAGCATGCGCCTCGCAGCGCCGATGGGAAAGTCATAGGCTGAGTCGACGAGGACAGGCGCGATAAAAAGCGCCAACGCTGTATGGGGATCAATCGGGATGTTAGGTGCTCCGGGAACCATCGCGACAGCTACGCCAGCCGCGGCAAGGATGCCTGGATAGGGCAGGTGGACTCGCCTTGTGATCTGCAACAGAAACACGGCGACTGCCAGAAGCGCCACTAGGGTTTCGAAAAAGCTCATGATGTACAATAACAAAGATCTGTAGGCGTTATAGTCTCGGTAGCCCGAATCATGAGCATCCGGCGGCCAATTTCACCAAAATTAACGGAGCGCGTTATGGACTTCGAGGTGGCAATAATCGGCGCTGGGGCAGCTGGTATTTCCGCGGCCCGTATGCTGACCTCGCTGGGTCGCAAGGTAGTTGTCATTGAAGCAAGCAGCCGCGTCGGCGGCCGAGCCTGGACCAACGAGATCTATGGTCTCCCACTCGACATGGGTTGTGGCTGGTTACATTCTGGTGAACGCAATCCGCTGGTCGATATGGCAAGGGCTGAAGGCTTCGATGTCGTAGAAGGTCGCACCGCTTGGCAGGATCAATGGCGGGACCTCGGATTCACTCCCGATGATCGAAAAGCTGCCCTTGAGGCTTGGGCGGGAATGTCTAAACAGATGGAAAGAGACCCACCCGCCTCTGATCGAGCTTCGGATGCCCTTGACCCAGGTGGGAAGTGGAACGCTTACTGTCAGTCTCTAAGCGGATATCTCAACGGTGCGCCGCTCGATAGCCTCTCAGTCGAGGATTTCCTTGCCTATGACAAGGCCGCGACCCAGTCAAACTGGCGGGTGCGTGAAGGATATGGAACGTTGTTGGTAAGGAGTATGCCACCTGTTCCTCTCTATTTATCTTGCGCTGCCAGGAAGGTGCGGCAAACCCGAACCGGCGTCAGGATTGAGACCGATCGCGGAACAGTTGATTCCCGGGCGGTGATCGTGACGGTCTCGACAGCCGTGCTTGCCAGAGCCCTTATCGAATTCGATGCGGAAATGGACGACCACCTGCATGCGGCTGGGAACCTGCCACTTGGCCTGGCGGACAAACTTTTCTTCCACCTTGAAGGCAATCATGGTCTGGAGGCGGAAACTCATCTTCTGGGCAATCCCGCAAACGACAAAACGGGCAGTTACTACATCCGACCGCTTGGTCGCCCGATCGTTGAGGGATTTTTTGGCGGCCCTGGCGCGATCGCGCTCGAAGACGCTGGAGTTCTCGAAGCTTTCGCCTTTGCCATCGAGGAGTTGACGGCGCTGCTCGGTGGTAAAATTGAAAAATACCTCAAGCCAATTTCGTCCTCTTCATGGTGCAACGTTAAATGGATCCACGGTTCATACAGCCATGCATTGCCCGGCTGCGCTCGAGACCGCGAGACATTGGCAAAACCAGTGAGCGAGCGACTGTTTTTTGCAGGCGAGGCGACAAGTCGCTTCGACTTCTCTACAGCTCACGGTGCATGGGAGAGTGGCATCAGGGCAGTTCAAGAATTCGCGGCGTGCTATCCTAAAGCAGTCGCTCCCTAATGGGCAGGACTGACCGCATAGCGAATGGCTTTCAAGATTTCGACATTTTCTTCTAAACCCGAACCCCGATCCGCTCCGAGGCTTCGCTAATTTGCGGCCACGCGGCTAGCGTGCTCAGCGTCGACGGCCGCAGCGCCCATCGACCTTTGGAGACCTACGCCTTCTGCGAAGACGACGCCCGGCTGACGATGCCAATGCCGTTTTCAAGATCACCAACAGAAATGGCGTCGATGCGCCCGCCGACCATTGCCAATCACTCCTCAACAAGAACGGCTTGGGTCTCTGACTTGGCCTGATCTATAAAATGGAGCCTTCCCGGATAGCTCCGAGTGGGATGCACCCCGTGAGTGTTAGCTTTCATTCGTCCGAGAAAATGTCCCCGCGCCATTTGCTGCAGAATACCGGAATCTGCAATGACGGGGCATCCTGAGATCCTTTCTGCGTTGATGTTACCGTGGAGCTGCGTGTTATTCCGTCTCAAAAAGACCGCGATACCGATTGGGCTGCGAGCGAAGGTATTGGTTTGGTACACGAATTTTACCACCCAACTCCGCTGCAGCGTGCCACGGCCAGTTCGGATCGAATAGGATAGTTCTTGCCAAGGCTACCATGTCGGCGTCACCAGTCCCGACGATCGCTTCGGCTTGATCGTAGCCGGTGATCAAGCCAACCGCGACCACGGGAACGTGAACGACCTTCCGCACCTCTCGAGCCAACGGGACCTGGTAGCTAGGCCCTACTGCGATCTTCTGGGCGGGATGGAGGCCTCCACTGGACACATGTATCGCGCCAGCGCCATGCTTTTCGAGTTCTTGTGCGAAAACAAGCGACTCTTCAAGCGTCAGGCCACCCTGAACCCAATCCGTCGCAGAGATACGCACTGAAACCGGCTTCTCACGGAATGCTGCGCTGACCGTATCGAAAACTTCTAAGGGAAAGCGCATTCGGTTCTCGAGGCTCCCGCCATATTCGTCCGTGCGTTGGTTGGCTAACGGTGACAAAAACTGATGGAGTAGATAACCGTGCGCGGCGTGAAGTTGCACGATGTCGATACCGAGTTTGTCGGCTCGCGCCGCGGCAGCTCCAAATGCATCGCGAACGCGTTTCAGTCGCTCTTTATCCAAAGCGACGGGCGGTTGTTGATCAGCGTTGTAGGAGATCGGCGACGCGCCGTATGTTTGCCAACCGAGTCCGTCGGTTGGAGCAAACTGGCCGCCACCTTTCCAGGGAACTTCGGTCGACGCCTTCCTGCCGGCGTGACTGAGCTGAATCGCGATAGGCATGTCCGACCACCGCCGGATGCTCTCGAGCGTCAAGCTCATAGCCGCGTAATTCTGATCGCTGTAGAGGCCGAGATCTCCATAGGTAATCCGTCCTTCCGGGAGAACTGCAGTTGCCTCAATCGTCAAGAGCGCTGCGCCTGAGAGGGAAAGCTTGCCAAGATGTATCAAGTGCCATTCGTTCATGTTCCCTTCTTCGGCGGAGTACTGACACATCGGCGCAATGACGATCCGATTGGCCAATGTGAGGCCCTTGATTTCAATGGGCGTGAAAAGCTTTGGCTTGGACATTGTTGCTGCTCCCAACACGGCTTCCTGTTGCCGTACGTTTGTCCTTATGCGCTAAGGTACCACGATGTGTGACGGTCTAGGCGGCTGCCAGATTAGGACGGCGAGTGAGCGTCATGGTGAAGATGACGAGACCGGTGAGCGTGAGGCAAAACCCCGCCCAAGCGGAGGAGAGAATGCCAAAGCCGCTCGCAATCGCAAGGCCACCCGACCATGCCCCGATCGCATTGGACAGGTTGAGTGCCGCCAAATTCATCGCGCCTACAAGGGTGGGCGCCTCGGGAGCGAATTTAGTCAGTCTGACCTGGATAGTCGGTATCGCGGTGAACATGGTTGCGCCGACCAGGAAGAAACCGGCGAATAGGACGGGAAGCTTGAACCCGAAAGTGGCCAGTGCTGCGAGTACGACGACTGCTACGCCAAATCCGAGCAGGAGACCGCGTGCCGGATACGTGTCGGCGAGGCGACCGCCAAGAAAATTGCCTGCAGTCATCCCGAGTCCGAAAACTGTAAGTGCAACCGGGATCCATCCTGCTTCCAGCATGGCGACATCCGTGATTAACGGTCCTACGAAAGTGTAGATCGCAAATATGCTCGCAACGCCGAGAGCGGCGACGAGCATGGTCATCCATACTGCTCCTTTACGCAGAGCGCTAAGCTCCTGTATGACGGAGCTACCGTTCAGAGCGTGGGTTTTCGGCACGAACGCCATTAGCGCCAGGAACGATAGCGCGCCGAGGCCCGACACCGCAAAGTAGGTGTTTCGCCAGCCGATGGTCTGGCCGAGGAACGTCGCGAGTGGGGAGCCGACGATGGTCGCCACGGTCAGTCCCATCATCACCAGAGCAAAGGCCTTGCCGGTATGGCCAGGGCCGTAGACGTAGGTGGCTACAACGGCTCCTGCCCCGAAATATGCACCTTGGGGCATGCCGCTGATGAAACGAGCGAGTACGAACATCTCCAAGTTGGCCGCCAGCGCGGACAGGATATTCCCCAATACGAACTGCGCCATGAGCATGAGAAGCAGGGTGCGACGGTTTAATCGTGCAGCCGCTAGCGTGACAAGTGGTGCGCCGATGACCACTCCGAAAGCGTAGGCAGTCACGGCGTTCGTCGCAGTAGGAATGCTTATCCCCAGGCTTTCGGAAAACAGTTGGAGGATACCCATGCTGGCGAATTCGGAGGTGCCAATGCAGAAACTGCCCAAAGCCAGCGACAGCAGTGTCAGGCGGCATCGCCCGCGCTCCACGGGATCGGAGGAATGAACGTAAACCGCGGCGCATTGAGCGTGATAGGCTTTGTCGAGCATCGGTCGCATCCTTAATGGGGTGGGAAAAGTGTTTCGGACCCGTCCCGGTAGCTGGATGCGTTATCTTCACGCCGGATATCGATCGAGTGTAATTAAGCGTTGTAAAATGCAGTGAATCTCATGCTCATACGTCAATCACGTCGACGGCTGTCACGGTATAAACGGATCGATCCGCGAGTTCGCCGATTTTGCCCACGTAGTTTTGAAAATGAGGAGTTTCACGATGAGAGGAGTTGGCCTCCACGTCGATGTACATCTCGTCAAGGATGAAACGGCTCGGCTCCGAGGCGTCTCGCCAAAGATCATAGCGCAAGTTACCTTTCTCTCCCCGCGAAGGCGCAGCCATGCCTCTTAGCAAGTCTTCCAATTCTGCTTCTTTCCCGGATTTTGCCGTAAGAACCGCGTAAACTTTGACGTTTGTCATATGGTGTCCTTTGATCCGACCGCCCACCCATCACGGATGGGACGACAACCGACAGACACACTATCCGGTCGACTTGAGAGGCGTGCGTAAAACACGGTAAAAAAGCGTTAAACGATACCGGCTTCAAGAGTTACGTCGGTAGAAGCCGCTGGGCCAAACCTCGGCCTAACGTCTCCTTCGGCGAGAGGACGATGGCGGCGTACGACGCGAGCTGCTGAAGCCAACCGCAGTCGAAGAACTGGAGACGGGGCCTTACAATAAAAGGTCCGTCGTTTCTAATCGGTTCAACCGCAAAAAGAATGACATGGGTTCAGGTTTCGGGTCTTATTCAAGACCTTCGGAAACCGTCGGCTGCCAGTGCGGGCAACATCCAAACGTCACGGATCCGCCTCTTCTCGGTTGTTGCGCTTGGCGCGGAACAGCGGCTGTTTCCTCGACAGGATTGCACTACGCAGCTCACGCAATTAACTGCTCCGACCGCTTTCATTCCGTTCGCAATGCAATCAGAAGGGTGATCGCTGCGGTCCTCGACGACGAAGGATTCTGGCCGGTCACCAGAAGGCCATCGCGAACGACATAGCTGTTGAAGTCCTCCGCAGCTGAAAACTTCGCTCCTTGGCTCTTGAGCAGATCCTCCAAAAGGAAAGGCACCACCTCCCTGAACTGCATCACGGACTCCTCGGAGTTCGTGAAGCCGGTCACCTCGAGTCCCATGGTTATTGGTCGGTCATCCGGGGTCCTGACGTTGGTGAGAATGCCTGGAGCATGAGACACGAGCGCAACCGGCTTGCTCGTCGCCAGCATCGTCTCGATTAAGGAAAGAGCGTCGGGATCATTCGTCAGGTCCCAGAGCGCACCGTAGCCGCCTGAGAAAAACACTGCATCAAACTCCGCTGCGGCGATCGACGACAGTCGACGCGTGGCTTTCAGCGACGCCATGGCGGACGCATCGCTTTCGAATCGCCGCGTATCATCCGTCTGATTGGCGGCTTCGCAACTCCTGGGGTCGAGCGACGGAATACCGCCCTTCGGTGAGGCTAACGTGATATCGACGCCGGCTTCTCGGAACAGGAGGTACGGTGCAGCTAGCTCTTCCAACCAGAAGCCCGTTTTCTTGCCCGTGTCGCCAAGTTGGTCGTGCGATGTCAAAACGATCGCAATCTTCACAGTGCCACCTCCTGCTCGGCTGCGGCACCACTCTATCTTGCTGGACTAGCTGCGCACGGTCACTGCGTGCTGCACATTATTCCGTCTGTGCGCAGTTGAGGTCCTTTGCGGCACACGCGGTGATAACCGGTCGATCAGTAGTGCATCACTGGCGGGACATGCGCCTGAACTCGCCCGGTGTCATCCCGCCGACGCGTTTGAAGGACCGGACGAAATTTGACTCAGACGAGAAGCCGCAATCGAATGCGATCTGGGCGATCGAAAGGCCGGCCGCGAGTCGTATCTTGGCCATTTCCAGCCGACGGTGACCGACGAAGGTGCTGGGCGACTGCCCGGTTGCAATCTTGAACATGCGCGAGAAATGGAAGCGGCTCAGGGAGGCCACAGCTGCCAGATCGTCCAAGGTAATCGGTTGTGCGAGATTAGCATCGATATAGTCGATCACGCGTTGGAGGCGCCTTGAGTCGAGACCTGGTGATGCGATTGCGCTGCGCGCAGGGCCAATCCCAAAACCCGCGTGACTATTCAGGAGCCTCAGAGCTAACGCGTCCGAGAGGGCTTCGATGAGCAAACTCCCGCCCCAGGTCTCGCAAGTTAGTTCCCTGACGAATTCCGTCGCGATGCACTCGATGAGCGGGTCACGAAAGCCGGCATGATAGTCGATAGAAGGCGATGACGCATCGCTGCGGAGCGTTCCGGCGAGATTTGATAAAAACGATGCAGGCAGATAGATGTGTACCATCTCGTCTATCGTACGAGAGATCGATTTAAAGTCCTCTCGTATCCCGCAGGGGCTTAATCCGATCGTTCCCGGCGCCCCTACGATCCGTTCACGCACACCCTCGGCCTGACGGGTTACCACCGTCGTTCCGCGCATGACGACACAGATCTCGTTTACGTCGATTGTACCAGGTGGCCTCTCGCCCGCGGGATGGAAGCGAAGTTCGGCCTGGACACCCTGCCAGCTCCTGCCGGAGGAACTCAGGATCACGCGTCCTCTGGCATAAGAGGCAGGCAGCTTATTCATGCTTCGCACCCTCATCATCCGGTAGCGCATACGATCACATTCGTTTACTTGGCGCAATTGGGAAGCGACTTGGGAAGCGACTTGGGAGCGACCGAGGCAATGCGTTACCTCACCAACCAGGCACTTAGTAGAATTCTTCGCAGCATTTACCTTGGGGAGGCAAGTAGTAGTCTATCCCGCCGTCAGGTCAGTGAGCGTCCAAGCCCACGTGAAAGGCAGGTTGAACGGACATGAGTGATAAAACTGTTATCGGCATCGATATCGGCACCACCGCCATTAAGGCGGTGCTGGTGACCGGGGCGGGCACTCAACTGGGGCACTATGTCGAGTCGTATCCCACCGCGCGTCCCGCTCCAGGGATCGTCGAGCAGGAACCTGATGATTGGATCAGAGTGGCCATTCAGGCTCTTGCCGGCTTCGAGCGCGATTTTGACCTCGGGGGGCTACAGGCTATCGGCATATGCTCCCAGGCCAATACTCACGTCTTCATTGACCGCAACGCAACGCCACTCGCTCCGGCGATTGTCTGGCAGGACCTGCGATGCGCCGACATCGCCGTCGAACTGGATGGGCAAGTGGGCGCTGATAGTCGGATTGCATGGTGGGGTGCTCCATTGCCTATCGACGCCAGTCATTGTCTCAGCCGTATGGAATGGATGCGACGCAACAGGCCGGACATCTGGGGCCGCTCGCGAGCCGTCATCCTGCCGAAGGACTACTGCATCGCACGATTGACGGGAGAGGTTGCGGCGGACGCGATAGCATCTATTGGTCTGGTTGACGGACAACTTAATTACATCAAGGCGCTTCTTGATCTCGTGCCGGATGCAGTGCAACGCCTGCCCCCACTGCGTGATTTCACACATGTCGCGGGACGCGTCTTGCCGGGGTTGCCCTGTGCGGGTACGCCCGTCATTGTCGGGACTATGGACGCATGGAGTGGCATGTTTGGCGTCGATGTCGGGAAAGTTGGAAGCGCAATGTATCTCAGCGGTACGAGTGACGTGCTGGGGATCGTATCACCAAAGCGCATTCCGACGCCGGGAGTTGCAGCATTTCCTACCTATCAGGAAATCACACTGCATGCCGCGCCGATACAATCCGGAGGCGCGTCGCTAGCATGGCTCAGCCGTCTCCTGGGTAGAAGCATCGACGAACTCTGTGTTCTGGCAGCCGCCATGAGTGGACAGGAACGCATTCCGCTTTTCATCCCCCATCTGGATGGCGAGCGGGCGCCGCTCTGGGACCCATTCGCGCGAGGTATATTCCTTGGGCTCGACTCCTCCATGGGTCCCGCCCACTTGGTGCGATCGGTTATGGAAGGCGTTGCATATTCGGCGCAATGGGCGCTGGAGACGCTTGAGCGCTCCGCCGACAGCTCTCCGTCGATCCTGAACTGCGGCGGCGGCGGATTTGCTTCGGACGTTTGGAACCAGATTCGCGCTGACGTGCTCGGTCGCACGCTTCGATGTGTAAGAAGCGCGGATGCGGCGGCGACCGGGGCTGCGGCCATGGCCCTTGCAGGAATAGGTGCAGCGGGCTCGATCGCCGATGCCGCCAGCCGCATTGTCCAATTCGAAAGAGAGTTCCGGCCTGATCCGGCTCGCAGAGGTTATCACGAGGTCCGCATGGCGCTTTTTAAGGACTCGTACGCGGCCACCCAAGACATCAGCCGACGCCACGTAACATCCGTCCTCTGACTAGCGACCGACGGAAGATCGGGTGCGCCGTTGCGTCAGGTGGTGGTCCGCTGCCGCAGCATGCGATGTAGACCAGTCCCCCGCCGGACGCTGCGCAACGGCGTGGCGACCCGTCAACGTCCCCGGCGCGCGTTTCCCATCCCATCGCGCCGAAGCAAAAGAGCAATATCTGAGAATCCTTCCGCAATAGCGGAGCATGCGCCATCGCCGCCCTTGCGATAGCGTCCGAGTGCCGTTGGTATGACGCGCTCGATCGGTTTGTGCCCAAACCGCAAAACAGGATTGCTCGCTGTCATGATCACAACCGCTTCACCATCGTCGGCCATCCAGCCGACAAGTCCGTCGTTTCCACGAATGGAGAGTTACTTCCAAACGGTCGGCATTTCGTGCTCGCTGGGGTAGCAGCCGCTACTATTTACCGGTTTTAACCCCCGGCTTTTCTTAGATCGTATAGACTACTGATAGTGATAAGTGTGCAAAGCCTCGGTCGCCACACAGTTGCGGTCACCAACGGGGGTGCGTGACGTGAACGCTGTTTTCAAATTTGGCCCTTTCAGCCTTAATCCGGTCTCGCGGAAACTCATGCGGGACGGGCGTGAGCTGCCGATCGGCAGCCGTGCTTTTGATATGTTGGTAGCACTCGTTAATAAACAAGGTGAGATCCTTTCGAGACGCGAACTGATGGCTTGCGCTTGGTCCGGCCTGAGTGTTGAGGACTCCAATATACGTGTTCAGATGGCCCACCTTCGCCGTAAGTTGGGTTGCGGCGTCAACGGCGACCGATATATTGCCAGCATCGCGGGCAGGGGCTACAGCTTCGTGATGCCTGTCAAAACGCAAGAGGACGTATCCTCTGCGCATTCCCACAGCATCTCCGACGAAGCAGTTTTCGACGATCCCGTCATCATTCAACGCGAGATCAAGATTCCGATCGCGTCTCGCTCGGACAAGTTTTTGGGTCGGGCTTCCAATCTTGAAGAACTGGAGCGTGCCGTCCAAGAGCGCCGGTTAATCACGGTGGTTGGACCAGGTGGGGTTGGTAAAACCACTCTTGTCACAGCCTTGGCGCGTAGCCTCCGGAACTTCGATGAGATCAGGTTCGTGGATCTCAGTGTTGTCACGGATGACGCTCTAGTCGCGGCCGCCGTCGCATCATCGGTCAATTCAAGTGTCCGAAGCAGCGATCCGCTTCGCGACGCGGTTACATGGCTTTCTAAAAGGCGGAGCCTGTTGATCGTCGACAACTGTGAGCATGTCATCAATGGGGTTGCCGATGCGGTTTCGTTCGTCCTGAAACATTCACTTTCTACGCACGTGCTTGCGACGAGCATCGAGGCACTACGGGTCACGGGGGAGGCGGTGTATCTCTTGCGGCCCTTGGGAACCCCCCCCAATACGGGACGGATGACTGCGAACCACGCTCTGGCATGGCCATCGGTTGAGCTTTTCATGAGCCGAGCCATTGACGGTGGCCACAAAGGTGCCCTCGCTGACGAGGAGGCCGCCATAGTCGCTGCTATCTGCCGGCGGTTGGACGGCAATCCCCTCGCAATAGAATTGGTGGCCAGCCGCGTTGGCATGTATGGATTGGACGGAGTATTGGAGCTGCTGGATAATCAGTTAACGCTGCGTTGGCGCGGCGACAGGGACGCGACACCTCGGCACCAGACTGTTCAATCGCTGCTCGACTGGAGCTACGTTCTTCTGTCGAAGAACACCCAAACGGTCTTGAACAGGCTATCTGTGTTCGCCAGCGAATTCACGATAGATGCGGCGACGGATGTCGTTGCTGGTTCCGGCATAAGTGACGCCGATGTTTCGATGGCGATAAGTGAGTTGGTCGACAAATCCATGGTGTCGTCGGGAGGGGTGGATGAGACAACCGGCGCGTTGAAACTCCGGGAGATCGTCAGAACATACGCGGCCTTCAGGCTGACGCGCGAACCTGGGCGGCACGAAACTCAACGAAGACATGCCCTTTTTTACCTAAGAAGAATGCGCGCCCGCGAGGGCGGATCGGGCAAAAACACCTCGCTGCACGATTTCGACATTGGAAACGTACGCACTGCGCTTGAGTGGGCGTTCTCTGAAGGCGGAGACGCCGAGATCGGAGTTGAGACATGTTGTCTCCTGCTCGAAACCTTCCAAGATTTGATGCAGTTCGATGAGTGTAGAAGATGGTGCCAACGCGCGTTAGAGCTTTTGCCGCCCAAACATCAAAACACGGAGCTGCACCTCAAGCTTTTGGAGAGTCTCACGATCGCAACGCTCTTTGGGCATGGCGGCGATACGGAGGTTGCGAACTTATTCGATATCGGACTGCCGCTCAGCCGTCGCCTCAAAAACCATCGCATAGAATCTCACCTGTTGGCGGGATTGGGAATGTATCATCTGAAGCAGGGCGATTTCCGTTCGGGCCTCAACGTTGCAGAAGCTTACGCGAACAAGGTCGATCACCACAGTGGCTCGTATGACAATTTTGTGGCGGGCTGGATGCTGGGAACGATGTTCCACATGCTCGGAGAGCAATTGGAGGCTGCGGCCACTTACGATTATAGTCTCGCGCGAGCCACCGGATTTTCTCCGTCGAGATTGGGGTACTTCGAGCAGGCCCACCTTGCGCTAGCGAAGATCGCCCAAGCGCGCGTCACGTGGCTCCGAGGCTCGCCGGAAACAGCGTTGCAGATGGCCGAGAGTGCCATCGAGGAGGCAAGAAGCCAACCAGCCGCTTTATGTTTGAGCCTGCTAATGGGCATAACCGTTTTTCTGGACAGCGGCGAGCTAGATCGAGCGGATATCCTGACCGATGAACTGGCTGAACTAACGGCGACAAATGGCAATCTGTCCGGATACCGTGAAGCTGGCATGGCGGTGCGCGGCCAGCTTCTGGTCCTTCGTGGCGAAGCGGAACAGAGCATAGATTTGTTGCGCGGGAAATTACGATCGGTGAGTTCAATCGGCTTTCAGAGTTTGATATTCGGAACCCTTCGTGCCCTCGCAGAGGGACTTGCCATCGCTGGCGAGCATACCGAAGCGGTTTCGGCCATCGATACTGCATTGGGTCTGTGCGAACGCGCTGGTGGGACCTACCTTCTGCCGGAGCTTTTACGAACGAAGGCCATGATCCTCCTTTCGTCGCCACACTCGAACTTCAATGTGGTACATCGTCTTTTAAACGATGGTACCGCAATTGCGCGCAGAACGTCGGCGCTAGGATGGGAGCTTCGATTGCACCTCGCCCGCATAAAGGCCGACAGATCGATGGGTCTTAATACGACGGAGGAAGGCTTCAGCAAGCTTGCTGAAATCGTCCGAAGTTTTCAGGACGGTTCCGAAACCGCCGACCTACGAACAGCCAACTCGCTTCTACGACAGCGCCTAGACACGGCGCTCGCAAGCTGAACGTGATTTCCCGCGAAACAACCAGGCTCAACCCGCGGGCGCTCGAAGCAGCCGCTAGCGTATGCGCCAAGGGCCATTCGCTGCCGCCGGATCACCTGCCTCAGCTGTGGTGCCGATGGGCCGCCACCTCTACCGGAAGAGCACACAACAAATGCGCCTAACTTCGAGGCTCGTGTCATTTGTTTCGCGACGGACCTTGTGGTCTGAAGGACAGGTGTATGCTGTCGTCCCTGAACAGTTGGACATTCTCGATGGGGTTCGAGCGGCAATTTCGATCGCTTTTTTGCTAGCCGGTGCAATCTGCCTTGATATACCAGACTTGGCATTCAGCGTTGTCGCCGCATTTTGGACCTCCCTTTGCGACCCGTTCGGCGGAGCCCGGTCTCGCTTCCGTGTCATGGCGAAATTTGCGATCCTAGGCGCGATCGTGTTTGCCCTCTCATCCTTCGGTGCTCACTTCGGCACCGTGGCTGCTACCGCAACGCTCTTCACTCTCGTCGCATTGTGCTGTCTAGGTCGATCCTACGCGCCCGCGTTCGGACCCGGACCCGCCCAAGGTAGCTTCATCTCCGCAATTGCAGTTGTGATCGGTGTGTCGACACCGCGTCCATTCGAGGGAGCGCTCCAACTTGAAGGTTGCTTCCTGCTCGGATCGACGGCGACAATCCTCATATCGACCTTGATATGGCCGAACCACACCAATGCCCCGGGCAGATTGTTGCTCGTGACGATCTACAGCCGGTTGCGGACGATGCTGAGCGCGCTGATCGATCTCGACCGATCTCCAGTTGGCGACAGCGCGGC
Organism: Rhizobium sp. BK049; assembly: GCF_014193135.1. Classification (NCBI taxonomy): domain Bacteria; kingdom Pseudomonadati; phylum Pseudomonadota; class Alphaproteobacteria; order Hyphomicrobiales; family Rhizobiaceae; genus Rhizobium; species Rhizobium sp. BK049. Next base: position 21,804 of record NZ_JACHYV010000041.1, read on the forward strand.
CTGGCTGCAATATGAGACGCTGACCCGTAGGGCCGTGAGGATCGCTATTGAGCGAGGTCGCCAAATCGTTGCGCGACGTCTTTTGGGGAGCAAGCCGCACGGTCACGCGGTTGACGTAGCCTCGAGGTTACTAGGTAATCTGATTGCTCTCGGGCACCTACGCAGGTCAGGCGGGGTGTTCACCGAAGATAATGTCACATTGCTTCGCGATTTAGACGAGCTGTTGCGGGAAGTGATCGATTGCTTGGACTCAGGAGCCATGACCTCGGCTCGAATCAACGAAGACGCAAGGTCTCTCCACCGCGCGGCCGAAGACCAAAACAGGGCTTTCGGCAGGTGCATAGAGGGCGCGGCCATCGCACTGATGTCTCTGGGCGGAACAACAAGCCCGGAACAACGGCAAGATGTTTTATCCACGGGCCTATTAGCGACGATCTTCGAGAGGCCTGCGATGCCGTCTGTTGTGTGGCATCAAGCGTTAAGGGTGGCCACAGCTGTGACCGCTTGCCATCTGGTGGAGAGGTGGCTTGGAGTGACCTTGTCATACTGGGGAACGATTGCGACTTTGGTCGTGATGCAGCCGGCTTTGGGGAACACCTGGGCCAGGGTGTTGGAGCGAGCAACAGGCACTCTCCTCGGCGGGTTGGTCGCCGCGGGGTTGCTCATGAACAGCCCTGGCGACGTTGCGATGGCTCTAACGATCGTTCCGCTCGCGGCCGCGGTCATTGCCTTGCGCACGGTGAATTACGCGCTATTCACGATCTTCCTGACGCCGATGTTCATGTTGCTCTCTGACCTCATCAGACCCGCAGACGATCTGATCTTTTTAAGAGCGGTGAACGAGAGTCTTGGTGCTCTCTTCGGTGTGGTTGCGAGCATATTGATATTCCCGACCGACGATCGTGTCGCGATTTCCGATACTCTCCGGACAGCCGTATCCGCAAACCTGTCATTTGCGTCCAGCGTGCGAAGGTCGCGCCACGGGCCGCATTCGGCGGAGATTGCGAAGGCACAGGCAGACGCGGGTGTCGGCAGCTCCAGGGCTGAGGTTGCGGCGATGGGACTAAGTCTCGGCAACGGTGCCATAGCCAGCTCAGATGCTCTGAATAGTGTTCTCCTGGCGCTGAGAAATGTATGCGGAGCGTCTGCAGTCTTCGAAACTCTCGGAGACCATGATCCTCAGGTCGATACACAGCGAGCCGACTACTACGAAGCCATGTCATCGGCTCTCGAGATGCAGCTCAGGACTTGGACATTGGGGGATCTACCCATGCCGTTCCAAAAGTCCGGCGACGAATTGGACCAGGCCGTTGCTGATCTTGCATTGACGGTGCAAGCCTTCATCAGGGCATACGGCCGTAGTGGGAGGGGCTACGGCGGGCAATAGTGAGAGGAGTGGGTTTCCCTCGGCTTTCTCGCCGTTTGACACCATTTCACTGACTTCAACGTTTTGTCATGGGGAAGCACGCGTAAAGTTAACGTGTCGAAACGCGAGAGGAAAAGTCAATGATGATTTCTACATCAAGGCGAGCAACGAGTTCCACTCGGGATGACGATCTTCATAATCCGGGGTGCGTTGCAGTCATCGAGGATGATCCCGACACTCGCATGCTGGTATCGAGCCTGATCGAGAACGTTGGGTTTCCGGTCGTGACTTTCGTCGGAGCCTCCGAGTTTCTCTCATCTCCACTTACCGTCGAACCCAGCTGTATTTTGCTGGACGTAAGGCTGCAGGGGATGAGTGGCCTTGATCTTCAGCAGCGCCTGTCGCATCGAGGCTCGCAGTCCCAGATCGTGTTCATGACCGGCTTCGCAGACGTGAACATGAGCGTGCGCGCGATGAAGGCCGGCGCATTCGACTTTATCCAAAAACCTTTCCGGGAGCAGGAAGTCCTCGACGCCGTTTGCGCCGCTGATCTGGCGTATAGGCAGCGTGCCAGCATCAATCGTTCCAAGGCTGCGATTGACCGGCGTTTTCACTCCTTGACGTCACGAGAGCGCGAGGTCTTGGAGGGCGTTGTCGACGGACTGTTGAACAAGCAGATCGCCGCCCTCCTTGGAATCACCGAAATCACCGTGAAAGTGCATCGTGCAAAATTGATGAAAAAAATGCAGGCGAGGACCTTGGCAGAGTTGGTAAAGGACGTCTCGCTGCACCTTTCCTTCGAACGGTCCCAAACTCTTGCGAACGCGGACGACAGCGCCTTCAAGGACACCCGGGAGCGAACAACCGACGCTCGGAGCCTCGTGATGCCGGTCTTTGCCTGAATGCGGCATTGTCCCGATAGAACGCCAAACCAGCTGATCCGATGTCGTTTCAATCAGGGCCGGCTGCATGAGGTCATCGTTACTGCGCGTCCGCGCGGTTGGGCCAAGCGATCACTATACCCCGGTATAAGGCCTCCAAGCCTCTCGTTGCACTCGAGTATAGTGTATTTAAACCATCGAAAGTTTCTCTGCGGGCGTTCCAGCGGGTAAACTTGCACTGGCTCTCTTGAGCTTCCTCCCCATCAAAGGATAACGCCATGGACAGAAAAGTAGCGCATCAACACCGAAGCCTTCCGCTTTCAACGCCGACGGACCTGGGGGAGGACGCAACCCGTGATATCGCGGCAGCGCTCACGGCTCTGTTGGCGGACGTTTTCGCACTCTACCTCAAGACCAAGAACTTTCATTGGCACGTGTCCGGACCGCGTTTTCGCGACTATCACTTGATGCTTGATGAGCAAGGAGCCCAGATTTTCGCGATGACGGATGATATCGCCGAGCGTGCTCGAAAGGTTGGCGGGCCGACGCTGAAATCGATAGGTCATATCTCGCGACTTCAAAGGATCCTCGATAACGACGCGGATTTCGTGACGCCAAGAGACATGTTGTCCGAGCTTCGTGACGACAACAAGCAGCTTGTCGGTATCTTGCGTCAGCTACATGAGCTGACCTCTTCACATGATGACCATGCGACAACGAGCCTCACCGAGAACTGGATCGATGAGGCGGAAGGCAGGCTGTGGTTCCTGTTCGAGGCAACGCGTCTCGAGCGGTAGCTCCTCGAGAGAGGTGGCTGGATCCGTTGCTATGAACTAGGCCGTGAACTCGTAAATTCGAAATGACCGGTGGAGAGTTTCAGAACGGGCTATTCTGATTGCCATCGCATCCGTTGCGCGTCCACACGATCTGCTCCCATGTGCTCGATGAAGGCGTCCCTCAGGCGGGAAAGCCATCTTTCTATGTAGGCCAAGGGAGCATCGGCCTCGCCTTCTGCGGTGAGGACCCATTCAGCGAACTGGGTTGCGGTCACTGTGCCCGAGTTCGGCATGAAGTCAGTCACGTGCACATATTTGTCTGCCTGCACGCTCCCGCAGTGACCCCAGCCGACACAGACCTGATGCATGAGCGCATCGAAACCGGTTTTTCCTGTCATGAAAGTGCGCAGTGATTGAGGCGGGATGCCTGCGAGCGCGTCATCAGATTACAGCGCCCCGTGTAAGCCCGCAATAGGATTGGCTATCGAACGACTGCTTTCATGTCGCGGCGAATTCTGATTCACGCTCCGCATGAGCAGATATGATCTGACTGACTTCGAATGGCGAGTGATTAAGCCGCTGTTGCCCAACAAATCACGGGGTGTCGCTCGCGTCGATGACCGGCGAGTGCTGAATGGCATCTTTTGGGTTCTTCGATCTGGAGCCCCCTGGCGTGATGTCCCAGAACGATATGGACCATATACGACATGCTACAATCGCTTCAGGCGTTGGACGATGGCTGGAATTTGGGACAGGCTCATGGAAGCTGTCACGAGCGATTCGAATGATGGAATCGCTATGATTGACGGCACTTCTGTTCGCGTCCATCATCTGGCGGCCACGCTAACGACCGAACACCCGGATCGTTGCCTTGGGCGAAGTCGCGGTGGTCTCACGACCAAAATTCATGCCGTCACTGATGGCAAGGGGCTACCGATCAAGATTGCTATCACGCCCGGTCACGCTCACGACCTAACTGCGGCGAAAGAGCTGCTTACTGATCTATCCCAAGGTGATATGGTTCTTGCAGACAAAGCCTATGATGCCGACTGGCTCCGCGCGGAGGTCAGAATGAAAGGATCATGGGCGAACATTCCGCCAAAATCCAACAGGAAGAGGCCAGTCGTCTTCAGCCCTTGGCTTTACAGAAAGCGAAATCTCATTGAGCGGTTCTTTAGTAAGCTCAAATGTGTTCGACGGATTGCGATCCGGTATGAGAAGTTGGGCACGAGTTTCCTCGCCATGACAAAACTGGCCTGTGTGCGCCTCACGCTTCGCCATAACGAGTCCACGGCCTAGAAAGGCGAGCCGCCCCGGTGGGGGGCGGCTCTCTTGGAGCGTATCGCAGCCGGCGGTGGGAGGCGAGACCAGCAAGCCTTGGTCCTCGGTCGCCTCGGTGGCGACGGACATGATGCTACCCCAATATTAGAAAGAACATAATTGAGCCGAGGTATCGGTTTGGTTACCCGGTCGGCTGACCTGCGCAGTGCTCTCCTCTGGGCGTTCCGCGAGGATGGAAACGCATTTCTTGGCATCGAAGTGACGGCAGCGTCACTTCCGCTTTGGTTTGAATCTTCGCTGGTCGCGGTGGCCAGAACCAGGGTCGAGTCCGTCTTGGCGGTCTCGGAGACAAACGGATTTGAACCGCTATCCACAGATGCCGAGGGCGAGGGCGGCAAAGGCGAACGTAGGAAACATTAGCATGCAATTTCTCCATCGTTGAAGTACTCATCGATGATCGCGCAATCTCGCAAAATTCGAAATTGTCCGAGTTTTTCGCACGCTAAGCTTCACGTCTGGGGGGTGCGAGCGTTGAAGGCAGCCAAAAATTGGCCGATCAGGGACGCGATCTGAGGGAGGCATTCCTCGAGCGCGAAGTGTCCAGTCTCGAGAAATTGTAGGTGAGCATTGGGGAGATCGTCCAGGTATGCCTGTGCTCCTGCCGGAGTAAAGAAGGGGTCGTTCTTACCCCAGACGATCAGTGCGGGCGGCACGTTGGCTCTCAGCCATTCCTGCCATTGCGGGTAAAGGGGCAGGTTGCTCTTGTAGTCGAGAAGCAGGTCAAGTTGTGGCTGTTTGCGACCCGGCTGCTCGATGTAGTGCAAATCGAGATCGTAATTGTCCGGCATTATACGTTCCGGCCGCGATGTTCCCGTGAGGTACTGGAAGCGAACTCCCTCTGCTGTGAGCAGCCCTGATAGTTCGGCGGTGACTGCGGGATCCTCTGGTCGAGCCGACATTAGCCTCTTTGCTGCCTCCGACAATCCGGCGTCATAACAGTTTCCGTTTTGAATGATCAGGCCGGCTATGAGTTCCGGCCTTCTGGTTGCGATCCTCATCCCCACTGGGGCACCAAAGTCGAAAATGTAAAGGATCACCCTGGTTAGGCCAAGGGCATCTATAAAAGCCTCGATGGCACGTGAAAGGTTGTCGAATGAATATTCAAATGTTCCACCCTCCTTCTTGCTGACAGGAGCGGTACTTTGACCGAACCCGGGATAATCGGGAGCGATCATGCGGAAGCTTCCTCCAAGTCGCTCCATAAGTGCTCTGTATTGATGCGACGTTGAAGGAAACCCGTGCAGTAGCAAAATGGGAGGAGAAGTCGATGCCGCATCTTTTGGATGCGTCTCGCGATAGAAGATCTCCGTGTCTTCGACGGCGAGCCGGCGGTAGGTCATTTCGTAATAGCTCGTCATCGCGCCTTCTCCCATCCACTTTACTTTGCCGCCTGAATTATCAGATCCGATACTTCCTCGGCATGCGATAGCATCGCGACATGGCTTGAAGGTATTTCGATCGCCTTGGCGTTGGCCGCCTTAGCCTGATCCTTCTCGAGCTGTGGCGGGATGATCTGGTCTTTGGTTGCCACCACCATGAAAGTCGGTTTCTCGCGCCACGCCGCTTCCGAGACCTTTGCGCTAAGGCATCTGACGTGGAACGGACCCTGCGTCGCAGCTACAACCGCTTTAGATTCAGGGTCGAGATCAGCTGCGAAGTACTTCTTGATGCCTTGGTCGCTGATCCTCAAGAAGCCGTCGTCGTCCTTCACGTATTCCTTGCGGCTTTCCAGCTGGGGATATTTAGACGTAACGTCCTCTAACGACTGCCCTTTATCGGGCGCGTAGGCCGCCACATAGACTAGAGACTTCACCTTCGGATCAGTTCCAGCTTCCGTTATGACAACGCCTGCCCACGAGTGGCCGACGAGAACTACGGGGCCTTCGGCGTTCTTGATCGCGCGCTTGGTAGCGATGACATCGTTTTCAAGCGAGTCCAGAGAATTTTGGACGGCTATTACTTTGAGGCCAGCCTTCTCCAGGCGCGGAATTACCTTTTGCCACGATGTCCCGTCGGCGAAAGCGCCGTGGACAAGTACGACTGTTTTTGCAGCCCCATCCGCGGACCAGGCCGCGGTCGATAACGCCAAACTTGAAAGCAGAAGTGCTGCGGTCGACAAAATCGTCATCATCTGAAGTCTCCTTTTTGCCGATTTTCGGCGTGAAAACTCGATCGATTGTTTGACTTTCCCGTTGCATCCGGGCGGCGTCGATGAGAGGCCGCCTAGTGGGAAAGTGGCAGCATTGGCCGTCGATCGTCATTTTTGCGTGGGATGCTCTCCCACGACATCCAGGCTAGAACACACGAGGTCACGCATCTCGTTAAATCCTGCTAAAGCACGGGAATTCCTAGAGATGGAAGAGCCTAAGGATCCGCATCCTCAGGTCGGGGACTGTCGTGGAAGCGCGGTCACTGCTGGCTTTGTGAAGCGCGTCCTCCGCCTTTGTGCGCGTAAGCAGCAAAGCTGCGAGGTCCTCAGCGATGGCGGGGCGTTCTCTAAGTATCTCTGCAATCTTGCCTTTGCTTATCTGATATAGCGTCACATCCGTAAGGCATTTGGTATCAGCCACTTCCTTACTACCCAGCAAAACGCCTCTTTCTCCAAGAACGTCTCCAGGCGAGAGCCTTGCGAACTCAATCCTTCCGTCCTCAACACCGTCTTCGACAATCGCGACGCCACGTGCCAACATCATAAGTGCGCTAGTCGTCGAGTCCTTCCTGGCGATTACCGCTCCTTGCTTCATCAATACGCGCTCGGCGGAAGAGGCCAGTGCGTTCGCTTCGTCGTTCGTGAGATTGGCGAAAATCGGTGCCAAGCTGATGAGGCTCTTAACGAAATCAGGTTTTCCAGCACCCGCCGCCGTTTTTTCCGCGGGAGGGTCTGAAGCAAGTGGCAAGCTGGCAGCGAAGGTGTGGCGATAAATCAGGTCGAATATTTCGTTCCTCGCCTTCGCAACAGATAACAAGGTGGGTACACGGAATGAAAGTTCCACCTCGATGCAGTCTCGACTCATACCCGTTATCGAGACCGATGGGTTTGGCGATCTCAATATCTCCCTGCTACCAAGCAGCACCTGATGCATTGTGTCTTCGATGGCTTTGGGTGGCACACTCGCTTGCATCTTAACAGTCAGGCTGGCTCCATGTGAGATGTCTGGGACACTCAGATTTGTTATGCGGCTCTTCGCTAAGATGCTGTTGGGGACAACAACGAGGTCGCCAGTTTTGTTGAGAAACTGTGTGGACCGCCAGTTGGTCTCCACGACCTTGCCCTGAACGTCATCGTCCAGAACGACCCAGTCCCCCACAGAAAGGAGCCTGTTGAGGTTGAGCGCGATGCCCGAGAACACGTCGTTTAAAGTGCTTTGAAGGGCAAGGCCGAGTACGATGGCGAAGACGCCGGATGTCGCAATTATTGTTCCGACCGGCAGGCTGAACACATAGGCTATGATGCATATGGAGAAGCTAACCCAAGTGCATCATGCCTGTTTTGCAGGATAGGGGATCACCCATCTTCGCGCAAATGCGCCATAAATACCTCGGTCGGTGTC
>NZ_JACHYV010000042.1:0-29596 GCF_014193135.1 Rhizobium sp. BK049
GACAGCACGATGGAATCGAACATCGTCGCTTCCTGCCAGTTCTGGCCGCCGAGCGCCAACGGGATGACGCCCGCAGCCTTGGCCTTGTCGAGCAGGGCGATCAGATCGTCGAAGGTCTTCGGCTGGCTGCCGCCGATCTTGTCCATCACGGCCTTGTTGATCCACAGCCAGTTGACCGAGTGCACGTTAACCGGGGCGGCGACCCACTTGCCGTCGTAGACGGAGAACTTCTGAAGTGCGGCCGGCACCGACTTGTCCCAGCCTTCCTTCTTGGCCGTCTCCGTCAGATCGCCCATGACGCCGGCCTGGGCATAATCGAGCACGGTATAACCCAGCATCTGCGAGGCTGTCGGATAGGTGCCGGCCGCCACCATCGCCTTCAGCGCCGTCATCGCCGCATCACCGCCGCCGCCGGCTACCGGAACGTCCTTCCAGGCAAACCCCTCCTTCGCAAGATCCTCCTTAAGAACGTTCAACGCGGCCGCCTCGCCGCCAGACGTCCACCAGTGCAGCATCTGCACTTCCTTGACGTCGGCAGCCTGCGCCGCACCCAAACCAGCCAGCATCACGACAGCGACAGCTGCCGAGCTCATGAACTTGCGCATGAATTTCCTCCCGTTTGAAATCGGCGGCAGGACCCTCCCCGCCACCAGATGCGTCCCGCCATTGCGGCGGTCGGCATGAAGCCGCGCTCCTCCGCGCGGTTAACAATTTAAAACGTTATAAGCCTTTGGTCGTCAAGCCCTTTCTCGACTCCCGAGAAAAATATGATTACTGCAATAACATATTGAATTACATTCAAATAATCCGATTGGATAATAAAGCGTCAAAATTTAAAACGTTTTCATTCCCAGATTGCCCGCCTGACTCATCGTGTTATTGTATCGGCAATTCCAGCATGGAAAGCCCTAGAGTGACCGAACCGTCCCGGCCGCATCGCGGCGAAAATCTCGATATCACGCACAAGCGCAGCAAGCCGACCTTGCGAACGATCGCCACGATCGCCGGCCTTGCGGTGACAACCGTGTCAAGGGCGCTCTCTGATGCGCCGCAGATCTCTCTTGAAACCCGCCAGCGCGTGCACCGCATTGCCCGCGAGATCGGCTATCTCCCGGATCGGGCCGCCCAGCGTCTGAAGACTGGCCGCACCAACGTCGTCGCCATCCTGCTTGATTCCCACGAGGAGGTGGTCGGCTTCAGCACCTCGATCATGTACGGCATTGCCAAGGCGCTGAAAGAGACGTCCTACCATCTTGTCGTCGCTCCGAACTTCCTGTCGACAACCAATGTCGAAGCCGCCGAATACATCATCCGCAACCACCTGGCCGACGGGCTGATCTTCACCCGGACCGAGCCGCTCGATGCCCGCGTCCGCCTGTTGCTCGAAACCGGCTTTCCCTTCATCTGTCACGGCCGCACGGAATTTTCGACGCAGCATCCCTATGTCGACTACGACAACTTCACCTTTGCCTATGAAGCGACATGCCGGCTGATCGCCAAGGGCCGCACCAAGGTGGCGGTGATCCTGCCGCCGAAACGGCTGACCTTCTGCCAACATATCCTGCACGGCTTCATGACGGCGGTACGGCAGGCCGGCGTCGCCTATGAAATCCCCGAGACCGTCGATCTCGACACGCCGGCGGATGTGCTGCGCGACTTCATCCGCGGCCGCGCCGCCGCGCCGGGGGCTCCCGATGGTTTCATCTGCCCCGGCGAAGTTTCGGCGCTTGCCGTCATCAGCGGCATGAGCGATGCCGGGCAGACACTTGCGGCCGACTACGATATCGTCGCCAAGGAGACATCGCGCCTTCTCACTCAGTTGCAGCCGAAGGTCGATACGATCCATGAGGATCTGACGGCGGCGGGAGAGGATCTCGGCCGCATGCTGCTGCATCGCATCAATAATCCCGACGCGGAGAATTTGCAGCTTCTTCTGCCGCCGCAGATCAACTTTCCGATCGGTCAACGCTAAAACTGTTTTCATGAAGCGTGATTTGGCGTAGAAGCGCGCGTGTAATCCGGTCGCAGCCCACCCGGTCAAAACAAGGGAATCCAAAATATGAAAACCATCGTCGTCTGCTCCGGCGGACTCGACTCCGTTTCGCTTGCCCACAGGATGGCGGCGGAAGAGCAGCTTATCGGTCTCGTCTCCTTCGACTATGGCCAGCGGCATCGCAAGGAACTCGACTTTGCCGCCCGATGCGCCGCACGCCTTGCCGTCCCCCATCATATTGTCGACATCGCCGCCATCGGCGGCCATCTCAGCGGATCGGCCCTGACCGACAATGTCGAGGTTCCGGACGGCCACTACGCCGAGGAAACAATGAAGGCCACCGTGGTACCCAACCGCAATGCTATCATGCTGGCCATCGCCTTCGGCCTGGCCGCCGCGCAGAAAGCGGATGCGGTCGCCGTCGCCGTGCATGGCGGCGATCACTTCATCTATCCCGACTGCCGGCCGAGCTTTATCGATGCTTTCCAGCGCATGCAGAACGAAGCGCTGGACGGTTATGCCAGCGTCAAGCTGCTCGCACCCTATGTCGAGATTTCCAAGACTGACATCGTGGCCGATGGCGCAAAACACGGCACGCCTTTCGCGGAAACCTGGTCCTGTTACAAGGGCGGCAGTCTCCATTGCGGGCGCTGTGGAACCTGCGTCGAACGCCGCGAAGCCTTCCACCTTGCCGGTGTCGCCGATCCGACGGAATACGAGGATCGCGACTTCTGGAAAGCGGCGGTGTCGCAATTTGCCGCGACGGAGGTGCGTTGATGTACCGCATCACCAAGGAATTTCATCTCTCCGCCTCGCATCAGTTGGATCATCTGCCGGCCAATCATCAATGTGCCCGGCTCCACGGTCACAACTATATCGTCGTCATCGAACTTTCTGCCGAAACCCTGAATGACGACGGCTTCGTTCGCGACTATCACGACCTCTCACCGCTCAAAAGCTATATCGACGAGACTCTCGATCATCGACATCTGAACGACGTGTTCGGTCATTCGAAAGTCACCTCCGAGTTCCTGGCCAAGCACTTCTACGACTGGTGCAAGCAGCGCTTCCCCGAGACTTCGTCCGTCCGCGTCAGCGAAACGCCGAAGACCTGGGCGGAGTATAGACCATGAGCGCGGAGACCATCCGCGTCAGCGAGATCTTCGGTCCGACCATACAGGGCGAAGGCGCATTGATCGGCCTGCCGACGGTGTTCGTCAGGACGGGCGGTTGCGACTATCGCTGCTCCTGGTGCGATAGCCTTCATGCAGTTGATAGCGCGTTCAGGGATCAATGGATGCCGATGTCTGTCGAGGCGATCTGGCAGGAGGTCACCAGGCTTTCCGGAAGCAGACCGCTGACGGTTTCCCTTTCGGGGGGCAATCCGGCGATCCAGCCGCTGGGGCCGCTGATCGAACTCGGCCATGCCAAGGGATACCGCTTCGCGCTGGAAACTCAGGGAAGTGTCGCCCGGAACTGGTTTCGCGATCTCGATACGCTGGTCTTGAGTCCCAAGCCGCCGTCGAGCGGAATGCAGACAGACTGGGAGCAGGTCGACAATTGTCTTCGGCTGTCCGCCGGCGGACCGGAGATCGCTATGAAAATCGTCGTCTTCGACGATGCCGATTATGCGTTCGCCCGAGAGGCGGGCGAGCGCTATCCCTATATTCCCTTGTACCTTCAGCCGGGCAACCATACACCACCGCCCCCCGATGACGACGACGCGCGCATCGATATCGACGGCGTGATGGATCGCATGCATTGGCTTGTCGAGAAGGTGACAGTCGACCAATGGTTTGCGCCGCGCGTCCTGCCGCAGCTGCACGTGTTGCTTTGGGGAAACAAGCGCGGCGTCTGACACTGCCTGAGCCTACCGCTCCGGAAAAGCAAAGACATCGACAGGCTCTCCGAGCCCGCGCAACGGGAAGGTGCCGAGACTGTCCATGTCTTTGGCGCAGCCCGCCATTTCGACGAAGGCCCGCGACAAGAGCACCGGCCGCTTGACCTCCTTGGTCAGGCTTTCCAGCCTCGAGGCGACATTGACCGCCGGGCCGATGACGGTGAAATCCAGCCGCCGGCGCGAGCCGATATTGCCGTACATGACATCGCCGACATGCACACCGACGCCGTAGCGCAGCGGTTCCCGTCCCGTGCGCAGGTGCTCCTCGTTCAGCTCGGCCATCGACGCCTGCCCTTCGCGGATCGCCTGCAGCAGATCGAGGCAGGCCGTCTCCTTGGCTAGCGGGAAGATCGCCAGCAGCCCGTCTCCCATGAACTTCAGGATTTCCCCGCCATGTCGTTCGATCGGATCCGACATGGCGTCGAAATAATCGTTCAGCAGGTGGATGACGTCATCACGCGGCCAGAGATCGGAGATCGCCGTGAAATCGCGCAGATCGCAGATCATGATGGCCGCGCCGACGGTCGCGCCGCTGCCGCGGGTCGTGACACCTGACAGGATATGCTCGCTCGCGTGCGGTCCCACATAGGTCTGCAGCAGCGTGCGTGCCATGATGTTCTTCAGCCTGATCTCGCTGACCAGGGTCAGCGCCGGCAGGAGATCGCGCAGGAAATCGGTATGCTCGCCCGTAAAACCACCCGGCCGAGATGTGGAAAATGTCACGACGTGACGTTTTCCGAAAGTATGCTCGATCGGCCAGGCGATGTATTCCGTGAGGCCGTCGTCGCGCAATTCCTGAAAGAGACTATCTTCGTCGTCTTCGGCTGCACCTTCCAACTGTTTGCGAAACTCCTCCGCACCCTGATGGATCGCGTTAACCGGGCTCTTCAAGAATTCCGGCGTGGTTTCGACACCATAGGCGAATGTGTCGATTTTCGCTTCCGCCATGCCCTCTTTCCAAAGGATGCGGGCGCCGATCCATTGCGGATGGTTAGTCCTGAAATGCAGCGTCGCGCGCGCCACCGGCACCCCCGCTGCCAAAAGCTTCTCGCACATTGCCACCAGGATGTTGTCGATGAAGCGCTCGCCGCGCGTCTCGTTCACCAGCCAGTCGAGGATCCGCCTCCGGCGGATCGGCCAGACGCCGTCATCCGTTTCAACGGCAGCCCCGGCCTTGTTCAAAAAAGAGGACATCGAAACCCCACTACGCCGCATCACCGACGAACACCGAATTCATTTTCCGTGAATGTGGTCGATGGCGAAGCAAATGATAAGGGGAGACTGCAATTAAGTCTCAGAAATCCCAGTCCTCGTCTTCGGTGGCCACGGCCTTGCCGATGACATAGGAGGACCCCGAGCCGGAGAAGAAGTCGTGGTTCTCGTCGGCATTCGGCGACAGCGCCGACAAGATCGCCGGATTGACCTTGCAGGCTTCGGCCGGAAACAGTGCTTCGTAGCCGAGGTTCATCAGCGCCTTGTTGGCATTGTAGTGGAGGAACTTCTTGACGTCCTCGCTCAGTCCGACTCCGTCATAGAGCGCTTCGGTATATCTCGCCTCGTTATCGTAGAGGTCGAGCAGCAGGTCGAAGGCGAAATCTTTGATCTCCTGACGGCGCTCTTCGGAAAGCCGTTCCAGCCCGCGCTGAAATTTGTAACCAATATAATAGCCGTGCACCGCCTCGTCCCGGATGATGAGCCGGATCATATCGGCCGTGTTGGTGAGTTTGGCGCGGCTCGACCAGTACATCGGCAGATAGAAGCCGGAATAGAACAGAAAACTTTCCAGGAAGACGCTGGCGACCTTCTTCTTCAAGGGGTCGCCGGAGGCATATTGCTCCATGACTAGCGCTGATTTGCGCTGGAGAAATTCATTCTCCTCGGACCAGCGATAGGCATCATCGACATCAGGCGTCGAGCACAGCGTAGAGAAGATCGAGGAATAGGAACGGGCATGCACCGCTTCCATGAAGGAGATGTTGGAAAGCACTGCCTCCTCATGCGGCGTCGCCGCATCCTCCATCAACCTGATGGAGCCGACTCCGTTCTGTATCGTGTCGAGCAGCGTCAATCCGGTGAAGACCCGAATGGTCAGCTGCTGCTCGGCCGCCGTCAGCGTCGCCCAGGAAGGGATGTCGTTCGACAGCGGCACCTTTTCCGGCAGCCAGAAATTGCCGGTGAGGCGATTCCAGACCTCGAGATCCTTGTCGTCCTCGATGCGATTCCAGTTGATGGCGCGCACGCGCGAGGCTGGCTTGAGTTGTATGTTCATAAGGTGGTCCTCTTGAGGAATGTATCCGGATTTGCCCCTCATCCGCCTGCCGGCACCTTCTCCCCGCTTGCGGGGCGAAGGGGGTATGCCGCACCCTTATCCGTCTTTATTGCCGGCTCGTGTGGCGAGTCCCCTCTCCCCGTCAGAACGGGGAGAGGGTTAGGGTGAGGGGCAGTGCTCACAAGCGAAATCAAATCACAACGTACACGACACACACCCCTGCACTTCCGTACCCGAAAGGGCCATCTGGCGAAGGCGGATGTAGTAGATCGTCTTGATGCCCTTCTTCCAGGCGTAAATCTGCGCCCTATTGATGTCGCGCGTCGTCGCCGTATCACGGAAGAACAGGGTCAGCGACAGGCCTTGGTCGACATGCTGGGTTGCTGCCGCATAGGTGTCGATGATCTTCTCCGGCCCGATCTCGTAGGCGTCCTGATAGTAGTCGAGATTGTCATTGGTCATGAACGGCGCCGGATAATAGACGCGGCCGATCTTTCCTTCCTTGCGGATCTCGATCTTCGAGACGATCGGATGGATCGAGGAAGTCGAGTGGTTGATATAGGAGATCGAGCCCGTCGGCGGCACCGCCTGCAGGTTCTGGTTATAGAGGCCTGAGGCCATCACCGCCTTTTTCAGCGCCACCCAGTCTTGCTGTGTCGGAATATGGATGCCCGATTTGTCGAACAACGCCTGCACCTTTTCGGTGGCCGGCTTCCATTCCTGCTCGGTATATTTGTCGAAATAGTCACCTGAAGCGTATTTCGAATTCTCGAACCCCTTGAAGCTCACACCACGCTCGACCGCCAGACGATTGGAGGCACGCAGCGCGTGATAGGTCACCGCATAGAAATAGATGTTGGTGAAATCGACGCCTTCCTCAGAGCCATAGAAGATGCGTTCGCGGGCGAGGTATCCGTGCAGGTTCATCTGCCCGAGGCCGATCGCATGGCTCTCGTCATTGCCTTTCTCGATCGAAGGAACCGAGGAGATATTGCTCATATCGGACACCGCTGTCAGCGCCCGGATCGAGGTCTCGATCGTCTTGCCGAAGTCGGTCGAATCCATCGCCGCAGCAATGTTCAGCGAGCCGAGATTGCAGGAAATATCCCTGCCGAGATGCTTGTAGGAAAGGTCGTCATGATAGTCGCTCGCCTCGCTCACCTGCAGTATCTCCGAGCAGAGGTTGCTCATGGAGATGCGCCCGGCAATCGGGTTCGAGCGGTTCACCGTGTCCTCGAACATGATGTAAGGGTAGCCGCTTTCGAACTGGATTTCGGCGATGACCTGGAAGAATTCGCGCGCCTTGATCTTCTTCTTCGAGATGCGGGCGTCCGCCACCATTTCCCGGTACTTCTCCGTCACCGAAATCTCGGTGAAAGGCACGCCGTAGACCCGTTCCACGTCGTAGGGCGAGAACAGGTACATGTCCTCATTGTTCTTGGCGAGTTCGAAGGTGATGTCGGGCACGACAACGCCGAGCGACAGCGTCTTGATGCGGATTTTCTCATCGGCGTTTTCACGTTTGGTGTCGAGAAAGCGCATGATATCGGGATGATGGGCGTTCAGATAAACCGCACCCGCCCCCTGCCGCGCACCGAGCTGATTGGCATAGGAGAAGCTGTCTTCCAGGAGCTTCATGACGGGGATGATGCCGGAGGACTGGTTTTCGATCTGCTTGATCGGCGCGCCCGCCTCGCGGATATTGGTCAGCGACAGGGCCACGCCGCCGCCGCGTTTCGACAACTGCAGCGCCGAATTGATCGACCGGCCGATCGATTCCATGTTGTCCTCGACGCGCAGCAGGAAACAGGAAACGAGTTCGCCGCGCTGCTTCTTGCCGGCATTGAGGAAGGTGGGCGTTGCCGGCTGGAAGCGGCCGGAAATGATCTCGTCGACTATGTCGCGAGCAAGGGCCTCATCGCCGCGCGCCAAAGCCAGCGCCACCATGCAGATGCGGTCTTCGTAGCGCTCGAGATAGCGCTTTCCGTCGAAGGTCTTCAGCGTATAGCTGGTGTAATATTTGAAAGCCCCGAGGAAGGTAGGAAACCGGAATTTCTTGGCATAGGCCTGATCGAACAGGTCGCGGACGAAATTGAAGGAATACTGGTCGAGAACCTCCTGCTCGTAATAGCCCTCCGCGACGAGGTAATCGAGCTTTTCCCGAAGATTGTGAAAGAACACGGTGTTCTGGTTCACATGCTGCAGGAAATATTGCTTGGCCGCCACGCGATCCTTGTCGAGCTGGATCTTTCCCTCGTCGTCGTAGAGGTTCAGCATCGCGTTCAGTGCATGATAGTCGAGTGTTTCGGCCGCTTTCAGCGGTTTTGCGCCCGCGTCCCGCGTCAGATTTGTTCCCGTGTCCAAAATCGTCCCATCCCGTCTTTGACGTTGGCGATATCATCGGCAGTTCCCAGGAGCTCGAACCTGTAGAGGTACGGCACCTGGCACTTCTTCGAGATGACATCGCCGGCGAGCCCATAGGTCTCGCCGAAATTGCTGTTGCCCGCAGCAATCACGCCGCGGATGTTGGAGCGGTTTTCCGCCTCGTTGAGGAAGCGGATCACCTGCTTGGGCACGGCCCCTTTACCACCGTTTCCGCAATAGGTAGGCGAGATCAGCACATAGGGTTCGCGAATGTGGATGGCCTCAGCGCCGAGGGGGATGCGCGCCGCGCGCAATCCCAGCTTCTCGACGAAACGATGGGTGTTCCCGGATCGGCTGGAATAATAGACGATCAGCCCCACCGCTTTTCTCCGGTCAGGAGAGTGCGCTGATCATGTCGGGGCGGAAGCCCGCCCAATGCTGCTCGCCGGCAACGACGACCGGAACCTGCATGTAGCCCATGCCACGCACGCGATCGAGCGCTTCGGCATCCTCGGAAATATCGACGATCTCATAATCCACGCCCAGGCGATCGAGGGCGCGGTAAGTGGCCGTGCATTGGACACAGGCCGGCTTGCTGTAAACGGTAACGCTCATCATGTTCCTCGTGAAGTCAATGAATTCAGGACGCAGGACTGGGATCGGGCGCCATGCGGCGTCCGGGGAAATGCTTGATAGTGATCTGGCAAGGTTGGCGCTTTAAACGCCTGACTTGGTCCCTCGCAGGATGTGCGCGGGCGCCGGCCTTGATGCTCTCGACATGACTTCAAACCCCGAAGTGCTCATGCGGTCGTTCGGGGCAGCGCAACAGCGCGGATCATTCCGCTGCATGCACGCGACCTTCCGGACACCCCGCCCGTGGACGTTTCATTCAAGGCAGGTCTCCTGGCTCACGGGTCGAAGCACCTGCCCAGCCTTCCCGAGGCATCATGCCCCAGTGACCCGAAATCGGACAGTTGCTCTCCGCTCACAGTTGCGGGGGCAGCTCCGGCCTTGTCCCACCCTCATGGCGAGACGCACCGTATTCCCGTCTTAGCCCGCGATCCTCACGAATCGAAGGAACCTTGAACACTAGATATAGTACGCGAATCGAAATTCACGTCAACGGATGGTTTGTGCGTTGCGTTACGGTAGGTTTGAAATCACTGCGTTCCTGTGAAAAACATGGATAATGAAGGCTTAAACAAAACGAACTGTGGAGAAGGCCTGAACGACGAGAGCCGGCCTGTAGCCGGCTCTGCGGTTTTCGATTCCGGATCGGCCCTAATCGGCGCTCCGAAGAGGAAAGGATTTATTCCTCTACGCGGAGCAGCCTGAGCGCGTTGATCGTAACCAGCACGGTGGCTCCGGTATCGGCGAGAATCGCCGGCCAGAGCCCGGTGATTCCGATGATCGTGGTCACCAGGAAGACAGCCTTCAGCCCGAGTGCAATGGTGATATTCTCGAGGATATTGCGCATCGTCCGCTGCGAAAGCGCGATCATTCGCGCCACGTCGCCAACGCGCCCGTGCAGCACGGCGGCATCGGCCGTCTCCAGCGCCACATCGGTGCCGCCGCCCATGGCGATGCCGATATCGGCGGCGGCGAGCGCCGGCGCGTCGTTGATGCCGTCGCCGACCTTGGCGACTATGAAGCCCTTGCGCTTCAATTCGCCGACGACCCGCTGCTTGTCCTCGGGCATCATCTCGCCCCGCCAGTCGATGCCGAGCATGTCTGCGACGGCTGCCGCCGTCCGCTTGTTGTCGCCGGTCAGCATCATCGCCTTGACACCGGCCAATTTGAGCGCCGAGAGCCCGGCCGCGGCGTCCTCGCGCGGCTCGTCGCGCATGGCGATCAGGCCGGACGCAGCGCCATTGACGAGCAGCACCGACACGCTCTTGCCCTCATCATTGAGCCCTGCAATACGCGCCTCCTGTTTCGCGTCAAGTGCCCCCCGCTCGCGGGCGGCGGGCGGCGACAAGAGATCAACTGCCTCGCCGCCGATTTTGCCGGTGACACCCTTGCCCGGCAGCGCTTCCAGCTCGAAGGCGGGTGGCACGGGCACGCCGTCCGCCTTGGCGCGGTGAAGAATCGCCTGTGCCAGCGGATGGCTGGAGCCCTGCTCGAGCACCGCCGCGCGCGACAGGAGCTGCGCCTCACCCAATCCAAAGGAAAGGATGTCGGTCACCCGAGGCTTGCCTTCCGTCAGCGTGCCCGTCTTGTCGAAGGCGACCATCGTCACCTTGCCGAGCGTCTCCAGGACCGCACCGCCCTTCATCAGCAGCCCGCGCCTCGCGCCCGCCGACAGCGAAGCCGCGATCGCCGCCGGCGTCGAGATGACGAGGGCGCAAGGGCAGCCGATCAGCAGGATGGCAAGACCCTTGTAGATCCACTCACTCCACGCGCCGCCGAAGAACGGCGGCGGAACGACCGCGACCAGCGCGGCAACGACGACCACACCCGGCGTGTAGTAGCGCGAAAACCGCTTGATGAAGCGCTCCGTCGGCGCCTTCGATTCCTGCGCTTCTTCCACCAGCTTGACGACGCGGGCGATAGTATTGTCGGCAGCAGCCGCCGTGACGCGAACCCTCAGCACCGCATCGCCATTGACCGTACCGGCATAGACCACGGCGTCGACGCCCTTGCGCACCGGCGTGCTCTCGCCCGTCACCGGAGCCTCGTCGATCGCGCTCTCGCCTGATGCGATGACGCCGTCGGCAGAGATGCGATCGCCGGGGCGAACCATGATAACCGTGCCGACGGCAAGGCTTTCAGCCGGCACCTCTCGCATCTGCCCATTGTCTTCGAGCAGCGCGGTCTTCGGCACCAGGGCCGTCAGCGACTGTATGCTTTCACGCGCCTTGCCCGCCGCCACGCCTTCGAGCAACTCGCCGACGAGAAACAGGAATACGACCGTTGCCGCTTCCTCGCCGGCATTGATGATAACAGCGCCGACGGCGGCGATCGTCATCAGCATCTCGATCGAGAACGGCGTGCCGGAGAATGCCGCCATGACAGCGCGCCGCGCGATCGGAGCCAGACCGACCAGCATGGCGACGATGAAGGCGTAGGACGCGACCGCCGGCACCAGATGGCCGACGGCATAGGCGGCAACGAGCGCCGCACCCGAAAAAATGGTCAGCCGGCCCTTCCTGCTCCGCCACCAGGGACCGGTCATCGGTGCATCGTCGTGCCCATGCGAGCCTTCGATTTCCTTCTCGTCATGGGCATGGTCGTGATCATGCCTGGCATGGTCGTGATCTCCATGGCCATGAGCGGCATGATCGTGATGATAGTGCCGGCGGTCTTCACGCGCAGGCGTCGCATTTCCGGCAAAGGGCGAAACGGAATAACCAAGCCCCGTCACCTTCTTCTCGACCGCCTTGAGATCGCTGCTGCCGTCATGCCGGATGGTCATGGTGCCTGTCACCACCGAGACTGAGACATCGGCAACGCCTGCTATGCGCCTGACTGCGGTATCGATCTTGCTCGCGCAGGCGGCGCAATCCATGCCACCGACCCTGTATCGTGTCTCGCTCGTCTCAGCCATATCCGCTTCCTTGTCAAACAGAAGCATCCCTCCTACATCCTCTAGCGACTAGAGGTGCAAGAGAAAAATCATGAAAAAGATCACGATTGGCGAGGCGGCCCGCCGGAGCGGCGTCAAAGTGCCGACGGTGCGCTATTACGAGAGCATCGGCCTTCTTGCGGCCCCGAGCCGCAGCGAAGGCAACCAGCGATCCTTCGAACCTGCCGACATCAGCCGCCTTGCTTTCATCCGCCACGCGCGCGAGCTCGGTTTCGAGATCGAGGCAATCCGCACGCTGCTCACGCTGCAGGATGAGCCGAACCAGTCCTGCGCCTCGGCCGACGCCATCGCCAAGGCTCGCCTCGTTGAGGTTGAGCAGCGCATCCGCAGCCTGATGGCTTTGAAAGCCGAGCTGGAAATGATGGTGGAGGGCTGCGGCCACGGCCGCGTCGACCAATGTCGCGTCATCGAGATTCTCGCCGACCATGGTCAATGCACGCATTCTCACCATTGACGAACCTGCACCCTTGCAGGTGAGCAGCGGCCGCGCCAAAACTGCGCCGGAAGGAATCGGGCGAAGACATCATGAGCCAGAAACGGATTGCAATCATCGGTGGCGGCCCCACGGGTCTTGCGGCTGCCGAGCTGCTTTCGCTCTCCGGCCATGCTGTGGCGATCTACGACGCCATGCCGACCTTCGCCCGCAAGTTCCTGCTGGCCGGCAAGTCGGGCCTCAACATCACCCATTCCGAGGATTATGCCCGTTTCGTTACGCGCTTCGGAACGGCTTCAGCCCGTCTGCGTCCCGCTCTCGACGCCTTTACTCCCGGTGATATCAGGGATTGGGCCGCAGGGCTCGGCACCGAGACCTTCGTCGGCTCCTCCGGCCGGGTTTTCCCCAAGGTGATGAAGGCTTCTCCTTTGCTGCGTGCCTGGCTCAAGCGGCTTGAAGAGCGGGGTGTTGCGTTGCGCACCCGCCATCGCTGGACCGGCCTTGTCGAAGACGGTTACGTTTTCGAAACGCCGGAAGGGCGTAGCATTGTCCATTGCGACGCCGCCCTGCTGGCGCTTGGCGGCGCAAGTTGGCCGCGTCTTGGCTCGGATGCCGCCTGGCTGCCCTGGTTGGCCCAGAGGGGCGTCGAGATCGCTGCTTTCCGGCCCGCCAATTGTGGCTTCGTCGTCGACTGGAGCGCCGGCTTCAGCGCGCGTTTCGCCGGCGAGCCCGTCAAGTCGGTCACCGCCACATCCGAAGCCGGCACCTTTCCCGGCGAGTTCGTCATCACCGGCAGCGGCATCGAAGGCAGCTTGGTCTACGCCCATGCGGCCAGCCTCCGCGACCGGCTGCTGCACCACGGCAGCGCTGCCCTGACGCTCGACCTCGCCCCGGGCCGGACGATCGAAAGGCTGGCGCGCGATTTGACGCGGCAGGACACCAGGTCGAGCTTTTCAAACCGCCTGCGCAAGGGTGCCGGGCTTGAAGGCGTCAAGGCGGCATTGCTGCGCGAACTCGCGCCGGACCGCGACCGAGCCGATCCCGAACGTCTCGCCGGCGTGATCAAGGCTCTGCCGGTACCGGTTCTCGATACAAAGCCGATTGCCGAGGCGATCTCCTCTGCAGGTGGCATCCGCTGGACCAGCATCGACGAAGACTTCATGCTGAAGGCGCTGCCCGGCACCTTCGTCGCCGGTGAGATGCTCGACTGGGAGGCGCCGACCGGCGGCTATCTCCTCACCGCCTGTCTGGCGACCGGCCGTGCAGCCGGGCGCGGCATCGAGGCTTGGTTGCGGCGCTAGAACAGAATCGGGACAACAGCTGTTCCCCGATCAGGCCGAGGCCGGATGAAACGTCAAGGCAAGACCGTTCATGCAGTAGCGAAGCCCGGTTGGTTTCGGGCCGTCATCAAAGACATGACCGAGATGGCCGCCGCAACGGCTGCAATGCACAGCGGTCCGCGTCATGCCTAAGCTGGTGTCGCGCTCCGTGCCGACGGCGTCTTTAAGAGGCGCCCAGAAGCTCGGCCAGCCGGTGCCGCTGTCGAATTTGGTCGCCGAGGAAAACAGGTTCTGGTCGCAGCCGGCGCAGGCGAACTTGCCGTTCCGCTCCTCGTGCAGCAAGACGCTGGTGAAGGGAGACTCCGTCCCCGCCTGGCGCAGGACGGCATACTGATCCGGCGTCAGCAGCTTGCGCCATTCCGCCTCGCTGTGCGTCACCGCGAAGGTCTCGCCGGCGATCGCCTCACCGATCAGGCCCAAGCGAACTGCCATCGCTCCGAAAGCGGCGCCCATCAGCAACAATCGTCTGTTCAACATGGTCGGTTCTCCTCGCCGGCAAACTTCGTTTCTGCACAGAACTACGGACAGGAGCAGTCTTTTGTTACAACGAAGACGGCACGAACACCGAAATGTGAATTCAGTCCTTTCGTCGGGAAGAGTCGGGGATTGAGGACAGCCAAGTGCGGGCTGATTGCAAACCCGCGGCTTTTCCACCAGACTGCGCTGAATTTCGGTGGGAGGAGCCGATGCACGAACACTCTGCACATGCCGAGCACGTCTACACGTCGGCCCAACGCGACTCCGCCGCCGCCAGTTCTCCGGTGGTCGCCTCCTGGCGGCGGTGCATGACGATGCACCAGCTCGCACCCGAGGACGAACGGGCGCCGCTGCGCCTGACCGACGAGGAGTTCCGGCGCGCCCGCGAGCAGTCCGGGCAGCTGATTGCCAGCGCGACGGAAGAGCTCGATCGTCTCTTCAGCACCGTCGGCAAGGCCGGCTGTTGCTTGCTTCTGACGGACAGGAACGGCATTGCGCTGGAGCGCCGCGGGGCTGCCGGCGACGACAAGGAATTTCATGAACTCGGCCTCTGGACCGGCTCAATCTGGACCGAGGCGAGCATCGGCACCAACGGCATCGGCACGGCGCTCGCCGATGAACGCGCCGTCGCCATTTTCCGCGATCAGCATTTCTTCTGCGCAAATACCAGCCTCAGCTGCACGACGGCGCCGATCCGCGATCACCGTGGCCGGTTGGCCGCGGCGCTTGATATCTCTACCTGCCGCAACGACGTAAACGAGATGACCTTGGCGATCCTGACGCAGACCGTGCGCGATGCGGCCATGCGCATTGAACTCAATCTCTTTCGTTCGGCCTTTGCAGGCGCCCGTTTCCTGATGGTCCCGAGCCCCGCCAATTCCGCCGCCGCTCTGCTCGCTGTCGACCGGCACGACCTCGTGCTCGGCGCAACCCGCGCCGCCCGCATCGCGCTGCAACTGGACGACAGGCGGATCGCCACCGGCATCCCTGCCGCCGATGCCCTGCATGAGGCTGGGGTCTCGCAGCAGGAGGAGATCATCGAAGCCGAGAAGGCAGCCTTGCTGCGCGCGCTGTCGCGCACTAGCGGTAACGTTTCGCAGGCAGCCGCAGCACTCGGGATCAGTCGCGCCACTCTGCACCGAAAGATGAAGAAGTTCGACCTTCACTGAGCACGCCCACGAAGGTTCCATCGACATGCGGTAATCACGACACGATCCTGTCGCATCCCTGCGACAGTGTGCACTGCGATATGGATGACATGCTCTGTTCCGGCCGCTGAAACATGCGCATTTTCCTGACACTGGTTCGCTTGGGAACCTGGACCATCAAGGGAGGATGACATGCTTCATCAGAAAATCGTAGAATCGCCATTCAAGCTGAAATACGGCAACTATATCGGCGGCGAATGGCGCGAGCCGGTCGAAGGCAGATACTTTGAAAACGTGACGCCGGTCACAGGCGGCAAACTCTGCGACATCCCGCGCTCCGATGAAAAAGACATCAATCTCGCGCTCGACGCAGCCCATGCGGCCAAGGAAAAATGGGGCCGCACGTCCGCCGCCGAGCGCTCCAATATCCTCATGAAGATCGCCCAGCGCATGGAAGACAAGCTGGAACTGCTTGCCCAGGCAGAGACCTGGGACAATGGCAAGCCGATCCGCGAAACCATGGCGGCCGACATTCCGCTGGCGATCGACCACTTCCGCTACTTCGCCTCTTGCATCCGCGCCCAGGAAGGTTCGATCGGCGAGATCGACCATGATACCGTCGCCTATCACTTCCACGAGCCGCTCGGCGTCGTCGGCCAGATCATTCCGTGGAACTTCCCGATCCTCATGGCGACGTGGAAGCTGGCGCCGGCACTTGCCGCCGGCAACTGCGTCGTGCTGAAGCCGGCCGAACAGACCCCCGCTTCGATCCTGCTCTGGGCCGAACTCGTCGGCGACCTCCTGCCGCCCGGCGTGCTCAACATCGTCAACGGCTTCGGTATCGAGGCCGGCAAGCCGCTCGCGACCAGTCCCCGCATCGCCAAGATCGCCTTTACCGGCGAAACGACGACCGGCCGGCTCATCATGCAATATGCCAGCCAGAACCTCATTCCGGTCACTCTGGAACTCGGCGGCAAATCCCCGAACATCTTCTTCGCCGATGTGATGGCCGACGACGACGATTTCCTCGACAAGGCGCTCGAGGGCTTTGCGATGTTCGCCCTCAACCAGGGCGAAGTCTGCACCTGCCCGAGCCGCGCCCTCGTCCAGGAATCGATCTACGACCGCTTCATGGAAAAGGCCGTCAAACGCGTCGAGGCGATCAAACAGGGCAACCCGCTCGATCCGCAAACGATGATCGGCGCCCAGGCATCGACGGAGCAGCTTGAGAAGATACTCGCCTATCTCGACATCGGTAAGCAGGAAGGCGCCCAGGTTTTGGCCGGCGGCTCGCGCAACGATCTCGGCGGCGAATTGGCGAACGGCTATTACGTCAAGCCGACGATCTTCAAGGGCCACAACAAGATGCGGGTGTTCCAAGAGGAGATCTTCGGACCTGTGGTCTCGGTCGCGACCTTCAAGGATGAGAAGGAGGCGCTCGAAATCGCCAACGACACGCTCTACGGTCTCGGCGCCGGCGTCTGGAGCCGCGACGCCAATCGCTGCTACCGTTTCGGCCGCGAGATCCAGGCGGGCCGCGTCTGGACCAACTGCTACCATGCCTACCCCGCCCACGCCGCCTTCGGCGGCTACAAGCAATCCGGCATCGGTCGCGAAACTCACAAAATGATGCTCGAGCATTACCAGCAGACCAAGAACATGCTGGTCAGCTACAGCCCGAAGGCGCTCGGTTTCTTCTGAGATGTTTTCATATGGGAGAGGTTCAAAACCCCTCCCCACAAGGGGGAGCGGCTTATGATGCCGCTCCACCAGCTTTCCCTACCGAAGTCTCAGCAAGGCGATACATCGCTTTTAGAACGAGGCAGTTCAACAAGTTAAGTCCCTCCCCCTTGTGGGGAGGGGTCGGGGAGGGTTTCTTTCTTCCCCCAAACTTTAGGAGGAAGAACCATGGAAACGACCGTCGACGGCGAACCACGTGTTCTCGCAACCGATGCGGCCCTTGATCTGATTGCAGAAATCAAGCGGGACCATCCCGATATCCTCTTTCACCAGTCCGGCGGCTGCTGCGACGGCTCTTCACCGATGTGTTATCCTGCCAATGAATTCATGGTCGGCGACAGCGACGTCAAGCTCGGCGAGATCGGCGGCGTGCCGGTCTATATCAGCGCCAGCCAGTTCGAAGCATGGAAACACACGCAGCTCATCATCGACGTCGTGCCGGGCCGCGGCGGCATGTTCTCGCTCGACAACGGCCGCGAGAAACGCTTTCTCACCCGTTCCCGTCTCTTCGGCGGCGGCGAGGCCTGTGCCGTCCCGGATGCGACGGTCAGGACGGTGTGAAATCTGCCGCCCGACAGATACAACGGTTTACACACGGGAGAGGGTCTGAGAGCTCGCGATGCTCACCCAGATTCCGGCCGAGAATTTCGCCTGTAGTATTCCCATAGTACCTGCTGCTCGGCGGTCTTTGTTAATCTTCGCCTGTTGGTTCCAAGGAGGATGCGATGCCAGCTTCTAAGATCCTGATGATCACGGGTGACTTCACCGAAGATTATGAAACGATGGTGCCGTTTCAGACGCTGCTCGCCTGCGGCTATACGGTCGATGCCGTCTGCCCCGGCAAGAAGGCGGGTGAGACCGTCGCCACCGCCATTCACGATTTCGAGGGCGATCAGACCTACTCGGAAAAACGAGGCCATAATTTCGCCCTGAACGCCACTTTCGACAGCGTGCGAGCGGAGGATTACGATGCCCTGGTCATCCCCGGCGGCCGCGCGCCGGAGTATCTTCGCCTCAATGCCGACGTCATCAAATCGGTCCGGCACTTCTTCGAAGCCGGAAAGCCTGTGGCCGCCATCTGCCACGGCGCGCAGTTGCTTGCCGCCGCCGGCGTGTTGAAGGGCCGCACCTGCTCGGCCTATCCCGCCTGCCGGCCGGAAGTCGAACTTGCCGGCGGCATTTACGCCGATATTTCAATTGCCGATGCGGTCTCGGACGGCAATCTGGTCACGGCGCCGGCATGGCCGGCGCATCCCTCCTGGCTGAGGCAGTTCATGACTGTACTCGATGCCTCGTCAATACCTGAAACCAACGCCGCCTGACGAGGCGGGGCCGGGAGGACGATATGTGTGAACTCTTCATCAAAGCGGATGCGCGATTATGGGAAAGTGCCACCCGGTCGCTGCGCATCGACGGCATGGTCACCAGCGTCAGACTGGAGAACTTCTTTTGGTCGAAGCTCGAGGAAATTTCCCGGCGCGACGGCATGAACGTCGTGCAGCTGATTACCCGGTTGCACCATGAATCAATCGATGCCGGCCATGATCTCGGTAACTTCACATCCTTCCTGCGCGTCTGCTGCGCTCGCTACCTCGACCTGCAGCTCACCGGTGACATCCCGGCAGATGTCACCCGCCCGATCTCCGAGTTGGATGCGCCGGACATTCTCGGCCGCGAACGGGAAAAATATCACTGAATCCCAACGCGACGGAGCTGGATGATGACGGGCGAAGCTCACTGCTCCGCCAACGTTCTCAAGATACCTGACTGGCGCGGTTGCGCAGGGGTTGCGTTGCGGCGCAGCCTGGACCAACAATGCGCGGCGTCCAGCAACGGCACCGTCAGGAGATCACTTGCCATGAACGACCAGAAATCCGTGATCGTCACGGGAGCCGGCGGCAACCTCGGCAGCGCCGTTGTCCGGGAGCTTGCCGGCGCCGGCGTGAAACTCGTCTGCATGAACCGTTCGAGCCAGGAGCTGGAAACCTTGGCCGGCGAGCTTCCCGCGTCCAGCGAGTTTCTATCGATTGCCGGAACGGATCTCACCGATTACGCCTCCTGCGCTGCCGCCGTCGCCCGAGCCGTCAAGCGCTTCGGCGGCGTAGGCGCACTGGTCAACACCGTCGGCGGGTTTCAGATGGGGCCGGTCGGGCCGGAAGCCCCGGCGCAATGGGATACGATGATGACGGCAAACGCCCGCACCGCGCTGACGATCAGCGCGGCGGTTCTCCCGACGATGAAGGCTGCAGCCTACGGCCGCATCGTACACGTCGCTGCGATGCCCGGCCTGAAGGCCGGTCCTAACCAGGCCGCCTATGCAGCCTCGAAAGCGGCCGTCATCCGGCTGACAGAAGCGCTTGCTGCCGAGTGCCGCGACGACCGCATCACCGCCAACTGCATTCTGCCTGGCACGATCGATACCCCCGAGAATCGTGCTGCCATGCCCAATGCAAAAACGGACGCCTGGGTATCGCCGCAGTCGATCGCCCGGCTCATCGCCTTCCTGATATCGCCCGCCGCAGCCGTCGTTACCGGCGCAGCGATCCCGGCGACCGGCCGCGAATAACAAAGTCTTCCTTGGCTTGCAGTGCCCGCGCCTGGGGGCAGATGCCGTCTGGCGTGAGATATGGTCCTTTTGTATTCTGGGTGGCGACAAGGGCCGGGATTAGGGGGCGAGCTTGTTTCAATGAAAAGGCGAGATGGCTTCTGCATGAAGGTAGGCGGTCCGGTTTTCGGACCCTTTGTTCGATTCCTGTCATGTGGCGGGTAGGATAGCGGGCGGGACACGATGGTGTTGATGATCGCATTGCGGCGGAATCTGCGGAATTGCGGTGCTCTCGATGACTGACAGGCCTGCAGTGCGCGCCGCGGGCAGGATCGGCCTGAGAGAGGAGTGGTTCCTCGGCGTCAGCGTCACAACCAGCCTGATATTCCTCGCATTTCCGGAGCAACTTTTCCGGCGGCTTGCCGATCCGTTTTGGTTCACCGTCGTTTTCGCATGGCTGTTTGCCGTCGTGCTCGGCTCAGCTTTGTCTGTCGTGCGGCATGCGGATCACCTGGCCGAGCGGCTGAAAGAGCCCTACGGCACGCTCATTCTGACGCTAGCCATAACCTCGATCGAAGTCATGGCGATCTCCGCCGTCATGATTCACGGCGAGAACAATCCCACGCTTGCGCGCGACACTCTCTTTGCGGTCGTCATGATCATCCTCAATGGCATGGTCGGCCTGTCATTGCTGCTGGGGGCGTGGCGGCGGCCGGAACAACAGCATAATCTCCAGGGCGCCAACGCCTATCTCGGCGTCATCGTGCCGCTGGCGACGCTCAGCCTCGTCATGCCCACATTTCTCGCCGGTCCGGACGGCCAGCATCCATCGGCGCCACGACAATTGATACTGGGCATCATCTCGGTCGGCCTTTACGCAACATTCCTGTTTCTCCAGGCTGGCCGCCATCAGGATTATTTCACCACCGATGGCCATCGCCATGAGCATCCCGGCGAACAGGCCCTTTCGCACCGGCCGGTCTGGCCGCATGCCGCTCTGCTCTTCGCCTATATGGGTCCGGTGGTCTTTCTGGTCGAACAGCTTGCGCGGCCGATCGATTACATCATCGAAACCCTGCATGCCCCGACCGCGTTCGGCGGCGTTGTCATGGCCATCCTCGTTGCAACGCCGGAGGCGATCAGTGCCGTGCGCGCCTCCATCGCCGATAATCTTCAGCGCTCCGTCAATATTTTTCTGGGTTCGGTCTTATCGACGATCGGACTGACCGTGCCGGCGATGCTCGCCGTCAGCCGTCTTTACGGACACCCGGTCACCCTTGGGCTGGAACACGGTGATCTGGTGATGCTCCTGCTCACCCTTGCCGTCAGCATCATTACCTTTGCCAGCGGTCGCACTCATCTCATGCAGGGCGCCGTCCATCTGGTGCTGTTCCTGGCTTACGTGCTGCTCATCTTCCAGCAGTGATCTCCGCTCTGGAATGAGGAAGTAAAGAGTTCCACGCTCCCACTGTCTTCCGCTATGATGACCGTGTTCTTGTATAGAGCTTGCAAGCATCGCAGCTTGCAGCATTGTCATGTCGGCACGGAGACGGGGCTTGAGCTCACTGTTGCTTGGCGGGCTTGTATTTGTTTTTCTGTCGGCGGCAACATCGATCGGA
Source organism: Rhizobium sp. BK049 (assembly GCF_014193135.1). Lineage (NCBI taxonomy): Bacteria > Pseudomonadati > Pseudomonadota > Alphaproteobacteria > Hyphomicrobiales > Rhizobiaceae > Rhizobium > Rhizobium sp. BK049. The sequence continues at coordinate 21,415 of NZ_JACHYV010000042.1, forward strand.
ATGATGTTGCGCGGCCGCTTGCCGGATCATCATCTCAGCTCGGAATCCAAAGATGCCATCAGGCTCGCAACCGCGGTGGTAGGAACGCTGTCGGCCTTGGCCCTCGGTCTGCTGATCGCATCCGCCAAATCGAGCTATGACAACGCCGAAGTGGAGATGAGGACGGCGGCTGCGCGGGTTCTCCTGCTCGACCGCGTCATGGCGCAATACGGCCCGGAAACGGATCGTGCGCGCCAGCTGCTGCGTCAGCTCATCGAAAGGAGGCTGAGCCGCGGCTGGACTGCCGAGACCACCGATAAGCCATCGGGCGGAGCGGCAGGGGAATACCAGGATATCGAGGCGGTTCAAGGTGATCTTCGATCGCTCTCGCCGCGCAATGCCGTGCAGCGCTCCCTCCAGGCGCGCGCACTCGATGTAAGCGGCATGGTGGCCGAAACTCACTGGCTGCTGGTCGAATCCGGCAGCGAGGGCTTGCCTTGGGCCTTCCTTGTTGTCGTCGTCTGTTGGCTTTCGCTGCTTTTCACGACCTTCGGGCTCCAGGCACCACCGAACCCGACGGTGCTGGCCATTCTCCTTGTCTGCGCCTTGTCGGTCGCCGGTGCCGTCTTCCTAGTTTCGGACATGGCCAATCCTTACATCGGCCTGGTCCGCGTTTCCGACGCACCCTTGCAGTCCGCCCTGGAACGTCTGGGCAAACCGTAGTCACCTCACGATGGCGGCTGGACCGGCAAGAGCCCAACACTGCGCTCCGCCTCTGCGAAGCAGTTCAATTGTGCATCAAGGACTATTGCAATTATTAGCAATGCCGCGACATAATATCACATGCCTTGAACCTTCGGCTGGCCGGTGGGGGCCGCCGTCGAGGCACGCATCAAAGACTGGGCTCTTGACATGTCGAGGCAGCGGCAATGCGTGGGGGATTGCATCAGGGTCTGCGATTTTTTCTGACACTTGCCGGCTTGGTGCTCCTCGCCGGCTGCGAGGAGGGCGGAAACACTTATGTTCCTCCGCCACCGCCTGTGGTCCGGGTCGCACAGCCCGTCCAGAAACCGGTAACGCTCTATTTCGAGCTCACTGGAAATACCGCGCCGCTCAATGCCGTCGATATCGAGGCGCGCGTCCAGGGCTATATCCAATCCATCGACTACCAGGACGGCATGATGGTGAAGAAGGGCACCAAGCTTTTCGGCATCGAACGCGACACCTACCAGGCGCAACTGGATCAGGCGAAGGCATCACTCGCCTCACAACAAGCCTCGCAGGTCGGCGCGAAGCAGGAATATGACCGTCAGCTCAATCTGTCGAAGCAACAGGTCACCACCCAGACCGCGGTCGACAGCGCCAAGGCAACTCTTGACGAGGCGAATGCAGCCATTCTCAACGCCCAGGCCAATGTCGATCTGGCGACGATCAACCTCGGCTACACGGAGGTGCTCGCTCCCTTCGATGGCATCGTCACCGATCACCTGGTCGACATCGGCACGCTGGTCGGCGTGTCCGGCCCCACCAAACTCGCCAGCATTGTCCAGACCGATCCGCTTTATGCCTATTTCAACGTCAGCGAAACGCAGGTGTTGATGATCAAGGAAACTCTGGCAAAGCAAGGACATACTTTCAGGCAGACGGACCTTCCAAGCATCCCCGCGGAGATCGGTCTGCAGACCGAGGAAGGCTATCCGCACAAGGGACATCTCGACTACGTGTCGCCTCAGCTCGATGCCTCCACAGGCACGCTTCAGGTGCGCGCGCTGTTCGACAACAAGGACCACGCCATGCTGCCCGGCCTGTTCGTCAGAGTTCGGGTGCCGGTCGGCCACGATGACAAGGCTCTGCTGGTGCGCGACGACACGATCGGAACGAACCAGCTTGGCACCTACGTACTGGTTCTCGGCAAGGACGATGTTATCGAGCAGAAGCAGGTCAAGATCGGGCAGCGTGAGGGCGCGCTCCGGGTCATCCAATCCGGCCTCGATCCGGCTGACTGGGTGGTGACCCAGGGAATTCAACAGGCCATTCCCGGCAGCAAGGTCACCGCCGAGAAGATGGATATGAACCCGACGGCCAATGCCGCCGGCGATGCCAAGGCAGACACGACCACGCAATGAATCCGCCACCACGCCTTATCTGAACGTTCGAGGGCAACAGCATGATCTCGCGTTTCTTCATCGAGCGGCCGGTGCTTGCCAACGTGCTGGCATTCGTCTTCGTGCTGGTCGGCGCGGTTGCCCTGTTCCGGCTGCCAGTGGCGCAATACCCCAATGTCGTCCCGCCGACGGTGCAGGTGACGACGCGATTCCCCGGTGCCAGCGCACAGACGCTTATCGACACTGTCGCCCTGCCGATCGAGCAGCAGGTCAACGGCGTGCAGGACATGCTGTACATGCAGTCCACCAGCGCCAGCGACGGTACCTATTCGCTGATCGTGACCTTTGCCATCGGAACGGATCCGGACCAGGCGCAGGTTCTGGTGCAGAACCGTGTCGCCATAGCAATGTCGTCGCTTCCCGAAGCGGTGCAGCTTCAGGGCGTGACGACGCAGAAGAAATCAACGGCGATCCTCGGCTTCGTCAGCCTGACCTCGCCCGACAGCCGCTACGACAGTCTGTTCCTGTCGAACTACGCCGTCATCAATCTGCAGAACGAACTCGCCCGCCTACCTGGTGTCGGCAACGTGACGGTGTTCGGCGCCGGCCAATATGCGATGCGGATCTGGATGGATCCCAACCTGTTGCAGGCACGCGGCCTGACGCCGCAAGATGTCGTCAATGTCGTGCAGCAGCAGAGTCAGGAGGTCGCCGCCGGCCAGATCGGCATTCCGCCGGTGCCGAAAGGGCAGGTCTTCCAATACACGCTGAATGTCAATGGCCGGCTGAATGAGGCGGCCGACTACGAGAACATCGTCGTCAAGGTCGAAAGCGGACAGGGCGGCCGGATCACGCGCGTCCGCGATATCGGCCGCGTCGAACTCGGCGCCCAGACCTACAGCCAGTCCTTCACGCAAAACGGCCGGCCGGCCGCCGGCATCGGCATTTTCCAGCTGCCGGAGGCGAACGCCATTGCGGTGGCGAAGGTGGTGCGCGCCAAGATGGAAGAACTCTCAAGGAGCTTTCCGCCGGGTCTCGAATATCACATGCCATTCGATACGACGAAATTCGTCGAAGCCTCCATCGACGAGGTTTACGTCACCTTGATCGAAGCTGGCGTACTCGTCCTCATTGTCATTCTGGTTTTCCTGCAGGATTGGCGGGCGATGCTCGTACCCGCGACGACCGTTCCCGTCACCATCGTCGGCGCCTTCGCGGCCATGGCGGCATTGGGCTTCACGGTCAATCTGTCGACGCTCTTTGCCATAGTCCTCGCGATCGGTATCGTCGTCGATGATGCCATCGTCATCGTCGAAGGCGTCGCTCGTCACATCGAGGCCGGCATGTCGGGCCGAAAGGCCGCTGAGAAAGCGATGGAGGAGTTGCTCGGCCCCGTCATCGGGATCACGCTGGTGCTAATGGCTGTCTTTATTCCGGCCGCCTTCCTGCCCGGCCTGACCGGCCAACTCTATCGGCAGTTCGCGCTCGTCATCGCCGCCACCGCCCTGATCAGCGCCATCAATGCGGTCACGCTGAAGCCGACGCAATGCGCCCTTTGGCTTCGCACGCCGGTGCCTCCCGAAAAACGCAATGTTCTCTATCGCGGCTTTAATAGGGGCTATGACTGGGGTGAACGCCACTATGCCGGCCTGATCGGAGCGATGACCCGCCACAGCGGCATTATGGCCATCGCGGCGCTCGCGCTGATCGGGGTTGCGGTCTGGGGCCTCACCCGCTTGCCGACGGCGTTCTTGCCCTTGGAGGATCAGGGCTATGTGCTGATCAGTGCGCAATTGCCGGACGGCGCATCGAAAGAGCGGACGGATTCTGTGATGGCAGAGGTCGGCAAGATCGCCGAGGCGACCCCTGGCGTCGATCAGGTGTTGACCATCAGTGGCCTTTCCGTTCTCGACAACAATGCCAGCCTGCAGAATGCCGGCGTCGCCTATGTCGTCCTCAAGGATTGGGACGAGCGCGGTAAGGAGAAGGGGCAGGACCTGCTGTCGATCTATCGGCATCTGAATGACGCTCTGCAGCATGTGCTGACCGCAAAAACGCTGGTGGTCGTGCCGCCTCCGATACAAGGCGTCGGCAATGCCAACGGCTTTACAATGCAGGTCGAACTCAGGAACGGCGTATCCGATTATCCGCTGCTGCAGACGCTTGCCGACACGATCGTCAAGAACGGCAACGCCCAGTCATCGCTGCAAAGGCTGAGCACGCCGTTTCGCTCGAACGTGCCGCAGCTTGCGGTCTCGGTCGATCGCATCAAGGCGGAGACGTTGGGAGTTACGGTGGGCCAGGTGTTCTCCGCTCTCTCCGGCTATGTCGGATCGAGCTATGTTACGCAGTTTAACAAATTCGGCCGCACCTTTCAGGTCTATGCGCAAGCCGCTTCCGATTTCCGGGTCAGTCCCGAAGACATCCGTAATCTGAAGGTCAAGGCCGGCGACGGGACGATGGTGCCGCTCGGCACCGTTATTGACGTCACCATGACACAGGGTCCTTCGCTGATCAGCCTCTACAATCTCTATCCCACCGCCACCATCGTCGGCGGACCAGCCGCCGGTTTCAGCTCCGGCCAGTCGCTGGAGGTCATGGAGCAGATCGCCGACCATACATTGCCGGCGGGAACCGGTTTCGAATGGACGGCGCTCTCCTATCAGGAGAAGGCTGTGGGCGGTCAGATCTATTTCATCTTCGCGCTTGCCATGCTGCTCGTCTATTTCGTGCTGGCCGGCCAATATGAAAGCTGGATCCTGCCGCTGGCGGTCATAGCGGCCGTGCCGCTCGCCCTGCTCGGCACGGTGGCCGCACTCACGGCAGCGGGCGTCGCCAACAATCTCTACACCCAGATCGGCCTCATCCTGCTGATTGCGCTTGCGGCCAAGAATGCCATTCTCATCGTCGAATATGCGCGTGAAAAACGGACGGAAGGCATGGAAATCCTGGATGCAGCCGTCGAGGCCGCCCGCCTGCGCTTCCGGCCGATCCTGATGACCTCCTTTGCCTTCATCCTCGGTGTCCTGCCGCTCGTGCTGGCGACAGGTGCGGGCGCATCGGCCCGCAAGTCGATCGGCATATCGGTCTTCAGTGGCATGATCGCTTCGACCTGCCTCGCCATCCTCTTCGTCCCTTCCTTCTACGTGCTGCTCCAGCGCCTAGAGGAATATTGGAGGCGACGTGGCGCGACCGTAAAGGCGGCCGCGCCCATGGCGGAGGCAGAGATATCGAATGTCGGGTAAAGCAATCGCAGCTTTATTGGACGATCACCTGCACATAAACACTGCCACTCTTGGCATAATAATAGGCGCCACATCGATAATAATAGCCGCCGAAATAGGGACCATAGCGGCACCCCGCCGGAAGCACGGCGATAGTCGTCGTCGTGCGCGTGACGACCCGCCGCGTCGTCCGGCGGGCCACGCCCGCATAAGAGAGCGGCGTCAGCGGCCTGCCGATGACGGCGCCCGCCGGCGTGGCGAAGCCGACCGACAATGGCATGTATCCCTGCCCCTCAATGCGAAAATCGGTGAATGTCAGCACGCCGGCAACGCTGAGTGCGAACAGCAGCTTGTTATAGGTCATTTCGCTTCTCCCATTTCGGCGGCGGCCGGAAGCTCATCAAGCGATTGCAGTTCGCTCAGATCGACCGTCTTCGCGCTGGCAGGAATCTCGATGGTGTAGGCAACGGCTGCGACATCTGCTCCAATTTTGAAATCACGGATTTCGAGCGTGTATTGCGGCGCCTGGACGACATGCTTGCTGGTGATGACGTAGCGGCGCGGTATCGGCTGCGAGCCGGTCTGTATCCAGATCTGCCAGTCGATTTCGGCCGTGCGGAAGGCAAGGTATTCGCATTCGACGCCATCGACGAAAGCACTGGAAATATGTTTGGCCTCCGTCACATCGGACATGAGCTCGTCATAGACGTTGGAGGATAAAAGATCAGCGCCCGGCGCTTCGACGCCCGCTGTCATGAGCCTGTCGATCAGATCATCGAGCGAACCCTTGCCATCGATCTTGGCGTAAGCGTCGAGATTCTTACCGTGTACTGTCAGCGACGAACCATCGAAACTGATGTCGAGATCCGCGAAGCCACCGGTCCTCGCCACGCGCAACTTATCGGGACGGGTTAGGTTGGCGGTCCCCGAACTCACGAACTGGAGCTTTTCGAAGGCGGGCGTCACCGCTTCGAGCGAAGATTGATATGTGAAGGAGATCGTCTCCTGCGCTGCCAGAAAATCGGACATCTTCTTGAGCAGCTCTTTTGCATCATCCGCCCAAGCGCTTGTCGGCAGCACCAAGCTTGCGGAAACCGACGCATATATAAGCATCCGCTTCAATTGCGGAAAAGGGAAAGTCGATGACATGGCAATGCCTTTCGTTCGTGTCGTCATTGATTTCATCGAATTGCAGACTGGCTGGCGGACCTGCCGGAGCCGGACATGAAATGTGTGAGATGCAAGGCATCGAGGCGGGCAACTTCCGTCTGCGGTCTTGGCCAGATCGCACTCGCGGAAATTTCCGTTGGAGCGCGATCACCCCATTCTGCATGCAAGTTTCGGCTGGGTGCTACAATCCCGAGGTCAGGACCCGATGACAGGCCGGCGACACCCGCTGCAGATTGTTCCGCAGACAGGCGATGCCTCGTCCTCCCCCCAAAGGCACCATGCGGCACAAGGCCCGGAAATCCGCTCCGCAGGTTTCCCGCAGGATCATCACTTCCTCGCGCGGTGAGAAGGCCGGCATCATTGCTTGCGGAGCCGGCGTGATCGCGCCCGTGGCGCCTGCACCGCCGGTCGTCGGCGCACCCGTTCCCCCCAACGCGGCGACCGCCTGCTGGCATGGCGCCGATAAAGCGGCGTTATGCTCCTGCAGGCAACTGAGCGCCGCGGCGCCTCCCGGCGTTACCCCGGAACATTGCGCCATAAAATCGCGCTGGCAAGCCGATTTGACCGCATTTCGCTGTGCCTGCGTTGGCTGATGCGCCGGCGCCCCGGTCGCGGCCGCCGGAGCGCTCGCCGTCGTATCCGCAGGCGCAGCCGGCGCCGGCGCCGGCTGCGCCGATGTCGATTTAGGTTTTGCAGTCACCGCGGAAACCGCATTCCGGCATCCCGCCGAAAGCGAGGCGCTATGCTGCTGCAAGCAGGTAAGCGCCTCCATTCCTCCTGGCGTCACCCCGGAGCATTTGGCGATGAAATCGGAGCGGCATTCCGCTCGGATGGCGTCACGCTGTTCTTCGGTCGGCGCTTGCGCATATGCAACCTCGGTGAAGAGCACCACTGCGCAGAACGCGGGCAACGCGGCGATTGCCGATAAAACACGGCGCCTCCCATATGGAGACGTCAGTAGAGAAGATCGCCATTTTCGCATGATTCCCCCCATAGATCTGAACTACTTCATGAAATCGAACTGCCCTTTGAATAGAATAATAGGCGCCGCCGAATGGACGGACGTTGCTTGCTGCTAGGGAAATATAAGAAGCGCCTGAACTACGTATATTAGAATATTATCCTTTTAGCAACTATTTCGTCGTCACCTGAAGATCGATACAACTGATTGGACTATCGTTTCTGCGGCGCTAAAACGCAAAAAGCCCGCTATTGGCGGGCTTTTAGGGAAATGTTGATTTCGGTTGCATGATTTGAACCGTCACGTTGCTCAGCCTTCAGGTTATGGCGAGCGTCAGCGACGAGAAGCTACCATCGCCAGGGAAAGCGCAGCTTTTCCGCCAGCGATAAGAAGGTAGATGCCGATCTATGGGGAATTTTGGTTGCGGGGGCAGGATTTGAACCTGCGGCCTTCAGGTTATGAGCCTGACGAGCTACCGGGCTGCTCCACCCCGCGTTATTTTATTCCGGACTGTCTGAGCCCGGGAGCGATGTCAGGCGTAGCCTGACGAGGTGAGGCCGTTAAGAGATCGATCCGGTGGATCGATCTTAGGCCGAACGGGCTGCTCCACCCCGCGGACTGATTATAACACGAAAGGCCGCTTTGTGGGCGGCCCTTTGTTTCGGCTTTGGGCCGTTGGCTTGTGATTGAGAAGATTTTATCAACTGAGTTGCGATTTGCAGACCTGGCAGCGACCTACTCTC